>NZ_KB893443.1 GCF_000374085.1 Spirosoma spitsbergense DSM 19989 | reverse complement strand
TAATAAACTGGCGTTTGATTACAAATCCACCCTTAATAAACTGGCGTTTGATAGCTAATAAACTTTTTTTTATTACTTACTGAAAGTTTATTAAGAAGTTTTTAAATTTGCCCTGACAATCAGATAGTTTTATAAATGAACAAGTCAATTGAAATATGGCAGGATAATGCATTGACAGTAGCTCGGTATGAGATGAGCGAAACCGAAAAGAATCTACTGTACATGGTCGTTGCTCAGGTTAGACCCGAAGACTCCGAGACAAAAGCATATCAGGTATCCGTTAAGGAGATGGCCAAGATAACAGGCTCTGAACGCTTAATGGGTGAAGCTTATAAGCAGGCTGCTCGCAAATTGATGAGCCGTGTGTTTGAAACAACGTTATCAGGTGGAGATGCCCTAATTGCGACATTTATAACTTCCGCACGCTTTAAAAAAGGTACTGACTTGATTGAAATTGAGCTATCTCGTTATGTTCGGCCTCTGTACGTAGACCTCAATAAAAAGTACACCAAGGTTCAATTGGCAGCAGCAATCTCGCTTAACTCAGCTTACGCTAAACGGATTTATGAACTATTATGCATGTACAAAAACATGGCTGACAAGACATTCCGACGCGACATAGCAGATCTCAAATCTATGTTATGGATTGTTGATCCTAAAACTGGTAAGGATAGCTACCCTGACTGGACAAATTTTCAGCGAAGGGTTTTAGATATAGCTGCCAAGGAAATTAACGGCCATACAGACATCACATTCACCTACAAACCCATTTACGGCGACCGCCCTGGCCGTGGTCGTAAACCAGTCGTCGAAGTCGAGTTTGAGGTATTCTACCAGGCTAAACCCGAACCGGCTCAAGCGTCAAATCTGCACGAGCGGCTAGTTAAGCAATTCCGACTGCGACCCGATCAAGCTGATACTGTGCTGGCTACTCACTCAACCGAAGTTATCACTCGGCAACTCTACGATATTCAGACCAAAGTGGTCGATGGCAAGGTAAAGAACGTTGGAAGCTATACAGCCAAAGTATTTGGCTTAGAAACGAAGGGGAAAGAAAAATAAGGGAAGTGGCCGCGAATCGGCAGATCGGGGCGTACAGAGCCTGAAAACACGCTAAAAAGGACAGAACTTAGTATCTTGCTTGTATGAAAATCGTTTTAGACATTCCTGATAGCAAAGTGGGCTTCATGATGGAGTTGTTACGTAGCCTGTCGTTTGTGAAAGCTAAGCCGCTACCAGTGGGCATATCCAATGAAAAGGCCCTGTTTCTGGCTGAACTGGGGGAAGCAGTCGAGGAGTTAAATGACGTGCTGGCGGGTAAAACGCAGGCCCGTGACGCGTACGAATTACTCGATGAGTTATGACCTTAGACGGTTGCCAACCTTCGACCGACAGGCGAAGCGACTGGCTAAAAAATATCCGTCGTTAAAAAACGACCTGCGGGTTTTGTTTGACTCGCTGCGGGAAGAACCTACTCAGGGAGCGGCATTGGGTAAAGGTTGCTACAAAGTACGCATGGCGATTGCCAGTAAGAAGCAAGGCAAATCGGGTGGGGCGCGGGTAATTACCTTTGTGAAGGTCACGCAGAAAGCGGTATACCTGCTGGCCGTTTATGACAAATCCGAGAAGGAAGTTTTAGAGCCGGGTGAACTGGACACCTACTTAAGTTTGATCGAGGACGAATCAGACGCCGAATAACCGGCTCCATAAGCTGCGCCGGTTGGGAGTAGAATCATCGGCTCCAGGTGCGGGCAAACGTTTTTGGAGGTCGCCTATTTGAGCATTTTGCTGAATCAACAATTCTTCAATGTGACCCATCTTCTGATTAGTCAGTTGACTAGTCATCTGATTAGCCATCGCATTCATAATGTCGCCTTGTTCAAACAGACGATTTTGTAATTGCTGAATTGTCCGGTCGCGTTCAGCGACCGCTTCCCGTAACTGCTGATTCTCCTCCTGTATCGAATCAGACACGATCAGCGCGGGTAAGGTGGCCACTGTAGGGGCTTCGTACTCCTGCTGTAGCAATAGCGAACTGATCTGATACGCTTTTCCTTTAGGGGTATCTTCGGAACGAACATGACTAGTCAAAACATGCTGTTTGACTAGTCGCCGGATGGTCTGTTCAGAGCGGCCGTAAAGCTGGGCCGCTTCTTTTATCGTCAAATATTGCTGATTAGTCATTTAAGCCATAATGAGTAGTCACGGCTTAAATATAGTGGTTTACAGCATATGGAAGGCTATTTTCTGATTAGTCACGATTATCACCAATGGAACAACGTAACCAACACAAAGGGGAAATTAGGGCGGACTACACCTACACCGTTGAGGGCAGTGTTATTGCCATTATTGACTTGGATCAAGGCAGTAAAAGCGTGACCAATGACATAGAAAATGTACTGGATGACATCCGGGCTGAGATTGGCAATCTGGCCGGGTATGCAGTCATTTACCGCGATAGTATGGGCCGTTGGGATGGTGTCCGCTTGACAGGAAGCTTGGTTGAATTCTACTCTCTGAACGAAACCGATGGCGAACGGGCAGCCGCTCGGCTGTTACACCTACTGCCTGGCTGATAAGCCCCTGATTGGAAAGGGAAATAAGTAGGGTCATTGTATTTTCTCAAGAAAGCGGCTGATCTGACAGGATGGCTGCTTTCTGATTTATTTCACATAACATAACAATCATTATACAACGAAACTGGAATAGTACAACGCCCGGCACATTCTCACGAGTGGCCGGGCATTGCACTATTCATAGGTTGGTGGGCAGGTTTGCCGTTTCGTACAAAATCCGTCACTTGAGCAATTTAGCGAGACTTAGAAGGAATAGATCAGCTTAGCCATTTTAGGCCCAATAAGTCCTACCTTTTTGACCCACAGTTAATTAGCAATTTGACTATTCAGATTAAGTCAAAAAATAGGGTCAGAAAGTAGGTCCACTGACCATTCTGGTTTTTGTTTTATGAAACCGACTTTCTGATCTGAATTAGTTGATAATCAATATATTAAATAGTGAGAGCCGTCCAAGTGACGGATTTTGTACGAAACGGCAAATGCACCCGTTGGTTCTACGGGTATACCCTAAAAAGCAGTAGCTGCGACGCGTGTTAGTATTTGGGGGTGACAACTATGCCAATGCCGAGTTTACGCTATGCTTATTGATTAAACGGGGAAAAAATACCATTCCATAAGAATCTGGTGAATAACTGACTGCCAAATAGTTATGGGGTTATGAAAACGCTTTCTTCCAAACTCAGTATCACACAACAAGATTTTATTTCGTTTTATGATACCCAAGCCCCCAAGTTATGGGGACTCATCTTACTGGCTAATCTACCGCTATCTACGTCAGAAGGTATTCTCACGAATACGTTTATAAAGGCTTGGCAGGATTTAGACAACACTCCGTTTACTAAAAACTATTCGTTTACTCAGTTGATCGATTTGGCCTGCAAAGAGGGGTTGCCCATTGGCTGTTTAAAAGCCCTATTAAATCGGTAGCGACGTGGTCTTTGGACTTTTGATTAATTTAGAATAAGCTTCGATAACGTATTTTTGTTCATCAATTATTGTACAGAACAAATAGGGAATACATTTTAATTTTAAATCTTCATTAGCATAAATCTGGTGTAATTAAAAAAATACCAAAATCGCTAAGCAGTAGGAATATACATATCAAACTGTGCCCCTTTATTTAATTCACTAGTGGCTGTAATAATACCGTTGTGATTCTCTACAATTTTTTTGACAATAGCTAAACCAATACCCGTCCCCCTATAGTGTTCTTTACCGTGCAGACGTTGCAATAAGTCAAATATCCGTTCGCTGTATTGTGATTCAAAACCGATGCCATTATCGGTAACGGTGATGTTACAATAATCAGTGGTCGGTAAAAGAGTCGCTTTTTTTACATCACTTCCTTTGATGAGTTGGCTCTTTATACGGATGTGTGGGGGTATGTCAGGATGCGAAAATTTAAGCGCATTACCAATCAGATTATGCATCAGTTGGTGAAACTGAAACACGATGACAGGAGCATGGCCCAGGGCAGTAGCCTCTATTGTAGCGTGCTTTTCCGCAATGGTTTCCCTAAGCTCGTCTAGTACCTCTTCAACCAGTAAACGAAGATCGACGTTTTCAACTATTCGTTCGGAGGTGCTTAACTGGGAGAAGGCCAGCAAATCATCGATCAGTTGCCGCATTCGTTCGGCGGACTTCTGGATGCGCGTAAAATAATCTTTGCCATTATCGGTTAAGTTTTGTTCCTCTTTTTCGAGGATACGATTGGCCAAGGTTTGAATTTTGCGTAGCGGTTCCTGCAAATCGTGGCTTGATACATACGTGAAGGATGCAAGCTCTTTGTTCATTTGCTGAAGCTTTCCGTTTTGTTCTTCCAGCATTACGTTGGCTTCATTCAACTCATGGGTTCGGTTAGCAACTGCTTTTTCTAATGCTTCCTGTTGTTGTTTTTGTTCCTGAATCTCCGTATTGGTGCCTACCCACAGCATCGCTAATTTCCCGTTCTCTCCTTTGTAGGCTAACCCCCGACTTAAATGCCATTTGTACTCCCCGTCTTTATTTAATAACCGTTGCTCCAATTCAAAATTAGTACCCGTATCTAAGGAATGTTGCCACTGGGTTTTATAGTCTTCCCAATCGTCAGGATGGATGATTTTTTTCCAACCCCTATCCTTTAGCTCTTCGGCGGTAAGCCCTGTATAGGTGTGCCATACCTCATTAAAATAATTTAAATTGCCCTCTTCATCGGTCGTCCATACTTTTTGGGGAATGGCATTGGTGATGAATTGAAAGCGGTGTTCTATTCGCTTTTTCTCTTCTTCAGCCTTCTTTGCTTCGGTAATATCGTCTATTGCCAGCAGAATCAATTTTTCCGACCGCTTATTTTGTACCTCACGGGCATTCAGGCGCATGACCCGCTCACCAAGCTTATAAAATGTATGGGTTAATTCAAAATCGTTGAACTCAAATTTTTTAGGGAGAATTTTTTCTAGTAGGTCTTTCAAGGCTGGAATATCCCAATCGTTGTTACCCACTTCGTAAATCAACTTACCTTCCGTTTCTGCTTCACTGACCTGGAATGATGTATAGTAAGAACGATTGGCACTTTTTACCCGCAGGTGCTGATCCAGTACCAGTAAGGGTTCTCGGATGGTGGCCACAATCGCTTCGGCATAATCCCGGGCGCCTGTTACCTGCTCATTGAGGTTAATCATTTCCTGGTTGACAACCGTTAATTCTTCATTGGTACTTTGCAACTCTTCTTTGCTGGTTTCTAATTCTTCATTTAAGCTCTGCAATTCTTCATTGCCACTCAATAACTCTTCGTTAGCACTTTGCAGTTCTTCGTTTACCGCTTCCTGATCCTGGGTAATACCGCGCATATCTTCACGAACTTGCGCTAGCTCCTGCTCTGATTGCTGCAATCGAAGGTCTTTCTCCTCTTTTTTAGCCTTCGTTTTTACGTTCTTAGGCGTAAGGCCTGGTTGCTCCTTACCAATCGTGGAATGGTGAAAAAGAAGTAAATAATGTGGCTCGGCCATATGGGGCAAGGGGACCGCTTCGATAGCAATGGTCTGTACGTACCCATTTAGTTGTACCGGGATATTGTCTTTGATCGTTGGTGTCTGGTCTTTTTTCGCTTTGTGTACCAGGTTGCGTAACTCAAAAGCTAGTCCGTCTTTGGCCAGCAGTAACAAATTATGCGTGGGCTTACCGGGCGATTGGGCTAAATAAGGGGCTGTGTCACCGCGAAAATGGACAATATCCATGACCTCATTGATGACTACACCGGCAGGCGTGTAGTTTTTGAGAATTAGCTCATCGGCTACTTTTTGAAAGTCGGTACGCATAGGTTTATGTTCACTAGTAGCCTGACTCAGAGTCAACTCGTTGGGCTGAATAGCCATTGGCATAATCCGACCAGTCCCCTCTTTGCGGGTGAATACTTTAGCGTTTTTAGTGGTCGGAGAAAAAAGGGGAGAAGCGTGCCCAATCGTCTCCGATTTACCGAGTAGTAAATAGCCTTTTGGGTTTAAGGCATACTGAAACGTGGTAAATACTTTCTGTTGCAGATAGGGTTCCAGATAAATCAGCACATTCCGGCAACTAATTAAATCTAGTTTGCCAAAGGGCGGGTCTTTTAAGAAGTTGTGTGCAGCAAAGACACACATATCCCGCACGGACTTATTTAGTTGATAATTGTCGTTGGTTTTGGTAAAGAATTCAGTCAGTCGTTGGGGGGAAACAGAGGCTACTTCGGCTTTTGTGTACAACCCGGTTCGTGCTTTGGCAATGGCGGGTTCGCTTAGATCGCTGGCAAAGAGTTGGACTCGTTGTGGGGTATCGGCCAGGAGCTCCCTAAAACACATGGCTATCGAATAGGCTTCCTGTCCTGTGCTGCATCCCGCCACCCAAATGCGTATGGGTTCACTGGCAGCCTTATTTTTTATGATCGTGGGGAAAACCGTTTCCTGTAACGTATCGAATACGGGCGAGTCCCGGAAAAATGACGTAACGGGGATCAACAGGTCTTGAAATAAAGCATCCTGCTCCTGCTGGTTATCCCGTAAATAGGTCAGGTAGTGGGCAACTTCCTCTCGTTTAGTAATTGCCATCCGGCGTAAAATCCGCCTGCGGATAGTCGTTTGTTTGTAATAGGTAAAATCGGTTCTGGTACGGATACGTAGCAGCGTAAGGATTTGGTTGAACACCGCTTTTTCTGACTCCGGTGCGCTGGGATCATTCCCGCCTTTTCCGCTTAAAATCTGGGTTATTTCAACCAGTTTTTGCGGTATTTCTTCGGGCGGAAGCACAAAGTCAACAACCCCGGCCTGCACCGCACTTTTAGGCATATTATCATACCCGGCGGAGGCTTCATCCTGCGCTACGGTAATACCCCCGTTTTCTTTAATGGCCTTTAGTCCCTGGGTGCCGTCACTGCCCGTACCCGATAACACGACGCCAATCGCATGGCTTTGATGGATCTCGGCCAGGGAGGTAAAAAAAAGGTCAATGGGTAGATTGAGTTTCCCTTTATTGGTGGAGCGGGGGCTTAACTGTAATACGCCATCATTGGCTACCAGCATTTTGTTGCTGGGTAAAATATAAATATGGTCCGGCTCGACCTTAATGTCATCGGATATTTCCAGGACCGGAATCATGGTCGCCTTTTGAAGCAGTTCGGGCAACAGGCTATCATGATTGGGGGCTAGATGCTGCACCAGCACATAAGCCATCCCTGACGTTTCGGGAATCGCTTTGAGTAGTTTCCGAAAGGCCTCTAATCCGCCTGCTGATGCGCCAATACCTACCACCGGAAATAAATTAGTAGATAAGACTTTTTCGTCCGCTTTGGGTGTCGATTTATCGTTCACAGCTGAGCATAAAATCTTCTTTCGTGGGCTGTAAATGACTTCCTTGTGTTAGCAAGGTAAGGGCCTGCTGAATGACCTGTCTGAGTTGTGTTATGCTGGCTGGTTTGCGAATGCAGTAGTGAGCGCCAATTAGGTAAAGCATATCGGCCATTTCTTTCTCAAATGAGGTGGAGAGGATGATAACCGGAAGTTGCTTGAGTTTTTGGTCGCGTTTTATTTCGGCCAAACACTCATGGCCGCTTTTACGGGGCATATTGAGGTCGAGGAACAGTATATGGGGTAGTGGCTCCCCCTGCCTATTGAGTCGTTGCATCAGCTCTTCCCCGTCGTGCACGGTAGTGAGGTGAACGGCTACCGGTAGCTCGTTCAAGGCTTCTTTAAAAAAAAGGCAATCGTCCTGATCGTCATCGGCCAGCAGAATTTGACGTTGATTCGTATCCATCGTTCATCGGTAGATTATAGAATACACATTGAAAGGAGAGGATGCTATCAATCGAAACCCGTGCGATAGACAACCTAAACAGCCGTGATGCGGGCTATATACAGCTTATGTATACTTGCGCGAGGGGGTCATCAAGAAATGGCCTTGTAAGGTCGTTAAATTTCGCGGTATTCTATTAATAGTGACGTTCAAGGCTTTATAGTATGAATCATGGTTTGTTGAACTGGTCCCAAAACCCGTTGTCGTCATAAGCGGGGAATAGCCGGGCATACGTTGAGTTGTTGCGCTTATAATCTTGAATTTGGTTGTAATAATAATCCCGTTCTCGGATCACCTCCTGGGCCTGTTTGTAAATAACGGTCTCTTGGGCCTGTTCCCGGTAGTGGTCACATAAAAGCCACGCTCCGAAGACTACCAAAACTAACACTACTCCATACGCTAAAGCAGCATAGAAGGTCGTAAAGCCGTAAATATCACCCGTTACCCGCACATGACGTGGAATTCTCTGCGTGGTTTTCTCAAAGTTCTGAACCGCTTGATCGGCAGTCTGCGCGATTCGGCTAGCCGCCTTATCGGCTGCTTGCTCAATAGCAGCCGTATCAGGCAGACCCTTTTTCAGGTCGGGCAGCACATGCTGGGCGAAACTCTTGGCATC
The DNA here is from genome assembly GCF_000374085.1 of Spirosoma spitsbergense DSM 19989. GTDB lineage: Bacteria > Bacteroidota > Bacteroidia > Cytophagales > Spirosomataceae > Spirosoma > Spirosoma spitsbergense. The sequence continues at coordinate 1,993 of NZ_KB893443.1, read as the reverse complement.
TAACGTAATAGGTCGGTCAATGACTTGTTCCAATTGTTCAGCCGTAACCGGGGCGGCTCGTTGGCTTAACTCGTCTAATTGGGCCTTCATGGCCTTGATATCGTTGAATAAATCTTGTGGGTTCATAGTCCTAACCCGCGTTTGGGTGTTTTTTGTTGTTTCTCTTCGATTTCCGGCCTTTTCTCCTGTTGGGGCTTAGGCTGCTTCATTTCTTCCCCCTTCGTTTGCTGGTAGCCCGTTAAAAGCTCATTCCACCGGTCTTTCTCTGTCGCAGCGGTGTAACCCGCAAACAAAGCGTTCCAAGCACTTTGACTTTGGTTCTGCTCCTGCTGATTCAGGTTCAACTGCTGGCCAATCTGCTTAGCTTTATGGCCTACTTCGGTACCTTTCACGGCGGTCTGCTCATAACGAAAACTGCACCCCACCAATACCCCCTTACTATCGTGTTTAAACTGGCTCTCTACGCACTTTAACCGTAGCTGCTCACTTAACTGCTCGACCGTCGTTATTTGAGGATTTGTGAGGGTCGTTTTTAGTGCCTCCTGTACATACTCACGGGTGCTTTGCTTGTGGGGGTCGTGATCGTTTAAGCTCTGGCGTTGCTGTGGTAGCTGGCTCATGCCTAACTGCTGGGTAATCGCTTGGCAGACCTTCACGTTCCGGGCGTAGTTGTGGCTCGTGTCCAGCGCGGGGCCTCCGTCCATCGGGACGCGGTTGATGTAGATGTGAATGTGGGTGTGGGGCCGGTCGTGGTGCTGGTAAATGGCTACCTGGTGACGGGTGGGGTCGGCTCCCATCTGTCGGCAATACTCCGACGCAGCCCGTAGTAGCTGCTCCTTCTGGACTTCTTCCCCCTTTGGCCAATTCAGGGATGTATGCCAGACCGGGCTTTGGCACCGGCTGCTATCCGCTACGGCCATCATCTCAGCGGCCATGCCCTGCGGATCACGCGCTCCTAAGTTCGACGCACCAAGCAACTGCGAAGGTTTATTTTCTTTCCCTTCCTTCAGTCCAGCCCCGTACTCCAAGGCTGAACCGAAACTCCGCCCGATACTGGTTTTGGCAATCATCGCAGGGCCGTTTTTAGAACTAATAGAATCTCGTCAATGGCTTTACCATCAAACTGCCGCAGATGCGCGTAGCGGGTCAATTGGTTCAAATTGTTGGCCACGCCTGTAACGACCTGCCGCAGCTCAGCCGGTAGCCGCTCGGCAACGGCCTGGCTGGTGGCCACCCGGCGGACATACTCGCTAACAGTCAGCCCGGCTACCTTGGCCTTCGCTTCAATCTGGTTGCGCTCTTCGGTACTGACCCGAAAGCGCATGGTTATAACCTTGTTTTCACTCATTGGAAACGGGGTCAAGAGGAACGATTGCAAGACGGGCCTTTCGTAAGCTTGCGTAACGAAAGGCTGACTTTGTAGCGGTAAACCCGTCGCGCAGCAGGGTTTGTAGCTACAAAGTCATGGCTTGCTTATTCACGAGCGACAAATATCGCACCGGACGGTTTATTCTGCAAGTGGGATTTTCTTTTTCCCCTGTGTTATAAATGATGGATTGGTTAGGAGGTGATGACGGGGGAAAGGCTGGCCACTGCTGTGGCTATCAGGATGAGATCAGTTGAGCACAGTAGGTTAGTAAAAAATCAAGGTTTAACTAAATTTATAGTTGCGGCCCCTCTGCCCCTTTAGTTTTTTGTTTTTTCTTCCCTTTCCAATTTGATTTTTGATCTGCTCGTTGGCCAGCTCTCGTTGATCTATTTTTTTAGTCGTGTCAACCACCCTAAAAACCGTTTTTTCAAGCCACTTTTTCGACAACAAGTGATTGTGTATTATCAAATATCACTTGTTAAACACTTGTAAGGGAAAATTTTAGCAGATAATTGCCTGATTACTAATTTTTTATGCTGTGGATAACTTTTAATAAACTGGCGTTTGATTACTAATAAACTGGCGTTTGATTACAAATCCACCCTTAATAAACTGGCGTTTGAT
>NZ_KB893442.1 GCF_000374085.1 Spirosoma spitsbergense DSM 19989 | reverse complement strand
CTACAACCAAGCGGTATCGCGAATTCGGGTTCAGGTTGAACACGTGATTGGGAGTACGAAACGATATCGAATCGTTCGGGATGCATGTCGGTTGCGAAAAAGCGATTTTGTGGGTACGGTGATTCACTTGTGCGCTGGCTTGCACAATTTCAGAGTGACACGAAAGCCTGTTCAGTATCCTAATCATCCTAAGCCTAAATTGACATAAACTCTAATGGATAATGTACAATGTATGATTGATTTCAACCATTGCACCCTATTAGCCATTATTCATTTTCCATTGTCCATTCATGCACATCACCCTCCTCCAGCCCGACCTGTTCTGGCACGACCCCGTTGCAAACCGGGCTATGCTGGAGGAGCGTATCTATAGCCTGCCCGAACCCACCGACCTGATTGTACTGCCTGAAATGTTTACAACAGGATTCACCATGGATGCTGCCGCAGTAGCTGAACCGATGAACCTGACTACGGTTCGGTGGCTGAAACAGATGGCCGCACAAACCGGCGCTGTGGTAACAGGCAGTTACGTCGTGCAGCAAAAGGGTGCCTATTTTAACCGACTTATCTGGATGCAGCCCGACGGGCAGTTCGACACTTACGATAAACGGCACCTGTTTCGGATGGCGGGCGAAGATGCCGTTTACACCGCCGGAACAAACCGGATTGTGAAAGAGTGGAAAGGGTGGCACATTTGCCCACTCATCTGCTACGATCTCCGTTTCCCGGTCTGGAGCCGCAACACCCCGGCAACCTCCTCCCCTTTCGACTATGATTTATTACTCTACGTAGCCAACTGGCCAGCCGCCCGGCGCAACGCCTGGAATGTGTTGCTACAAGCCCGCGCTATCGAAAATCTAAGCTACGTTATCGGCGTTAACCGCGTTGGTAAAGACGGAAATGGGCATCCCTACAGTGGCGATTCGGCCGTAATCGACTACAAAGGCGAGGTCCTTTTCCGCCAGTCCGACACAGAAGTTGTTCACCAGCAAACGCTCTCGCTGGATGACCTGCGGGCCTTTCGGGCACAATTTCCGGCTAACCTGGACGCCGATCGTTTCACGGTTAGCTATTAACCGTTTCGAATAAGTTCAACAGTTCACGGGCACTACCCAGCGTTGTAAATGACTTACCCGTCAGTTGCTCATCTTCTACGCGCTCATGTGCCCAGCTAACGGCGGATGGAATGTGGATGGCCCGCCCGCCAATATGCACCACCGGTAATATATCCGACTTCAACGAGTTACCAATCATCAGAAAATCAGCGGGTTCTACCGCGTGCTTCTTCAGTACCCGTAAGTAAGCCTCTTCATTCTTCTCGCTGAGGATTTCAACATGTTTGAAATGATGCACCAGTCCCGAACGGGCTATTTTACTCTCCTGGTCGAACAGGTCCCCTTTGGTCAGGAGCATCAAATCGAATTGGGTCGACAGCATTTCCAGCACCTCTGTAACGCCATCCAGTACCTCAATCGGGAAATCGAGTAACTGCCGCCCGGCATCAATAATAAGCTGAATCTCCTTACTCGTTATGGCTCCGTCGGTTAACTCGATGGCGGTTTCAATCATGGAGAGAATAAAGCTCTTGGCTCCGTAGCCAAAGTGCTGGAGATTACGAATCTGCGCGTCGTAGAATCGGTCTTCCAGGGTTTCCTGATCAATATAATGAGACAGCAGTTCGCATAATTTCTGCTTTACGTCAACATAGTTTGGTTCGTTTACCCAGAGGGTATCGTCGGCATCAAAAGCGATCAGTTTCATAACTCTATTAGATTTAGGATGAGAATAAAAATAACGGTTGACTTAAAAAGCAGCCACCGGCACATTGCTACCCCTTCTTATTTTGCACGATTTGATTTGCGTCGCATCGCTTAAATACCCAATTTGCCGCCTATTCCTAACGCTTTTTTTCTTCTCTTACTATGACTTTCACGGAGCAGGATCAGGATCAAATTCTGGTACAGGGCATACCACTCGACAGGATTGACCAGCAGATAAATCATTTCGTTAACGGCTTTCCATTTCTGAACGTTATCAAGGCAGCCACCATTGGCGACGGCATTGTCCGGATTGACGAAGGCCAGTTACCAACCTATACCCAGCGATTCGACTCAGCCGCCCACGAGCGCGATCTGGTCAAGTTCGTGCCCGCTTCAGGGGCGGCAACCCGTATGTTCAAGGCGCTGTTTGCGGCATTGGAAGGAAAAATGGACAAATCCGTCGATGAGGTATTCGATCGCCTGACCGACTTCGCCTTTTACGACGATTTAAAAAAAGCGATGGCTTCCAAAGGACAGGACATTGATAAAGCAGATCGCCAAACGATACTACGTTTTCTACTCACCGAGGAAGGGCTTGACTACGGTAGTTTACCCAAAGGTCTCCTCAAATTTCACCGGTATATTGATGGCCCCCGTACGCCGGTAGAAGAGCATTTGGTAGAAGGTGCGGCCTACGCTAACTCGGATGGGCTGGTAAAAATTCACTTCACCGTTTCGCCCGAACACCGGAGTCGTTTCGAGCACCTCATCAACGAGCAGAAGGCCGACTATGAGGCCTGGCTTGGGGTTACGTTCGATATTAGTTTCTCGGAACAAAAGAAAGCGACGGATACCATTTCCGTCAACATAGATAATTCGCCGTTTCGCAACGCCGATAACTCGCTGCTGTTTCGGCCCGCCGGACATGGTGCGCTGATTGAAAACCTGAATGACATCGACGCCGATATCGTGTTCATCAAAAATATCGACAACGTTGTTCCAGACGAAATTAAGGAGCCAACCGTTACGTACAAGAAAGTGCTGGCGGCTGTATTGCTCGACTCCCAACAGCAGATTGCCCGATTGCAGGGACTGCTGAAAGGCAGCGACGTAAGTGATGGCTATCTGGCCGAAGCCGATGAACTCTTTCGCCATACCTTATTCACCCTTCCGCCAGATAAGTTTGATAGCCTGTCGAAAGAAGAAAAAGTCGACTATTTCCGGCGTAAACTGGATCGTCCGGTGCGGGTTTGTGGTATGGTTAAAAACGTGGGCGAGCCGGGTGGCGGGCCTTTCTGGGCCAAAAATCAGGATGGTTCCGTATCCCTGCAGGTAGTTGAGTCGGCGCAGATAGACCTGGACAATCCAGCACAAAAAGCCATTTTCGATGAAGCGACACACTTCAATCCGGTTGACTTAGTATGCGGACTAAAAGACCCTGCCGGAAAAAAATATGACCTGCCCGCCTATCGTGACCCACAAACGGGCTTTATCACGGCCAAGTCGAAAGATGGGAAAGAATTGAAGGCGCAGGAGTTGCCCGGTTTGTGGAATGGGGCCATGGCCGACTGGAATACAATTTTTGTGGAAGTTCCCCTCATTACGTTCAATCCGGTGAAAACGGTGAACGACTTGCTCCGGAAAGAGCACCAGCCAGAATAGAAAAGTCGTAAACCATAAAAGCCGTGAGTAGCTACTCACGGCTTTTATGGTTTACGGCTTCACCTACTTACATATCTTACTCTGACTTACGCCGTCATCCGGTTCATCGGGGCATCAGATACTAAATCAGCTCCGTTTGCACCAATTGGTATTTCTTTGGTAGCCAGCAACCCCGGGTTCTGAAACGTCAGCAGGGTCGTATTTTCGTAAACGCCCAGATTGGCATCCCGAACCCGCTCCATGATGGGACGGAGGGCGCAGGCAACTTCATCGGAACAATCGTCGCACTTGACGTAAAAATTGAAGGAAACACAGGGAGTTGGTGCAATGGGACCATCAATCACCCGAAGCACCTGCGCCAGGTTGACCCGGCCTGGGTCTACCCGCAATAAATAGCCCCCTCCTTTCCCTTTCTGGCTTTGTAAAATTCCGTGGTTACGTAATTCCAGCAGGATAGCCTCCAGAAATTTTTTCGGAATGTTTTCCTTCGCAGAAATAAATGAGATGAGTACAGGGCCTTTGCCATATTCTTCAGTCAAGACCTTAAGGGCTTTGATTGCATACTTGGCTTTCTTCGATATCATGGTTACGGTGATTGAGGGTTCTGGAAATAATATACAGTCAAATTTATTGCCAAACAGTTATAAACTTCCTAAAAGTTCATAGACGTAGTTGGGTATAAGACGTATATACGTGGTAGAAGTAACATGCTTTTATTTAATTTTTAGCACAATTTAGTTACAATAGATCCGTACTGTACATTATCCTGCTCATAGTAACAAAATAAAAAGAGCCGGTGCAAAGCCCCGGCCCTTTCCTGCGACACCAATATAAAAAATTATCCTGTATCTTATTTAGAGTAATCCGTGTTTTGCGGATCAAAGTTAGCCCAGCCTTTGGTCCAGTCTTCTGTACCAAACGCACCCCGGAAGGTCTCTTGCTTGAAGAAAGCATCAGCCCCTTTGCCATCCCAAACGGCACCTGTCAGTAGGGGAGAACCCGTGCCCGGCAGCAACGTAGGTGTAGCGGTCAAGCCAAACAGCGACGAATTGAATAACAGTGTAGCTGCATCAGCACTGGCAACAATCTGGTTTTTATACGCTGCTGTATTGAAAAAAGCGGTTGCCTGAGCATCGGTGATTGAACCAGCACCTTTGATGGGTGTGGTCATGTTAGCCAATACAATACCACGTAATTGCAGGCTACCGTTGGTAGCATTATCGAGCGTACCGGTTGTTCCTGTCGGGGCATCTAACCGCAATCCTTCAGGATAACCATACAATACTGAGTTGAAAACGCTTAGGCTTGTGTTTCGGCGCAGGTGCATACCCGACTGGAACGGACCACTACCCTTTGCTGTACTGGCGTTAGATGGTGTACCACTGAATACGAAATTGCTCATGTTAGCAAATACGCCACCCGTAAGCGGCAAACCTGCGTTTGGACCCGTAGCGGGCAATCCTGGATTAAAGTTATCAGACTCAAAACCATTAGAACCCGACACGTCAGCAACCTGTGGGTCCCGAATAGCCAGGCCATACTGTACTTTACCCGACCAGCCCCAGTCAGTATCCCAATCGTCGTCAAAGCCACGATAGGCAATCAGATACTTAGCATTCACTGTACCACCAAACAATTCGTACGAGTCATCACCACTGTACGAAACCTGAATGTGGTCGAGTGTAGTACCCGAACCTACGCCATACATCGTCAGGCCGTTGATTTCACTGTTGGCCAGCAGGGCAATACCACCAAACTCGATGCGGCAGTACTGCATCACACCAGAGTTATCGGCAGCATCCGTGTAGGCACCAAGTTGTCCGGCAATACCACCTTCAAAGGCAGTAGCCGCAGGCTGGTTCGTAGGAGCTTTACCAATAAGAACTACGCCACCCCAGTCGCCGTAGTTACGCGATCCGGCAGGCTTGTTAGAGGTAAATACGATAGGAGCAGTGGCAGTACCAGCCGCATTGATTTTGGCACCTGCCTGTATAATCAGCGTACCACCCTTCTGCTGACCCGATGGGTCGGCATCCTTGTCGGCACCCTTGATAACGGTACCCGGCTGAATAGTCAGCGTAGCACCAGACTGTACGTATACGAAGCCCTGAATAAGATAGACATTACCAGCCGTCCAGTTCGTGTTGGCCGTGATATTACCCGCTACTGTGACAACTGGTTTTGCAGCAACTGTAAAGGCGGGGCCCGTTGCCGTAATACCACCCGTTGTTACCGTCACCGGCGAACCTGCATTGGCAGGAACAACAACGGTTAATGATGTGGTCGTTGCTGCTGATACGGTAGCAGGGACATTACCAAACGCAACTGAGTTGCTGGTAGGGGTAGCATTAAACGCCGTACCTGTAATTACAACGGCTGAACCAGCCGGAGCCGACGTAGGCGAAATTGCTGTTACTGTCAGAACGGGTACAACTGGAGCAGGTGTTTCTTCATTTTTACAGGCCGATACGACCAGCAACAGACCCATTGACAGCGTTGCCATTTGCGGCCAGATTGTCCGAAGACTTACTTGTTTTAGATTCATAACTTTTGCTTTTACTTGTTACAGATTGGATTAGAGATGATGTACTAAGGAATGACCGTTCGGCGGCCAAATGTGTAAACGGCACTAACCGTGTAATAACTGCCCCGCTTGAATTTTCGAATGAGCTGATCAGCATCAGCGGACTGCGATGTAACGTCACTGCCAATCTTACCATCGCGGTTAAAATCCTGAGCAAACCGCACGTTCTGGTTAAGGATATCCTGAATACCTACCCGCAATTCAATTTTGTTGAACTGGCGGGAGAGGTTAAGATCAATAGCATGGCGGGGCATTTCATAAATAGTAGGTGCCTGCGTATTACCCACCGTAAAAATCCGCTGTCCGAAAATGTTGTATAGTACATTCCACTGCCAGCCGTTATTAGGAGCAGCGTAGTAAATACCAGCGTTAATCAGGTAGGGAGACTGACCGGCCAATGCTCGCTTGGTATCGGCAATACCCCGAATATCGTATTGCTGAATCGTTCCGCTGAGGTCAGGAGCCGTAACGAAATCACCCACATTGACCTGACTCTTGATGAGCGATACGTTGGCAACCACCTGTGTATTTTGCAGGAAGGAACTTGCCGATTGCTGGAAACCTTTACGTACCTCAATCTCAACACCGTAGTTCTGAGCCGATTGCGCGTTGGTAAACGTGTAGTTCAGTTCGTTGGGCTGAAACAACAGGTATTGTTCAATCGGGTTTTTGAAGTACTTATAGAACCCTGTTACAGAAATCAGTTCGCTCGGCGAGGGATAGAATTCCCACTTGGCATCTACGTTTTGGATAGTAGCCGTTGTTAAAGTCGTATTACCCTGAATGTTAGCCAGCAGGTTGAAATCGTAATAGTTGAACGGTGCGAGTTCACGAAGCTCGGGCCGGTTTACCGACGATGAATACGCCAAACGGAAGTTGGTCCGGTCGGTTAGTTTATACGTAAAATTGACGGACGGCAGCGGGCTGAAAATTTTATTTGTAACCAGTCGGGTCGGCACCCCGTTGATGTTTGAGGTAATGCCCTGGTCATTGTATTCTCCCCGGAAACCCAGCGTCAGGTTAGCTTTGAGGCCAAAATTCACGTCGCCACTTACATAACCAGCCAGATAATTGTTCGTCCCCTGATAAGAATCACGGTCGCGGGTGCCATCTTCCAGGGTGAAGCCACCCTCATAGCCCGTTACGTTACTGGGAGCAAATGCGTTGGCAATGTCCTGTGTCTTCACTGCCGATGCAGCCCCTACTCCTTTGTAAGCGTAAAAACGGGCGGCATAATCTCGTTTTTTACGTTCGCCATAGACTCCAAATCGAATACGGTTTGGTTCGCGGTCGGTAGGGTTGCCGAATGTATGCTCACCGTTTACAATTCCCGAATAAACGTACTCATGCAGTTTTGAGTTGAATCGGCCCACTTCGGCGGGTGTTGGGTCGTTAGGAGTAGCAATCTGAAACGGTTGTAACTGACCATCAGCACCCACAGCCTGCGGACGGAGGTAACGAGCCCTGCGCCAATCCGGCTCCCAGCGGCCCGTAAACCCGAAACTACCAATCCAGTCAATTTTGGTTAGGGGACTAATGGTATGTTCACCTGCCAGTTGTGTCGTCAGAATACTCCGATTCTCAAACCGTTCCGAGTAACTCCGAATGTCGGTTTGTGTATCTACATTTTGCCCCGTTCTGACAACCGTCTCGGTTGTACTTAATTGGTTATATAGTGTTTTCCATTCCAGGTTGAAGGCGGGGGAGAATCGGGCCGACCAGTTGTGCAGAATGCCTAACCGGGAAGACCGGGCGTAATTAGCATCATTATATCGCTGATTTATGGCATTGGCAATAGTGCCATTGTCATACAGCTTCAGGTCGATATCGGAAAATTGATTCGTGAGCGAATAATTAATACTTGTCAGGTTACTAACCCGCACATTACCAATGTCGAACCGGCGGCCCGTATTGAGCGCGAACCGAATATCAGGAGACACCGAGATATTTTTCAGCCCCCATGTGTTAGGTAGTAATTTGGCGTAAGCAGCCCGTTCGGGTGAACTCAGTTGATTAAAATCCGCCGACCGGGTTGGAAAACTCGCCGGAATCTGTTGGTCAGCACTCCACAAACCGAGTGCGTTCAGACCACCCCGGGTTTGGGTCTGTACATTCTGAAATGTTGTGTTGGCCCGATAACCGACGGTAAGGCCTGCATCCACAAAATTCCGGTCGGGCCGTCGTTTCGTATAGATTTTTATAATCCCACCAGCGAAATCACCGGGAACTTCAGCCGAACCAGATTTGAAAACGATCATCCGATCGATGATATTACTGGGCACTAAATCAAACGAGAAGGAGCGGGTGTCAACTTCGGTAGAAGGCGTAATAACGTCGTTTATAAGTACCGAATTGTAGCGGGCGGCCAGGCCCCGGATCAGAACGAACCGATTATCGATGATACTCACACCCGGTATCCGGCGAATGGCCGCTGCCGCATCCCGGTCCTGCGACTTCTGAATCTGCATGGCCGAAATACCAACGGCAATTGGCTTTAGCTGCTTGATTTCAGTAATGACAGCAATCTCGGTATTAGTGGCTTTATTCCCCCGAACGACTACCTCCTGTAAGGCAGTACCCCCTTCGTCCAGTTCGGTATCGATAACCGTCGTGTTTCCCGACTCTACCCGAACGTTCGGAATTTCTTTGGTCTGGTACGATATATAGGAGATAACAACTTTCTGCGTACCCGTTGGTACGTTGGCAATGTTGAAGTTTCCTTCGATGTCGGTGGTAGTCCCGAGTTGAGTGCCAGCTACCAGCACGGTACAGCCAATCAGTGATTCTTTTGTCTTACCATCCTTAATGGTTCCCCGGATGGTACCGGTCTGTGCCAGAGCGGCAGAAGAGAATAATGAGAAGAGAAGAAGAAAGATTTTACAGTTCATGTTCAGTTTGGTATCGCTTTAAGCGGTGCAAAACTACCAATCCAATGTTACGCCAATGTTACACGAGTGTTAAGCTTTAATCACGCTTTAATGAGGCAATCAATTGATGTATAAACGCTTCCTTTTTAGTCGACGAACAGTACTTAATCTGCTTTTAACTTAGTTTACGCTCTTATAAACAGGTCGACTGAGCAATAGCACTAAATTCATTTGGCCCCCTGGTAAATAACCCACTCATCATCTGGCGAGACTGCATGTATAAATACTTACTGAACAAGTGAGTATTTTCATCTACAGGAAAGCGTTATCCTACCTCTGAATCATTCTTCATTTATGGCCCTAACAGGCCGAAATCAGGCTTTAATTACATTTTAACCATACTTTTCTCATAACGTAATATTTGCGTAACACATAGTGGTTCGAATTGAGAGAATTTTGCAGTCGTTCTACCAATCACTGAACCAATGAAACAAATTGTCCGTACATTATTAGTTGTACTATTCTTATTTACAAGCTTCTTGCCTGCTATGGCACAGGTAACCACTAGCGGAATTAGCGGCCACGTAACTGACGCCCAAAAGGAAGCACTGGTTGGCGCAACGATTCAGGCGACATACACCCCTACCGGCACCAAATACGCAGCCGTTACGGACATTGACGGCCGTTTTCGAATCAATAACATGAATGCGGGCGGGCCGTATGAGCTTATTATTACCTACGTAAGCTACAAGGAAGAAACGCGCTCCGGTATTATGCTGCAACTGGGCGAAACGACAAACCTGGCGGTTGCCCTCCAGGATGCCAGCACCCAATTGAGCGAAGTAGTGGTGAAGTCCAATCGGGAAGCAGAGCGGCAGGGCGCGGGTATCAATGTAAACAGCGAAGCCATTCGCCGGTTACCGACTATTTCGCGAAGTTTGACCGACATGACCCGATTATCGCCCCAGGTAAACAACAGTAATTCATTTGCGGGTACCAACTTCCGGTACAACAACGTAACCATAGACGGAGCTATCAGCAACGATGCTATCGGTTTTAGCCCGTCGCTCGGTGGCTCTACCGGTACAACGGGGCAGCCCGGTTCCAGTACGCGTACCAACCCCGTTAGTCTGGATGCCATTCAGGATGTTCAGGTTGCCGTAGCCCCCTTCGATGTTCGGCTGGGTAATTTCCTGGGTGGTTCGGTCAACGCCGTTACCCGCAGTGGTACGAACGAAGTAACGGGTTCGGTATATGGCTTCGGACGGAACGCAGCCCTGACGGGTTCGTGGAACGGCGCGTCGGACGCGAAAGAGAAACTACCCAGCACCTTTTATGAATACCAGACGGGCGTTCGCGTAGGGTTGCCGCTGATTAAAAATAAACTCTTCTTCTTTCAATGGTTCGTCAATTTTAGAAGAGTAAAAAGGCGTGTTAGTTTTGGGTCTCTGACCTCCAAAGCCTAACAACGCCTTTATGCAAAGACTTGCCTTGCTAACTACAATAGTAGCCAGCTTACCTGATTTGACCAAGCCTCGTCGCCAATTTGTTGCCCACATACTCATGCTTTTTCTCAGTGTTCGTCACCGGATCAATTTTCTACAACTGGCTCGCCACAGTGATCAGTATGCTGAAAACACCATGCGGCTGCACTTCGAAGAGTACCTAGACTTCGCTTCGATGAATC
>NZ_KB893441.1 GCF_000374085.1 Spirosoma spitsbergense DSM 19989 | reverse complement strand
GTGATGCTGGCCTTTGTTAAGTGGGAAGCCTTACGGCTGTCCACATCAAAAAATCATTTTGCTTTAAAGAAATTGCTGACGCTAAATGCAACTAAGTTGGCTTTGCAGGAACTCAACAGCCTCAAAAGTCAATCTACTCTATTGGCCAAGGCTGCGTAACATCAGTTATTTATTTCGATCCTGCTGGCCCGTACATACCCGGCCCAGTCGCTAACCATCACTAAACTGTCGCTGTTTGCCGTTGGCGGCTCCCGTTTCTTACCCCCGAAACCGCCGTGGCCCAACCCGTTGAGTTAACCATGCCGATTGCGGGGGAGGCCGAACTGGGGGTAGGCAGCAACGCAGTTCAACTAGCGGTGCCTGTCTGTCTCTATACCAATGCCGGCCTGCCACCTGTACAGAGCGTTCAAGTCGAGACGCTGTTTGTTCAGGCTCCCGTACCCGCGCTTCGCCCGACGCGCATTCTCTATCGAGCCTCCGTCCGGTTGCCGGCTTCGTTGCCTGCTGCCTTCCGACAGGGGCAGTTGTGTTCGGACTCGGCACACCCAATGCACCCCGGACTGTACTTGCCCAACGGTTTACCCTCCGCTACTAACTATCTGTTTTAATGTCAAAATGTATGAACATCCCAAACCCGTTCTTCGCATCTATTGGCCGGTTGGCCTGCCTTTGGTTTATAGTCAGTACGGCTACGTTTGCCCAGGGCTATAAAGGATTCAACGTAGGCCGCTACACCGGATCAGCGCATAATAAAACCGGCGGCAGCGACGGCAAAGCCACGCTCGATATCCGCTCCATTGCCCACGACGGGACGGTGCAGGCTCACCTGCGCGACTCGGATGGGCTGGAAGGCGAAGGCCTGCTAACAGGAGCCATCAATGCCAACGGCGTGATGTAATTGACGGGCGTGATGACCTCGCCCAGTAACGGCTCCCGCTGGCAGTCGGTCCTGATCGCCGCGATGCAAAACGACCACCATGGCCTTTACCCCGACAACGGCCCCGGTTAGGGCAAACACAACTCAACCTATGAAGACCCTATCAGGCGTTGGGGCGGCTTATGGGGCAAGTAATCCCCGAACATGTGCTAATACTAAAGGACCTGTAAGCGGGCCACTTTCGGCGCAACAGGCGATGCAGTATGTGATCTGTGGCTACGAACGGGAATTTCAGGGAGCCGAAGCCCGGCTGTTATTAGACGATAACATCAAACTCCAGCTAGGAGGTGGCCGACCGTTTCAGCCTGATAAGGATCGTATGACTGATGCTGATGTCCGTTCGCCGATTTATCCGATCCGGGGCAGTTACTATACCTATATGATTGACAAGCTCCATACCGGCTCGGAGCCGTCCTGGCGGAATACGGGCAAAAACTGCAACATCTACCAGAACCGACCCTTCACCGGCAAATGCTACCGAACCACCTTTGGCGACTGGTCCTGTCTGACAACCGCCGACGGCTCCTCATATCCTGATATTGAAAACACAGCTCCACCCCAGTGAGCAGAAGTTAGGTTAGCATTATTCGGAACAGTAAAAAGGCCGGTGCCCGTTTTGGTGCACCGGCCTTTTTGGTACTGTAAATTCCACTTATCAGCTTACTTCCGTTCGTATAAAATACCGCCGATGAAGGGCCAGGCCTTTGCCAATGGGAAAGGTGATGACCCGGCTGCTACGGCCGTTGCAGTCGGTCATGGTGAGGCAGTAGCCACTCCACTGCCAGCGGCCCTTGCTGCCGCTTGTTACGACAATGTCGTGGTAGTTGCCCGATGCACCCGATACCACGCCGTCGGTCGTATAGCTGCCGACGGGCCGGATGGTAAGTGCCCGGGAGTTGATGAGCCAGTCGCCACCACTGCCGATGAATAACCCGCCCGAATAGCGCTGCCCGGCGTTAGTGAAGGGCCGCACGGGACTAAAAATGCCCATGTTGTAGCCGAAGCCGCCATCGGTGTAGGGTTCAATGGTCAGCGACAGCGGTTTGCTGCCATCGTCGTAGCGCAGGGTGAGGGTGTTACCGGCCGTCTGGTAACGGCCCTTTGACCCCCTGTGCGCGGCAACCTCCTGGGGCTAGAAACCGATTGCAGCCCTTCATAGAACTGGCCGTCCGGCCCAAAACAACAGACGCTTTGTTCCATATTTTGTGTCACGGCCCAGTAAAGGGTCATCTAATACAGCCCGGCCGGTGCTTTGGCAACGGTTCGGGCCAACAAGGGGCTGTTCAGTGAGACAAGCAGAATGCCTGCCAATACCATGCCGACGAGAAATCGATGCCGGCCGATAGGAGGAGATGATGGGAACATAGGGGTATGGGGTGAGTTGCGCCAGTAGTGGCGGAACAAAGCTATCCAACCGGTAATGGGCCTTTGTACGGCAAATGCCGTATTTTTAGGATTGGCCAACCGGTTGTTCGGTCTCCAGCGGAATCGTAATTAAAACACTCGTTCCGTGGCCCGGCGCGGTGTCAATGGAGCTGGTCCCGTGCAGGTCAGTAGCTCGGCGTTGCAGGTTGCGCAGGCCATAATGAGGAGCATCGTCGGGTTGCCGGGCCGGGTCGAAACCCACGCCGTTGTCTTTTATGCTGAGGACCAATTGCGTATTCACCATCCGGCAATCGATAACTACTTCACTGGCGTGGGCGTGTTTAAAGGCGTTATGCACCGCTTCCTGGACCTGCCGAAACAGGTTCAGGCCCTGAGCCGAGGTTAGTTCGGGGTTGGTAGCTACCCCGAGGTCCAGCCGATATCTACAGGCAGGGTGCTGTTGTTGCTGGCGGTGGAGGTACTGCCGGAGTTTTACCCCAAAATCAGTTAGTGTCAATGCCGACTGGTCAATGGCCCAAACCGTATCGCGCAGGCTCTGCATGGCTTCGCGGGCGTAATCGCCGATCAGGGTCGGCTCGTTGCCATCGGCAGTGGGCGTACCGGCGTTGGCCACAATGACCGATAGCTGCGCCCCAACGTGGTCGTGCAGGTCGCGGGCAATGCGTTCGCGTTCCTGTTGCAGTCGCAGTTGCGCCTGAGCCGCCCGGAGTTCGCCCTGTTGCGCTTTGAATTGGCTTTCGAGCAGTTGCTGGCGTTGCAGAAAGGTTTCTTCGGCGAGTTGACGGCGCTCTTCAGCCGTGCGTTTGTAGCTAAATCCCAGACCAATGCTGAGCACGGCGAACTCAAACAGATACCCTAATGCAACGCCTTCGTAGCCAAACAGGACGTGGTCGGGCAGCAAGGCGTGATTACGCAGGATCAGGCAAATCGAAATAAACACTAAGGGTGCCACACCCAGCAGGTACAGACGAGCGGGTGAGTACCACAGGCTGGCGCGGGCGTCTGTCCGCGTTTGGAAGGCCTGATACCCGATCAGCACGAAGATGAGCAGCACGGGTAATCCGAAAAACAAGCTCATCACCGGCCCCATCCAGCTAATCTCCCGCACGTAAAGTTGCGGGTAGTACGTGCCCAGTATAACTAGGGGAACGGTGAACAGCAGCAGGCTAACGGCGGTGTGGAACAGTACGCGAACCCAGCGTATGGCCCAGCTGGGCAGCAGGACATACTGCCGGATAAAAAAGAAGCCAGTCACCGTTGAGACGCTGGTCAGCAGCGAAAGCAGGTTACGGGCCGTTATGGGACCATACCGGCTCACAGGCAGGAACTCTAACCACAGGCCCACCGACACCGACAGGTAGGCCATCACCAGAAACATGTACAGACTGTATTGCCCATACACCCACTCCCGCAGTAAGATAAAAAGGACGAGATTTATGAAGACAAGCCAGCTTAAGACCCCCGTCAGCCAATACCAGAACAACCGGACCCGGCGGTCATGCTCCTCAAAATCCCGCGCCGTCCAGAGCCGGATGGGGATACGCAGAGATTGGCTGGGATTGTTGATGCGCCCGTATATCCAGACGGTCTGACGGGGGTTGAGCCGAAACCGCAGCAGCGGATTCCGGTGATTAGTCAACCGGTGCGCGGGTAGGTCGGCCCAACCCATGGGACCGGAGTCGAGCAGCAGTTGTCCACCCGCAGCAACTTCATACAGCCGGACCGCTTCCAGGTACGGGTTATCCAATTCCACAATCCGTTCGGCTGGCCCGGCCGTTGGATTGCTGATTCGAAACCGCAGCCAGAGGGGCGGGTAGCCCACCCCAAAAGCGGGCCGGGCGGTGCGGATGAGCCGAAAACGCGCCGAATCCCGCCAAACCTGGCTCAGCGTGCGTTGGCCCGACGCATCCGGCAGGTACTGAACATGCGCCTGGGCCGCAAACGAGCCATCGGCCGGTAAGGGGGATTGCCCGCTGGCGGCTATCGAAACCAGCAGACTCACCACTAAAAAGATGCGCATGAGCGAAAGGGATGGCGTTGTTCCTGAATCGGCTGATAATCTACGCATTGATGGGGAAATCAGGAGCATACTAACTCGTAAAAAATGCGTGATATGTTGACAAATACGGCAAATGACGTAGGGAGTACGTCCGCAAAAACTGCACTTTTGTACTTCAGATACGTTAGTCCATCCCGTATGCCTATCTCCGTAGCTATTGTTGATGACAATATCACCCTGCTCCACTCCCTGATCCGTAATCTGGAGCCGTTCGGCGCGGTAACGGTGCTATTTACGGCGACCAACGGGCAACAGGCGGTGGAGATGGCCCAACAGCAGCCCCCCGATGTGATACTGATGGACATCGACATGCCCATTCTGGACGGCATTCGGGCCACGGCCCTGCTCCATAACCTGATGCCCGAAACGAAGATTCTGATGCTGACCATCTTCGACCGGGACGATAAACTCTTCGACGCCATCAAAGCAGGTGCGTCGGGGTACTTACTCAAAGACGAACCCCCGGCCCGGATTGTGGCCGCCGTGGAAGAAGCCCTCGATGGGGGTTCGCCTATGTCGCCGGGCATTGCCAGCCGGGCGTTGGCTATGCTGCGCCGACAAACGTTTGCCGACGCTGACAAGGGTCGCAAATCCCTTCCCACGCCGGAAAGCTATTACCTGACCCCGCGCGAAATTGAGATTCTGGAACACCTCAGTCTGGGCCTGGTGACGGCGCAGATTGCTGATCAGTTGTTCATCAGCGACCGAACGGTGCGCAAGCACGTCGAAAATATCTACGAAAAGCTCCATGTCCATTCCAAGTACGAGGCCATCCAACTGGCGGGCAAACATAACTGGTTCACCTGAAACGGCCAACAAATCTATACGTACCGGGCAAGTTGCAAGCCAGTAGTGTTTTGGCTCACCGCTTGCCACGACAGGCCTGTTGCCATTATTGGGTCAAACACGGAACATCCGGGCCACCATGCAACACGGCCGTCGGTTGGGGTTGGCCACCGTTCGGCAGAAGTCTCTGCTCAACGCCAGCCCGAACGGATGAACTGCTGGTCAGCAACGACACGTCTGCCAACAAATTGGTCAGAGCTGCAGGGCATTAGGTCCGTTTATGCCCTCGAATCGCTGGTGGCGGGCGATCACGCCCCCGTACTTTAATCGTTTACCAGCCGCATCAACACCCACCCTCACTGACGCCTGGATGCTGGAGCAATGCACCGTTCGCCTTACGCAGCGGTTGCTCATTCAGCAGGGGCAGAACTCCTGTTCGATTACGGTGCTGCAAACCTTTCTGGCCGACGTTTACCTGCGCTATGCGTATGAGTTATGCGCCGAGCCGAATTACAGTGTTGTCATGCTCATCCAATCTGATGGCATCGCCCGGCAACAGTAGCCGTTTTAACCCACGCATTACTACCCCGGCCAGCCGGTCTATTGAAATCAGCAACAACGACTGGCTTAGCCTGAAAAATACGGCAAATGCCGTATAGATTCGGGGGACAGATAGGCCAGTTTTGTAGCGGTAATACCGCCCGCTCGTCCATATCTCCGATTTAGTTCGTGAAAAACGTCCCGCTCCTAACTATTTCTGTCTTCGTCCCTGATCTGTGTCTGCTGACCACCGCCCAGGCCCAGTGCCGCGGCCCCGGGATCAATTAGGCCTGCCGCGAACGGACCAGTACTCCCCCTGGTGGGCCGTACGAAGCTGGTCATTGCAACATCAACTTCTACAACTAAGAGCTTAGCGAAGCTTACGAATGGGGCGATTCCTTCCGCAAGTCCTTGGTGTAGTTATCTACCATCAACCGCAAGCTCAGGCAATGACAATCAATTGGTATCTAATTTATTTTTAATCTGTAACCTAAATCTACCCATGGCTTATCTGTTTACCGATGTTGACCAACCTTGTTTTGGTCTTCAGACCATTACTACCAACCCATGGCACCCTTCTCGGGCTGACCTGGGCGAAGCCCGACGAACAAGATACCCGCTGGGGGCTGTGCCGTTGGGGAAACCGACTCCATCCCCAGCGGTAATACCCGCTCGCTTTGGCGTAGTTAGGGTTTTGCAGGCGGTGGACCGTTGGGTTGCTACGCCTGGAGCCCTCTGGGTATTATTGGCTATGTTACTATTACTGCTGGCCTCGCCTGCGGCGAAAGCCCAACAACTTACCCCCATCGCCAACCCCGATGCAGGAAATGGCTATGGAGGTTATCCCATTTTGTTCAACAACGCCTTGTATGGGAAGTATACAAACTCGAGTGGCAAGGATGTTTTGGCCAAGTATGACGGCACGAGTTGGACGACTATCGCTAACCCCGATGCCGGGAGCTATTCTGGTTATAGTCCCATTGTATTCAACAACGCCTTGTATGGGTCGTACGCAACGAGTGGCAAGTATGTCCTGGCGAAGTATGATGGCACGAGTTTGACGACTATCGCCAACCCCGATGCCGGGATTGGCTATTTTGGTGAGCCTATTTTGTTCAACCAGGTCCTGTATGTGAAGTATTCAAACGCGAGCGCCCGCAAGGTATTAGCGACGTTTGATGGCATGAGTTATACGACTATCGCTAACCCCGATGCGGGGTTTGGCTATATAGGTTCTCCCATTGTGTTCAACAACGCCTTGTGTGTGTTGTACCAAAAAGCCGATATCAAGTTGGTGTTAGGGAAGTATGATGGCACGAGTTGGACCCTCATAAACAACCCCGATGCCGGATCGGGCTATGAGGGGAATCCCATTGTGTTCAACAACGCCTTATATGGGGCGTACAAAAACGCGAGTGACAAGTTCGTATTAGCAAAATATGATGGCACGAGTTTGACGACTATCGCTAATCCCGATGCGGGGCTGGGCTATGTAGGCGACCCCATTTTGTTTAACAACGCTTTGTATGGGCAATACGTAGATGCAAGTGGCAAGAATATCCTGGCGAAGTATGATGGCACGAGTTGGACAACCATGGCTAATCCCGATGCCGGACCGGGTTATCAGGGTTCTCCCATTTTGTTCAACAACGCCTTGTATGGGGTGTACACAAACGCGAGTGGCAAGAATGTCTTGGCGAAGTATGATGGTACGAGTTGGGCCCTCATAGACAACCCCGATGCCGGACCGGGCTATCAGGGTTCTCCCATTGTGTTCAACAACGCCTTGTATGGGCAGTACACAAACGCGAGTGGCAAGAATGTCTTGGCGATCTTGTGGAGTCCCTGCGCGCTGACGGTGAGTGCTACGCCCGCATCCCAAACCATCACTTCGGGCCAATCGGCCACGCTGACCGCTTCGGGCGCTACTACCTACACCTGGAGCAATGGCTCAACGGCTAACCCGCTTATTCTTAGTAACGTGACCACTGCCACCACCCTCTCTGTGACGGGTGTAACGGGGGCGTGTTCGGCCACCGCCAGCGCCACCGTGAGTGTAACAGCGGCCCCCACGCCTGCTATCACGGCGGGCACGGCCACGGGAACGATTACGGCCTGCGCGGGCACGGCTTCTGTCAGCACCCAAACCTTTACCACCAGTGGGGCCAGCTTAACGGCTAATATCGTGGCCACTGCCCCGGCAGGCTTCGAGATCTCGACCTCCGCCGGTAGCGGTTTCGGTGCTTCACTGACGCTGATGCAGTCGGGCGGTACGGTGAGCAACACACCGATCTACGTACGCTCGTCGGCCACGGCCACCGGCCCGATTTCAGGTAATGTGGTTTTGACTTCGGGCGGGGCTACTACCCAAAACGTGGCGGTGTCGGGTACGGTCAATGCCCTGCCCGTGGCCAGTATCCTGCCCACTTCGACTACGCTGACCTGCGCCAGCCCCACGGTAAGCCTGACCGCTTCGGGGGGCAGCACCTACCGTTGGGACGATAACTCGACTAACCCCGTTCGCAGCGTAAGCAGTTCGGGCCCCTACTCAGTGACGGTGACCTCGAATGGTTGTTCAGCGGTGGCCAGCACTAGCGTGAGTCAGGACAACACCGTTCCCACGGCTACCATTACCGGTACCCTGACGGTAGTTTCCGGGGGAACCACTACCCTGACTGCGTCGGGAGGAGGCAGTTACCTTTGGAGCACAGGCCAGACAGTGGCCAGCATCTCGGCCACGGCTGGTCCTTACTCGCTCACCGTCACCATTGCCAATGGTTGTTTCGCCACAACTTCGGCCACTGTAACGACCGTTGTACCGCCCAACACACCGCCTACCGTAGCGAATCCAGTTTCGCCCCAGTCGGCTACGGTGGGGGCGGGCTACACGCTCTCGCTGGCTAATGTGTTTACCGATGCCGAAACACCCAACCAGTTGACGCTGTCAGTTTCAGGTCTACCCGCGGGGCTGAGTTTCACGGCACCATCAACCATCTCAGGCACCCCTTCGCTATCGGGAGTGAGCAATGTGACCGTCACGGCGACCGATCCGGGGAGTCTGTCGGCCAGCACCAGTTTCAGCATCACGGTCAGTCCGGCCGGGGGTACGCCCCCACCGCCAAGTGGTACGTTCAGTATCACAGGCGTGACGACGGTAAGTTGCCAGGTGCTCAGTGCGGGCCAGCGGAGGCTGACCTTCACACCCCAGTATGCGGGTTTGAACGGAGCACCGGTGAGCTTCTCGGTAGCCAATGAGATGCTACCCACCACCAATCCGGGTCCTTATGCATTGGATCTGTACACCGACAATCCGGTGGTGACGCTCCAGGCGGTGCAGAGTGGCGTCAGCAGTAGCTTTATCTACAACTGGCTGTCGGCCTGTAGCTCTGGGGCACGGGTAGCCAGCCCACAAGAAGTACCCCTGAGTGTGACGGTGCTGGGTAACCCGGTGGTGGGTGAACTGGTAACCGTGGAAGTGCGTGGTGCCGAAGGGCAGACCCTGCGACTGCAACTGACTGACGAGCGGGGCTACCAGGTTACTGAGCAGTTGGTTGGTCAGGCCAGTATAGTGGAGCGTCAAACGGTGCGGCTGGGTCAAACCCCGGCGGGGTTGCTGCTGCTGCGGGTGAGCACGTCCACCCAAAGCCTGACCGTCAAGCTGCTCAAAGCGGAGTAGCCCTTACCTTCGATAGACTGGATCACAAAAGAAGCCGCGTTCCTTTAAGGGAGCGCGGCTTCTTTTGTTGGTAGGATGCTAAAATGGGATAGCCACGGACAACGGGAGACATGGCGATTTTAGCGTTGTATGTGGGTAGGTCCGTAATGTGCGCGGTAGTCCCCGCTGCCCGGTGGGATTCGGACCATTAAATGAACGGGTTTCTCGTCACAGCCAACTGACTAAGTTGCTTACTGGTAGCCGGGTAGGGTGTTCAATAAACTATACCCGGTGGCTTTTACCTGACCGGTAACTTCATCGATTAACCCAGCTACCAACGGGTTTTACAACCTGGTACAGGAAGCGTCACCTGTCATGCGCGGGCACTCCACGGGGGAACTATATCCTACTGCTTGCATCCACCCCTCGCTTAATTCGCCAATTCGACCAGCTTACGCATAGCCACTTCGCCAGTCTGTACAACCAGCGTGCTAAAAATTGCAACCAGCGTGCTAGCCCGGACTTTTTCTGCGGGGCAACTTGCCGTCCGGTAACGGGTGCCTGGACGGTAAAAACTGATCCCTAAAAACAGGTGGTTGAAACACTTCAGATGCAAGCAAACGAATCGGCCTTACCGCAATGGTATCCCAGGCAGGGGAGAGCTGTGAACCGGTGGCTATGGAGAGCAATCTATCAGACTGTTCGCAGCGGACAGACGTTAAAGGGTTGCGTACCAGGTTTCGATCTGCATCGCCTGATCAGGTAAACAGGCCCACAGAGAAGTAAACGGGTAATACCCGGCTGGTACACCCCTGGAATACAATTAACCGGTTTGTTACCATAAAACAGGAAGCTGTAGGTTTTCCTGTTTTATGGTAATCGATATACTTTATAAGTAATATGTCGGTGCATAAGGTTTATAAAAATAGCTACTTATCATTTGTCAATGGTTAGTCAATATTTAGGCGGCTATACAGCCGAAGTGATAAAGTTGACGCACTCTAGGATCATTTTTCTCCAGTTTAGTGCCTTTGGGTAAGATAGAAAAAAAACGATCTAGTAGTAAACGATTGTGGTAGAGCGTCTTAATAGTGGCCATCGAGAAGGGTTGTTGACCAACGCCCTGCTCAACTTTAGCCACGTTAACCGCGCTCAGGGCTGCATTAAAATGGTAATCAAGTTTGTTGACCGAACGAGCCTGACAATCAGAAAGACCCG
>NZ_KB893440.1 GCF_000374085.1 Spirosoma spitsbergense DSM 19989 | reverse complement strand
GGCTTGCCATCAAGGTAAAATCGTTGAAGATAGTCATCATGGGCCTCTTCAAAGAAGGGCAAGAGTGCATCAAACTGCTCGATGGTATAGCCTGTCATAGCCAAAAAACGAGTGGGGTTGGTTCGCCATTGGGTCGATTTCATCAGGCAAAGGTCGCGTGTGTAGATAAACAATCAAATTGACTTAATCTCTATTATATACGCGTCGAAAGAAACTATTGCTTTTTATTCGCCCACAACAAAAAGTACGCCTTAAAAACATCACTGGCCAAACTCATCCATCAACTGGATGAGCGTTTCGTGCAGATTCACAAAGGGTTTTGTATAAATAGGGATCATATAACCCGTACCGACCTGTCGGGCAGTCAGTTATTTATCCATGAAGAGGCTCTCCCGATTGGGTATAATTATCGAAAAAAATTACTCGATTTTCTGGCGGGGAAGCCGGACTGAGTAGGGGCTAATTCCCGTCCTCCAGAATGTCTTTTCGGGATACGTTTTCGCGGGGGGCTTTGTTGTACTCGCTCCGCCACTCTTTGTTCTTCAAATCACCCCGCTTCACCGAGCGGATGAAGTTGGCCCAGGCAAAGGGGTTGGTAAACGCAAATGTAGGGGTAGCACTGCGCCCAATAATGGATTCCCGCCCAAAGAACTGCTGATTGACAAAATTCTGGTGATTGGCCAGCGCACTCATCGGCATGGTTGCCGCCTGCCGCATGAGGGCTTCCGGGCTGGTATTGCGGGCTAAGTTTTCCCGCTCTTTCTCGTCGGGGAGTTTCAGATTGACGAAAGCTTCCTTAAATAACTCTTCCGTAGCATAAGGATATACCTTTACTTCAGCCAGTGTTTTTACATCTTCCTGCAACGCTACTACCGCGGAGTACGTAAGTTCTGATAACCGGCGGGGAATAATGTGGTACTGCGTGCGGAAACCGACGTAACTGAAAATAACGCTATCACCCGGAAAAACCGGCAGGGCAAAATAGCCGTTTGGAGCGGCTAAAACCCCTTTCCCTGCTTTAGGAATGTAGATATAGGCACCCGGCAGGGCTTCGTTGGTTTTGCCGCCCGTAATAAAGCCTGTGAACGTTACCTGACGGTCCTGCCCCTGTGCCCGTGCGGCTGAGAACAGCCCCGCCAGGGCAGATAAGACCAGTATAAAGACCAATAACGTTGACAACTTCTTCATAGAACCTGTGTGCTAAACTACAAAGTAAACGAGTAAAAGGCAGTATATGGTTTCGGCTACCCAAATTTTAAGAAAGATTAGGGATTAGTTCGGTAGGTGTCAATTTATTTTTTGAAGGGACGTGGTCACCATAGCACAGACACACTAGGCAAATAATTTCAGGAAGGTAATAATGAACGGGGTGGCCAGCAGGAGCCCATCAAAGCGGTCCAGAAAACCACCGTGTCCCGGAATGCTGGTGCCCGAATCTTTGATGGCGATACTCCGCTTGAATAAGGACTCGACCAGGTCGCCGTAGGTACCCGTTACTACAATAATACCCCCTACGCAATACCATTGCCAGGGCTTTAGTTCAGGTGCCCAGAATGTTAAGCCCAGGGCTATAACTGCGGCTGCGGCTGCCCCGCCCAGACTGCCTTCCCACGATTTTTTAGGCGATACGCGCTCAAACAGTTTTCGTCGGCCAAACTTGGTGCCGGCAAAATAAGCCCCGATGTCGCTGGCCCAGAGGAGCAACAAACAGCCCGTAATAATCATGGGATGAAAGGTGCCACCCTGTAGGGCCATAATAATCAGCAGGGCAAAAGGCATGGCTACATAGATGATCCCCAGAAACGTAAACCCAATGTTGGTAAACGGTTTCATATCCTTCTTTTTGTACAGCTTGATCAGGAAAATCATGGACGATGCCGGACAAATCAGAAAATAACTACCCATGCTGATCTGGTCTGTCTCAACAAAATAAGCCAGCACACAAATCATCGTGCCGACTAATGTACCGTAGGCCGTGAGCGGTTCGAACCCGTCCAGGCCGAGCAGCCGGTAAAATTCCCGTTGGGTAAGGGCACTGACCACGCAAAACAGCAACGCCAGCGTCCAGTCGGCATACCAAATCATAAACAGGATAAACGGGACACCCACAATAGCCGCAACAACCCGCTGTTGTAGATTGGTCAGTCTAGCTAAACGTTGCTTCATTTTCCAGGATGACTTTGGCTAAAATAGCATCTTTGACTAACACATGCACCTCGTTTTTACCCCAGCCGATAGTAGGATAACTACTGCTTTGGCTCGTAGTCACGACGGCGGGTATATCATGTTCAAGCAAGAGGGCTTTGGCCAGTTCGGCCCGGTGAGGCAGGGGGGTGGAATAAATAGATTCCCAGTTTTCAGTCACGTAGTATTATTGGACGTTTGTCATTTGAGGTGTGTAACCGGCTGAATGGTCAGTCAGTCACATACCTCAAACGTCAGGTTGATTTATAGTCTTAAAGTAATAGAGCAATCCTGTTGTAATGATGCCTGCCGTCAGTGCCCCTGCTATGGGTATGGACTGCGTACTTTCAATATCCAGGGTAGTCATCTTTTGTTGATGCAGGTAAACCATAAGCACCGTAAAGCCATTGTTGACGAAGTGAGCCAGCATGGGAACCCATATAGTACCCGACCATACATACAGGTAGCCGAACAGCGCACCGAGCAGCATTCGCGGAAAGAAGCCAAGAAACTGAACGTGAATGGCACTGAAAAGCGCAGCCGCTACCCAAATGCCGATATGGACGCTTCCGGTCCAGAAACTGATGTTGCGTTGTAAAATACCCCGAAAAAGGAGTTCTTCCCCAATGGCCGGAATGATGGCAATCACTACCATCGCCACCAGCAACTGGCCAATCGTGTTGAAGGTGGTCAGAAATCGGGTAATGCCTTCAAGTCCTTTTTCTTTGGCACGAATCCATTGCTCGATAGGCGCCAGGGTTTCGGGTAAGTGCAGATTTTGGTTCCATTCGATAACAAGACCATCAAACGGCATGAACGCAATGACAATGAAAGCGACCAGACTCAAACCGGCAACGGCTGATACGGGCCGGGCACTGAACTGACTCCATGTACGTCGTTCAATAATGTACCAGTATCCCAGCGCGGGCAGGAGAAATGTGCCCAGATGGTTAACCCCCTGAAGCAGCATTAACTCATACCAGCTGCCCGTTTCAGCCGACGGGTTTAGCGCCAGCGCACTCAGGTAAGTCTGGGCTTCGGTTAAACCCATTCCCTTGCTGAGAGCCAGTATGACAAATAATATAAGGGTGCTGATAACCCCTCCAATCAGGATAAAACCGATTAGCATGGCCAATCCACCTATCGTGGGTGGGCGGGATTCAGCACCTTCGGATGTATATATGGGTTGCATATTATCGGTAAATATAGATACATACACCTAATAATGGGCAATTGAGCGGCTTTGCCCTGAATAGTACTGGAACCAAATTAAGGTGTAAAGCGTAATTTGTACATTTGTGTTTCGTAAAAACTGGAAAAGCGTGGTAACAATTGGGGACATACAACTGCCGGATTTTCCGCTGCTCCTGGCTCCGATGGAGGATGTCAGCGACCCGCCGTTTCGGGCCGTTTGCAAAGCGAACGGGGCCGATTTGATGTATACGGAATTCATCTCGTCCGAAGGGCTTATTCGGGATGCGGCCAAAAGCGTTCAGAAACTGGACATCTTCGAATATGAACGACCCATCGGTATTCAACTCTTCGGCTCCGACGTAGAAACCATGGGCGAGTGCGCCCGAATTGCCACCCGCGCCCAACCCGACCTGATTGATATTAACTACGGCTGCCCGGTGAAGAATGTAGCCTGCCGGGGTGCCGGGGCGGCTTTGTTGCAGGATATTCCCAAAATGGTCCGCATGACGGAAGCCGTTGTGAACGCGACGCATCTGCCCGTTACGGTCAAAACCCGGCTGGGCTGGGATGAAAATACCAAAAATGTAGGCGAGGTAGCCGAACGACTGCAGGATATTGGCATTAAAGCCTTGACTATCCATGGACGGACGCGCGTGCAGATGTACAAAGGGGAAGCCGACTGGACCCTTATCGGGCGTATCAAAGACAACCCCCGCGTTCAGATTCCCATTTTCGGTAACGGGGATATCGAGTCGCCCGAAAAGGCACTGGAATACAAAAACCGGTACGGGGTGGATGGGGTTATGATTGGCCGGGCCAGTATTGGACACCCCTGGATTTTTAACGAAATCAAACACTTCGTCCAGACGGGGCAACACCTGCCTCCCCCAACTGTGGCGGACCGGGTAGCGGTTTGCCGTCAGCACCTGGATTTCTCCATTCGCTGGAAAGGGGAAATTGTGGGCCTTTTCGAGATGCGACGTCATTACGCCAACTATTTTAAAGGACTACCCGATTTTAAACCGTACCGGATGCAGTTGGTAACGACCGATTCGTACAGCGGGGTTTCTGCACTGCTGGATGAAATAGCAGAGACCTACGACCTGGCCCTGATTTCCTGACGCTGCATAAAACGATGACCATAAGCGAACCCGTTGTTATTGCTCAAAAGCGGCCCCTGCTGGCCTGGGTATTACTATCCCTGCTGGCGTTGGTGTGGGGTAGCTCGTTTATTCTCATCAAACGAAGTCTGACTGCCTTTCCTCCCGAGCAGGTAGGCGCGGGGCGACTGGTATTTGCGCTGCTGTTTTTTACCCCTTTCCTGGCGCAGCAAAGCCGTCAGGGGTCTATTCGGGTAATGGTTCGGCACCGGTGGGTGGCACTGCTGGCATCCGGTATAATCGGGTTCGTTATTCCTGCCTTTTTGTTTGCCGAAGCAGGAGCGCACCTGAACAGTTCGCTGGCTGGGGCACTTAATTCGTTGAGCCCCCTGTTCACCCTGATTCTGGGGGGCGTATTTTTTGGCCAGTCGCTCAAAGTAAAGCAGGTAACGGGTATTCTGCTGGGGCTGACTGGTTCGTTGCTGCTGGTGTTTTTTAGCACTACGGGTTCCTTTGAAATAAACGGGTATGCCCTTTTGGTGGTTGTGGCAACTGTTTGTTACGGTCTGAACACGAACCTGATCGGTCGTTATCTGAGTCATTTGCCCGCGCTGGTATCAACCGCCTGGCTGTTTGCCTTTGCCGGGCCTATCGCCCTGCTCACGCTGATGCCCACCGATTTTTTGGAACGGGTGATGGCCGTCCAGAACAGCTGGTCGCTGGCAGCGCTGGTTACACTGGGCGTATTGGGTTCGGGGATGATGTCCATCTTTTTCAACCGGGTCATGCAATTATCATCGCCCCTGTTTGCGGCTTCGGTCACGTATCTCATTCCTATTGTAGCCCTGATGTGGGGTGTTTTGGATGGAGAAACCATTTACCCCGTGCAGTTTGTTGGCATGGCCGTATGTTTATTGGGCATCTGGCTGGTAAACCGGTAAACCGGACCTGATGTCGGGATTAAATTGCACTTTTGTCTTCCAGCGTCCCTAATACCCTAACCGCTATGTATCAGACAACCCTCAACCAGCAACCTGCCACGATTGACTTTACCCTCAATGGGCCGCTACTCAACGGAGAATTAGTCAACTGGGACCTTGTCCGGATTACTGACCGTACGTTCCATATTATTCACCAGAACAAGTCGTACCTGGCGGAGGTGCTGGAGATGAACCCGACCGAAAAAACGGTGAGCCTGAAAATTAATGGTCATATTCATCAGGTTCAGTTGAAAGACCGTTTCGACCTGCTGCTCGAAACGATGGGTATGAGCGACGCGGCCAGTAAAAAAATCAATGAACTGAAAGCACCCATGCCGGGTATGATTGTAGGCATTAGCGTACAGCCGGGCGATGCGGTCAAAAAGGGGGATAGCCTGCTTATTCTGGAAGCCATGAAAATGGAAAACGTACTGAAAGCCCCCAGCGATGCCATCATAAAAGCGATACGTCCCAACAAAGGAGACCGGGTTGAGAAAGGGCAGTTATTGGTAGAATTTGACTAGCCTGGTGTTTGTAGGGGTATGGATACAGTACCCTCCCGTCGCCGTTTTCTGGCCCAGGCCGCTTTAGCCGCCGGTGCCCTGCCACTCTGGTCCCCCGCTTTCGCCACGGAACCTGCCACCGGCGCGGCTGTCGATTTGCCCGATATTCATATTTTTTCGAAGCACCTGCAATTCCTGAACTACACCGACATGGCCGACGCTGCGGCCGAAATGGGATTCGATGGGGTTGATCTAAGCGTTCGTCCCGACGGCCATGTACTGCCCGAACGGGTAGCAGACGACTTGCCAAAAGCGGTTGAGGCCCTTAAAAAAGCCGGATTACCACCCAAACTAATGACTACCGCCGTTGGCGATGTGAGAAACCAGACCGACGTTCGGGTGCTGAAAACGGCTGCCCAGCTTGGTTTCCAGTTGTACCGGATGATTTGGTATCCCTACGACGATAACCGGTCCATTCCCGATTCTATTTCCCATTTTCAGGAGGAGATACGGGCGTTGGGCGAACTGAACAAAAGCCTGAAGCTGACGGGATGCTACCAGAATCATGCCGGCCTGTTGGCCGGATCAACGGTCTGGGAAGTCTGGGAGATGCTCAAAACGGCTGATGCGCAGCACATGGGGGCTCAGTTTGATATCCGGCACGCGGTGGTAGAAGGGGGCTTGTCGTGGCCAAACGGCCTGCGGTTACTGATGCCGCAAATCAAGTGCATTACGGTAAAAGACTTTTACTGGACGAACAAAAAAAACGGGGGTGGGGCCGACAAGTGGATCGTGCAGGACGTACCCCTGGGCGATGGCATGGTAGCCTTCAAAACCTATTTTCAACTGCTTAAACAGGCCAGGCTAAAAGTTCCTGTTACCTTACATATCGAGTACCCAATGGGTGGGGCCGAACATGGGGCGACGAAACTGTCAATCCCTAGAAATGAGCTATTTACGGCGATGAAACGGGACCTGGCTAAGGTGAAGGCCCTTTGGAAATCGGCATGAACTTCGATTTCCTGTCGTTTCATTCCTCCCTTTTTCCCTATCTTTACCCGCAAAATTCCCCCTCATGACATCGCAAACAACGTATAAACGGATTCTGCTCAAGCTGAGTGGAGAGGCACTGGCTGGGCCGAATGGGTATAACATTGACCCGATTGTACTCGAAAAATACAGTCAGGAAATCAAAGAAGTAGCTGATCTGGGTGTGCAGGTGGCCATCGTAATTGGCGGAGGAAATATTTTTAGGGGTGTATCCGGGGAGCGTTCCGGCATCGACCGCGTACAGGGCGACTATATGGGGATGCTCGCCACCGTAATCAACGCCATGGCTATTCAAAGCTCACTGGAGGAACACGGTATGTACACGCGGGTAATGTCGGCCATCCGGATGGAGCAGGTCTGCGAACCGTACGTACGCCGGCGGGCCGTGCGCCACCTCGAAAAAGGACGCGTAGTGATTTTTGCGGCCGGTACCGGTAATCCGTACTTCACGACGGACTCGACAGCCGCCCTGCGAGCCATCGAAATAGAAGCCGACGTAGTACTCAAAGGGACTAAAGTTGATGGGGTCTATACGGCCGACCCGATGAAAGATAAAACAGCTACCCGCTATACCACCATCAGTTTCGACGACGTTTACGAAAAGAAATTAAACGTTATGGATATGACAGCCTTTACGCTTTGCCAGGAAAACAACTTACCCATCATCGTTTTCAATATGAATGAAGAGGGGAGCCTACTAAGACTTATTAAGGGCGACGACGACATTGGTACGCTCATCACAACGAAATAATAAAAACAATAGTAGTTTATCGTCTATGCCGTGCCGCCGGAGCGGTTGCCCAAAGAGACCTGTTTACAGATAGGCCCGGCATAAACGATAAACCGTAAACCATAAACCGTACTCATGGAAGAAATCGAGCTATTCCTCGACGATGCAAAAGATACGATGGAGAAGGCACTCAAACACCTGGCCATCGAATTAACCAAAATCCGTGCTGGTAAAGCTAATCCGGGTATGCTGGACGGGATTCAGGTAGAATATTACGGGATGTTGTCGCCCCTGCATACGGTGGCTTCTGTCAACACGCCTGATGCCCGAACCATCGTTATCAAACCGTTTGAGAAAAAGCTCATCAGCGAGGTGGAAAAGTCGATCCGTAACTCGAACCTTGGCCTCAACCCGAATAACGACGGTGAGCAGATCCGGCTCAGTATACCACCCCTTACCGAAGAGCGCAGGCGCGACCTGGTCAAAAAGGTAAAGCAGGAGGTAGAAACCGCGAAAGTAAACGTTCGCAATATTCGGAAAGACACCAACGATGATATTCGTAAACTCACCAAAGACGGCGTGTCGGAAGATGCGGTGAAAGTAGGGGAGGAGCGCGTTCAGAAATTAACCGATGCCTTCATTGCCCGGATTGACGAGACATTTGTTGCCAAAGAGAAAGATATTCTGGTCGTGTAATAGTCACGCCAGCATAAACTCTAACCGGAACAGCCCGTTGCGAATTACCGTAACGGGCTGTTCCGGTTATAGGGTAACACACCTGGTCCCAACGATTGAACGTACCCTTCTTGCCGGCAAAGTCGGGTGCTGAATTGACAGACCTCAGTCACTGGCTCAATAGCAGTTGGGCACCCAGGCCGTAGCTCAGGCTAACGCCCGGATTGAATTGCACCTGGAGAGCACGGGCCTGTATGCTGGCTGGAATGGCTACGTTGTGCCTGATCTGAATCAGGTCTGTACTGACCGGGATGCGATTGCCCGACCAAACTGTGGGGTCGTTCCAGTTGCCGACTTTAACGGTAAACATGGCTCCATTGCCGGTTACCTGTACAACATACGTATCCAGCAGGCAATTTTTGCTGTCTCGAACCACATAGGTCGTGCTGGTAGCGGGCGTAACAACGACCGAAGGGGTTGAAGCTGCAAACGTGGTGCTGGTGGGGCTGCTCCAGGCATAATCGCTGATGAACGAAGCCGAAAGGGTGACTGACTGCCCGTTTGTAATGGTAAACGATTGTGTTTTGTCTACATCTTTCATCATCGTGAACTGATCGGTGATGGTGTAAGAGCCTGGCGAGTTAGCTACGTTGAGCAGAAATTTAGCATCCAGACGATTATCTTCTACTTCCATGAAAAAGGAACCACCAATCAGTTTCTGGGTAGTCCCCGGCACCATAGCAGAGTGGATTCCTAAGTCCGGTTTCTGCGGTTCGAGAGCACCCGATGATCCTGATACAACATAAACTGTACCCTGCTTCTTTTTTTCGGAAGTGTTTTTATACGGGCAGGAACTGGATGAGCCATCATACCGTCCGCTGCCATTGTCTTCCGGAAAGCGGAAAGCCGAAGGGTTCATCGCGAACTCACTCATCGCGCCACGGTGGTCGTGTAACGGATATGACCGCTCGTACACATGGCTGTGGCCGGTAACGACCATGTCGACGCCAAACCGTTCCAGAATGGGATTGATCTTCATCCGGATGTCGATCAGTTCCGATTCTGACTCCGAATCGTGGGTTCCCCGCGTGTAGGGCGGATGGTGGAAATAAACGATCTTCCACTTTTGAGAAGTAGCCGCCAGGTCCTGTTTTAACCAGGCGATCTGTTCATTCGGTATGGTGTAGCCCACGGTGATTGTATCTTCATAAAAGGCTTTAGGCACTATGGGCGAAGTACTGTTTACCTGCACCGGATTCTTTCCATAGCTATCAAGCATTACAAAGTGAACAGGGCCGTAATCGAACGAGTAATATTGTTCGGATTGAGAGGGAATTCCGCCTGTTTCGGCATTGGTAGGAAGACTAAACATAGCGTAGTAATCTATGTCACGCTCGACCCGCCGGTCAGGGGCTGTTGGGTACCGAACGTAGTCCTGATAATCATGATTTCCTGGCACGGGAAACAGCATACAATTCTTCAACAGACTGCTTTTGAATGGGTCGAAAAAATTAGTCTGGTACTGGCTATCGGCCCCGTCGTATGAGTTATCGCCGATAAGCATCCAGAGGTCAGTAGGCGTGTTGCTCCGAAAATTGAGAAAGGCATCCCGCACATAAGCTTGATTTGTGTTGATATTGGTACCAACATCCCCGAAGGAGGCAATGCGAATTTTACGTTTAGTCGTGAGTGATGGCGCAGTCCAGAAATAATTGTTAATGCCCTGTTCCAGAATCCCGGACGTAGTTCCGACAGAGTAGAAGTACTGCTGATCGGTAAGGAGACCCGTTAACCGTACTTCGTGTTCAGTGGTGCTGGTCGGTTCACTAACTACCCCGGTCAGACTGGTTGCCGAAAGACCGAATGTTACCCGACCGATGGCGGGTACATTGGTACGCCATCGGATAGTAGCGGCCGAAGAGGTGCCCATTTGCAGGTAAGGGCCCCGGATTATGCTCACCGTATTCGGTGTCTGGAGCAGTTCCATGTTGAAGCGGATATCGGAGCTGGTCGTGGAAACCTGATGTACTTCGGCCGCAATCAGGTTCTGTCCATCCTGTAACAGAGTACTATAGCTGGACGGATTTATCGTAATCCAGGCTACTTCATCGGCATCCGACGGGAAGGCAGTGGCCAGGGTNGTGTAACTAATGGGGGCAGGACTCGCCGGTAGGTTTTCCCGGATAACTTCCGTGCCGTTGATGTAGATGACAATGCCATCGTCGCGCTGGTAGCG
>NZ_KB893439.1 GCF_000374085.1 Spirosoma spitsbergense DSM 19989 | reverse complement strand
TTCGGTCTATGCCTATCTGGAAACGAATCGCGACCGGATGGACTATAAAACGTATCGTAAACGGGGCCTTCTGATTGGGTCTGGGGCTATCGAATCAGCTCACCGAACGGTGATGCAACGACGGTTGAAGCGGTCTGGGCAACGCTGGAGTATTCGGGGTGCGCAGCGTGTTCTAAACTTGCGCGTTTGCCTGATGAGCAACCGATGGAATTTGGTTCGTCAGCAGATTGAGCCAATCAACTATGCGATGGCCGCATAGCGACATTTTGAATTGCACCCGTTTTTTTAGAAGCCGGTTTTTTAGAACTCAGGTTTAGTGCAGCAGTAAAATGTGTTTCAGCTTCCTTATTTTTTCCACGCTCCATGGCTACGATACCAGCCCGGTTATACAC
Source organism: Spirosoma spitsbergense DSM 19989 (assembly GCF_000374085.1). Lineage (GTDB taxonomy): Bacteria > Bacteroidota > Bacteroidia > Cytophagales > Spirosomataceae > Spirosoma > Spirosoma spitsbergense. The sequence goes on along the minus strand of NZ_KB893439.1, from coordinate 10,261 downwards.
ATTGATTAATAACGTAGTATCTTTCAATTGCCTGATGATAGGTAATGACAACGAATCAAACGTTTGCATCTCCTTTAACTTTCCAATGTTCTGGTTTAATTCGGCCAGTTTGTCGTAAGCGATGGCAACGTTACTTTTTAAATTAGCTTTACTCGAAATGCGTAATGCGTTCATTAATTGAACGGTTGCTGAATCGTACCGGGACTGCTGTGTTAATGCGTCTGCCGATAAAAATAACCGTTGAATGTCTAGAGCCCCGCCCTGATTTAGCTTTTGTGCATAGGAAGTAATTGGAATTGTTACTGCAATCCCCTCTAAAACCAGTAAAAAGATGATAACCTTTTTCATAATTCAGACTGGTTAGGCTGTAAATACAGGGCTTTGAAGCAAAAAAGACAGGGAACACGAATGACACCGATTGAACAGATTTTCACCGATAAGCCTAGTATCTATCAGCGGACCGTGCCCGACTACGGCACTTTTACAAAAAAGCCCTGCTATCGTTGGTCAGTAAAAATGGCTGTAATCGGTATCATCCGTGTCCTGATTTTAGACACAAACGCGTCTTTACCAGGCAATTTACTCCTTTCTTCATCAGTCAGCATGTCTTCAGGAAATAGTCATGCACCATTTGGGTGAACCTGGAAATCAGGGACTTGCCGGGATAGTCACTGACTCTACTGCTGTTCGTGCCACAAAAAAAACGCCTGTCTGTCATCTTTCTGCTGGGATACATCTCCGTGCTGGCCCAGGCACCCACTGAATCATATCCGCTGGATTCAGCCTCCGTCGAGCACTCGAAAATCGGTAACGACCAGGCCATCGTTGGGTCGAGCAATGGGGAGGTTTGTGCATTTACGGCCGCCTGGGAGCGTCCAGAAGCCTTTTCGCGGGTGTTCAGTGCCATCGGCTCGTACGTATCCCTGCGGGGGCCGACCGCTACCCGACTCTGATTCGGAAGTATGAACCCAAACCCATCCGGGTGTTTTTACAGGACGGGTCCAATGACCTGAACAATTTAGTGGGCGACTGGTGGGAAGCAAATGTGATTTGGGGTGTTGTTCGAATTGAACCGTTCCGGCCAACAGGTCAGGCCCGCTACATTCAGCAGCGTGTAACTCCACTGAAAACGCAGGGTTCGAACGGTACTACCCACGAACTTCCAGCCGGTAACCCACGCCGTGAACAGCGATGATATGCAGGCCAGGATCGGGTTTCAGGTGTTTGCGGAGTCGGGATACAAACACATCGACGCTGCGGCCTACGATTATGCCTTCGTCCTCCCAGACCGATTTAAGGATAAAGTCGCGGGTCAACAGTTGATTCGGATGGCGAAGAAACAGGTGGAGTAGTTTTGCTTCCCGATAGGTGAGCGTATAGGATTGGTCAGCAACCTCAACCGTTTGGTTAAGCGCGTCGAACGTCAGGTTGCCCACCTGAATCAACGGGACGGATTCTGCCCGTGCCAAGTCCATTGATAGCGGAGGGCGGGTGGTTCGACTGCTTTTCTGCCAGAGTATGTAAGCACCACCGACTACTACGAAACCAGCTATCCATAGGCCCCAGGGTATGGGTAGCTGGTTTTGAGATGCCCGCCCGGTAAACGAAACCCGGATGGTGTAGCACCCTGTTTGCTGGTCTCGACCCACGCAGGGTACGTCGTTTTGTTGAGTCAGGTCGGCCACGGTGTAGCCCAGCTGTAACGTGCCTGCTGTGCAGTCGAGAACCGCTACGTCGTAGGGATCGTCAAGGGCATACAGAGCCAGTGACTGCTGTAATAGGGCCGGTAGCTTTTTATAGTTGAGCGCGTGATCCAGCCGAATCTGGAATGTAGCGGTACCGACCTGCTGCACCGCCGGAATCCGGGAAGTCGTGTCACCGGCGTCGCGCAGGAGGTGATGCGCGGTGCGCCGAAGGGCCAGATTCGCCTGCTGCGTAAAGTCAGTCCGGCCCGTAGCGGCTGGTAGCCGGGCAAACTGCGTAAACAGCAGACCGGCAACCAACAGCGACAGAACGAGGACTATCTTTTTCATGCGTACGGGGTATACCGGTCTGTTAACATCCGTCTTTTGGAGTCCTCAAAAATGAGAATAAATCAGCATTAAACACGGGTCTGACTCTGATTGTCCGTTTAGCGGAGGCATGGCCTGCCTGAGTAGGTTCAATCACCAGGTCATCACCCATTTTAGCGAGGGCCAGCACAGTAGCCACCTCAATGCTCATCACCGACCGGGTGGTGTCCGAGACGCCCTGCTGAATAACCTGACCGTTCCGGCGCAGATAAACACGGAACGGAATTGGCCCGGCGCATCCCGTTGCTGATTTACCCGGTACAATGGTCACTATGCCCCGACTAACAACCGAGAACGTGGCCTCATTGATCGGTTTGTTGTCCTTCAACGGATCATGGCAGGAGGTGGCGGGCTGCCTTCGACCTGTTTGCATCGATACGCCTAACGGAGCGCGTTGGGCAAATGTGGCCGCTACGCCCAGTAGCAGCACGACGGGGATAAATGATTTAACGTTCATGGTTTCTGTTTTTTTTAAGCAACGAACCAAAACTATAGCTACTGCTGTCAGGAATCGAAAAAGCCCGGTAAAACATTGTAAAGGAATTGTAAAACCTTTGTGACGGGCTGAAAACTGCCTTTTCTGCTTTGTATTACCAACGGGCCGGGCAATGACGATGGCGGTCAATGAGCGTTTTAAAAAGCGTTTCAAGCGCAGTACAGTTCTGAGGCAGTTATCCGTGAATATGTTGTTTCGGGCAATGTCTTTTCTCACGGGTTCCAGCATGAGCCAGCGCTGAATAAATCCATTTGCATCGGGTGCTTTTTTTGCGGCAGAGGCTGGCGTAAAGTGTTTGGATAAGGTATGGGTCGTATCGCCCTTTACGGGTATAGGAGGCAGGGATGGTCGTTACCCCGGACCCGGCCCCTGTGCCAAAGCGGAAAGGCCCCCGAGTTGTAATCCGGCTAAATGGACAAACGCCATAGCGGGCAACAGGGAGTTGTATTTTCTGTTTATGGCAGATTCCTTTTGCAATCAGTACCGTCTCTGACAGTAAGCCTACTTTAAGCAAACCTACTCAACGAAGCAAATAAGATAGGGGTCGGTTTCCTGCGTATTAAAAGTCTGTTACTATTTATCCGGATACACTATTCATAAGTGCCTTTCCTACCAGAGATATAAATTCATGATGAGATAGTCTTGAAAAAGACCGTCGGTAATGGCTTTGGCGGGCGTAAGTGAGTCGCTGCTCCAACGTCCTTACTATTTATTACCTGCCCCTCTATTGATATCGAATAGGAAGCTTATTTAATTTCAGCAAGATGAGAAATGAAAACAACAGGATTGTGCCTATTAATGCCGCTACATTTATGAACCGTTGCGCTGCCAGATCGCTCTTAAACGCCCTTCGAATCAAATGAACCAGCCATAAACCAAGTATGCCTCCGCACGTGTTCGTCACTAAATCGGTACTATCGAACGCACCAATCCGGCAGATAAACTGAAGGGCTTCAATCAAAAAGCTGACGGCAAAAAGTAGCAGAAGCAGCTTCCACACGTACAATCGTTTACCCAGCATGGCCACGTATACGCCGAGCGGCACAAAAATCAGTACATTCGCAAGAGCCTGCACCCGATCAAGGCGACCGTTTAAGGCAAACGCTTCGCGGAAAGGAATCAGGTTGACGCTTCTGTTTTCCATGTAGGAGAATCGCACACCCAGTTTAAAAATCAGAATCCAGAATAAAGCAATCAGGTAAAAGACACATACTATCCAAGTCAACTTATTGGCATGAAGGCTCAAGCGGTTGGTCATGGCGAAAACAGGGTCTATACAGGCAATATAATAAACGACGGTCTGTTTTTCTATATACGCAGGCGATATTCGGCCTGCTTGCAGACATGGGTATGCACAATCTCCTCTCCTTACACAATCATTACCCGTCGGCCGGTTTCGGGGTGGGTCATGAAGTAGGGTTTGAGCTGGAAGACGGTTTCGATGGCGGATTCGGTTAATACGGCGTCGGGGTGGCCCATGCCTACGATGCGGCCCTCGTCCATCAGGATGACGGTTCTGGCGTATTGCAGGGCCAGGTTAATGTCGTGGACAATGACGAAAATAACCATGTTGTGCGTCGCCAGTTCGCTTACCAGTCCCAGAATCTGGTGCTGATAATGAATGTCCAGCGCCGAAATAGGTTCGTCGAGGAAGAGGTATTTGGTGGAGTCGTCGCCCGGTTGGCGGTGGAGTTGGGCAAGTACCCGCGCCAGATGCACTTTCTGTTTTTCGCCCCCCGACAGTGACGCAAACGCCCGGTCCCGGAATGGCAGCATCCCCACCGAATCCAGACAGTCATCGGCAATCTGCTTGTCCAGCGGGGTCGGGTTCAGGTCGAAATACGGGTAGCGGCCCATCATCACAACGTCGGTCACGTTCAGGTCGAAGGGGAGCGACAAGAGTTGAGAGAGAACCGCCTTTTGGCGTGCCAGCGTCGGGAGGGGGATGGCGCTGAGAGGCTGGTCACCGTACCAGACCTGGCCCGTTTGGGGTGTTTCGGTACCGGTCAGGAGTTTGAGCAGGGTACTTTTCCCGGCCCCGTTCGGCCCCAGTACCATCGTGAATTCGCCGGGGGCCAACGTCAGCGATACGTCGTCGATCAGCGTTTTCGGGCCGATGCGAAACGACAGGTGTTCGGCCCTAAGCATAGAACCCTCCCCGTTGAAACGACCGGGCATTGCGTACCAGCAGCCAGATAAAGACCGGGGCACCCACAAAAGCCGTGATAACGCCAATCGGAAACTCGGCGGGCGCCACCAGTCGCCGGGCCACCGTATCGGCCAGCGTGAGCAGCGACCCGCCCAGCAGGGCCGACGCAATCACCAGAAAGCGGTTGTCGGATGTTTTCGACAACCGCAGCAGGTGCGGCACCACCAGCCCCACGAACGAAATGACGCCCACCATCGCTGTGCCGACGGCCACCAGCAGGGTGTTCAGCAGCAACACCTGAATCTTGAGCCGGTCGATATTGTAGCCCAGATGTCGCACTTCATCTTCGCCCAGAATCAGCACGTTCAGGGCTTTGGTGAACCGCAGGGCCAGTAAAATACCCCCAGCGGTGACGGGCAGCACCAGCCAGAACTGGGTCCAGTCGGCACCGGAAAAAGTGCCCAGGTTCCAGAAGGTGATGGACCGGGCCTGCGGGTCGCGGGCGATGTACGACAGGAAACCCGTGCCCCCCGTGGCCAGCGCGTTGATGGCGATACCCGCCAGAATCATGGTCGCCACGTTCACCTTACCGCTCATCGACGCAATCCGGTACACCAGCAGCGTAGCCCCAAAAGCGAAGACGAACGCGACGCAGGGCAGCAGAAACAGCCCCAGCGCATCGGTAAACGCCCAGTTGATGTTCTTGCCCAGCACAAACACCAGCGCGGCCCCGAAGGCGGCACCCGCGCTGGTCCCGACCAGTCCCGGCTCCACAATCGGGTTCCGAAACAACGCCTGCATCAACACGCCCGACACCGACAGCCCCGCTCCCACCGTAGCGCAAAGTAGTACGCGCGGCAACCGAATCTGCAAAAACAACCCCTGAGAAACAGGATCGACCAGATTATCCGACAGGCCAATCCCATTGAGTAGAATCTGGCCGATATCGGCAAAGGTCAGGTCGACCGCCCCAATGCGCAGGGCAGCAATGATACAAATCAGCAGTAGCAGGGCGAGTAACCCATACCAGTTGCCGGGCGTTAAGGATGACCGTTTCATTATTGGTGAATCAACTTCATGAGCATTTGCACATTTTCACCAGTGCGGGGGCCGAGGTAAATCAGGTCGTGCTCTTCGATACGGTAAATTTTTTTGTTCTTCCCCGCCGGGGTCAGCGCGATGCCAGGCAACGTAGCCAGTTTATCGGCATTACCCATCCGATCGTAGCCGAAGTCCGTCACCAGAATAATGTCGGGCTGGGCTTTGCTGATGATTTCCGGGCTGAGGGGTTTCATACCTTTCAGCGTGTCCATCACGTTTTTCCCCCCCGCCAGATTGAGCATGTACGACGCCGTACCCGCCTGACCAATTACCAGGTAATTGTTGATTACACGGCCGAAGTGGATGATGGCGATTTTGGGCATGGTCTTGTACTGCTTCAAGTCTTCGGCAGCTTTGGCCAGGTCGGCATCCAGCTTCGTTTTCAGACTGTCGGCCTGTTTCTGCGCCCCAAACTGAGCGGCCAGCGAATCGAACAGAGCTTTCACTTCGGGGATGGTGTGCGCATCGGGGAACACTTTCATCGGCACGCCCACCTTTTTCAACTGCTCCATCACCGCTTCCGGGGCTACGTTGCCATCGTGGTATACTACCGTCGGTTTCAGGGCAATAATGCCTTCGGCGTTCAGCATCCGGTGGTAACCGACTTTAGTAATGTCCTTGGTAGCGGGTGGGTACGTACTCGACAGGTCGATGCCCACCAGTTGGTCACCGGCACCGAGGGCAAAAATCAGTTCGGTGAGTTGCTTGGCCACGCACACGATGCGCTGTTTGCCTTCGGTTTGTGTCTGCTCTTTCTGGCTGGAAGTACAGGCCGAGAGGGTAATAGTAGCAAGGGTAATCAGGGTTATTATTCGTAGTGTTTTCATTAATCAGTGGTTAAATGATGTAGAGACCGCACCGGCAATACCTTGCCGGTGCGGTCTCTACTGGTTAAAACGTGTACTTCAGGACAGCTCCTGAATAGAACGTAATCTTCGGTGCGGGGTTAAAGAACAATGGACGGTTGTTGGCAGGGTTGGGCAGGTTCAGGAATACCAGCGACGAATACGTACTACTCAGCATGTTGTCCGAACCAACGTACAGGTCGAGGTTAAAATGCTTGCTTAGCGCACCCCGGTAACCCAGTTTACTGTTCATCAGCGTGTAGGCCTGGGCGAAATGGTAGTTGGCCAGCGTGATGGGCATCTGGTCGACGTACATCATCGTGGCATTCAGGTACAAACCGGGCCGCACTTCCACGTCGACACCCGCATTGAGCAGATTGGGGGCAATACCCGACTCTTTTTTACCGGTATAATTGACCGTCCTGCTATCGCCGTTGTTATCACTTTTGAAATCCTTATAGTAAAAATCACTGTAGGTATAGGACACAAAAGGGCGAATCAGCGACAGGGCTCCAGTAGTTGGGCGATAGGCGTACTGTACCGCCAGTTCCAGCCCGTTGTGCTGCACGTTACCGGCGTTGGTCGTCAGCGTGTAGGCCGGTTGATTGGCGGTTGCCGGGAAGTTCTGCGGAATCAGTTTGTCCGTAACGGCCATGCTGAAGTAAGCGATTTCGTAGCTCAACGCTTTATTCGATAGGCTGCCTTTGCTGCCAATTTCGTAGTTGGTTCCCAGTTCCGGGCGAAGATTGTAGTTCACCAAACCCGTCTGCGCAATGACCACCTGATTCGTGGCCGGAGCCGAATACCCCTGACTCACGCTGGCGTATACCGACACATCGTTCGTTACCTGATAGGCCAACGCGCCCCGTGGCGACAAAATGGGGTTGAACCGGTCATAACCCGACACGTTGACATAGGTTGCTGTGGCCGCCCGCATATCCACAATGCCGTATTCGACGTAGTTAAGCCCCGCCCCTGCCGACAGGGTTAGCTTGGGTGCAATTTGCAAAGCTGCCTGGGCGAAAATGCTGTACTGCATCGCCTGAATTTCCAGATCAGACCGTAGAGCCCCCAGAATATTGTTGCTCAGTCCATAGCTTTTGGCGTAGTTGAAATTCTTCAGAAACTCAGCCCCTACGCTCACCGTTGGCCGTAGCGGACTGGCCTCGTTGGCATACGCAAACACCGTCCGACCTCCGAATTTAAACTTGTTCGTTTTGTTGACCCCGGCCGCAAACGGCTGGTCGATCACCTGCCCACCCACAAACAGCGTCGTCTTGTTGGTGAACCGGTCGGTGAACTGGTAGTTGTGGCTCATCCCGATACGGGCACTCTCCGTTTTGATGTTGGCGTTGTTGCCCAGATAAGCCACCTCTGCCGTATCTGGATGCACGCGCAGGTTCACGCTGTCCACCTGCCCCGACAGCAAATCGTATGAATTCGTGTAGCCCACAAAGAGCGACATCGACCGTTTTGCACTCAGGTAGGTATCACTGGTGATGCTCAAAAAATCCTTCTTGGATGTCCCGTGCAGCCGAAAACCATCGTATTGCTGGTGGCCGTAATTGATGTTCAGACTGGTATTGTCGGAACCGGTTTTGATGGACGTATTCGTCCGAAACAGCCCGTACGAACCCGCCAAGACCTGCTGGCTGATGCTCGTTTTGCCGATGGGTGCCCGTTCGGTGTAGAAGTTAACAACCCCACCAATGGAGTTGCCGTACGCACTGGAACCCGGCCCTTTCAGGATCTCGACCCGACCCAGCGTAGTAAAATCAACATCGTCAAGGAACGTCGTACCATCACCGTCGGTCAGCGGAATGTCGTTCAGGTACGCTTTGTAGCCCACGCCGTTGAAGTTGGTCTGATTGCCGTAACCCCGAATCACGATACGATTTCCGGCAGCTACCGTCCGCATCTCGACTTTCACGCCGGGGATGAGATTCACGAAGTTTTGCAGGTGAATCCCGTTGGTCCGCTGAATATCGCGACTCGTCACCAGCCCCACCGCACCGGGAATGCGCTGGATGGTCTGGGGAGATGAATACCCCGACACGATCACCTCGTTCAGTTCCGTGTTGGACGATTCCAGCTCGACCGTCAGGGTGCGGGTATTTGCTTTGATGCCAACCGTCTGGGTCTGATAACCCACCGCTGAAGCCTGTACCTGTTCGCCCTCGCTGACGTTGAGCTGAAACTGCCCTTTATCGTCAGCAGTGGCGCCCCGCGTCGTGCCATTCACCTGGAGGGTTGCCCCTGCAATGGGCTGACTATTCGTTTGGTCGACTACCCGACCGGTTACGGTCATTTGGGCGTATAAGGTGGCACTCAGGCCCATGCATAGGAACAGGCCAACTAAAAATTTGCTATAAAATGAGCTCATGAATACAGGTTGATGATTGAAAAAATTAATTCCTGCCGGAAAGGGCGTATCATTTTTCAGACATGACGATGCGTGTCTACAAACGACAGCCATACCATCCGGCACAGAAGTTTTTTTACGTACAAAAAAACCTATAAATCAGGCGGGGGAACCGTTACATCCAGCAAGGGAAGCCGGATACGAGGGGAAGAAAACGAAAACAAATGGGTAAACTCAGGCAGGATAGAATCAGAGACCGGCGCTATGATAACCTTGTATGGCAACACGAAGGGACTACACCACCTGGCCCGTTTGGTTCGGGCATCAGACAACGGGTCGGGCTGGTTTGGATCGCGGTAGAGCCATGCCGCTTCCTGCCGGAGTTCGGTTTCGGCTTCATCACGGAAGCCGTAAACGAACAGCGTATCCGATCGGACCTCGCGGTGCAGCATGTCAATCATCTCTCCCTGCCACGCAAATTCTTCCTGATGAATCAGAAAGTCATTGTTTGGAGAAAGATCCGCTTGGGGTATGGCAATCAGAACCAGTTCATCAAGCCCAAACTCAGTCTGGTGCGCAAATGCCCATTTAGCCGCCCACTCCCGACCGTAGTAATAGCCATACACGCTCCCGACAGCCAGGGTGACGGCTACCAGCAGAATTCGGGCCAGTTGGGTATGAGTACGGGGCACTAGTTGGTTTGAAAGCCGGTTCACGGCATTTACCCCATTGGGGATGTTACAATTGATTTAACCGCTTAACCGAATCGCTTGCCAGCCCACTGCTTTAGTGGGTTCAGAAAAAGTCACCTCCAGTACCCAACCGTTTCAACGGTTTTAGTCCGAGTAAACCGTTGAAACGGTTCGTTTAATTTGATTTCTGTCTGTTAACCCCACAGCTAAAGCAGTGGGCTTTTAAAAGCGACGTTTATTTTATTCAATTCAATAAGAGGACTTCGCTCGTGCCTGAATTAAGTCCGGCTGGTACTGTCGTGAAAAGCAAATTTTGAGATAGGATTTTTTTCATATCTTTGGACTACAAGTAGGACAACTCGGCTTCGGCCAATTGATCCCGTGTAGTCCCGCTGGTCGGGACTATTTTTTTGTCCTTCTCAGCCCGATTCGCTAAGTACTTAGGGTCATAATCAACCCCGTGACGCCACAAGGCGTAGGCCATCAAAAGCAATCGCTTTTGAACCGCCACGTAGGCTTTCATCTTAATGCCGCTACGTTCATA
>NZ_KB893438.1 GCF_000374085.1 Spirosoma spitsbergense DSM 19989 | reverse complement strand
CGTAAAGGGAAGCCTAAAGTTAGCCAGATGGCCAATAAAAAAGCGGCCACCGCGTGGTCAAATCCTTACTCCACTTAGCTGCTTTATCGGCGATACAACATTGTCAAGAACTGAAGACGTATTATGAACGAAAAGTAGCGGAGGGCAAGAACAAAATGCTCGTTATTAACAATGTGCGTAACAAGCTTGTGCTTCGCATTTTCGCCTGTATCCGAGACGATCGAAATTATGACGAAAACTATAAGCCTACGCTTGTATAGATCATAGAAATCGGCCCCGTTCGCTTACGCTATCCATAGTCTCTTACTCGACGGGGATTCCAGGTTGGGTTCCTAGTTACCGCCTTCTCGCCCCGCTTTACGGATTGATGGCCAGTCGCTACCGTAGGGGCGATGCTGTTACTCCTGCACCGGGAGAGAGGGACTCGCACCCTCACGAATACTCAGTTATCAAGACTCGGAGTTACTTCCTTATCTTGTCATCCGTCTCTGATCTCGCAATCATTTAGGATGAACGAATCGCACAACTATGATTATGTTAGTCGACTTTATCAATAATTTGTCAAAGACTGTATTAGGATGTGTATTTCGGAGTAAACTGGTTCAGCGTCATTTTGGGGGACCAGTCCAATTTCGGGCCAACACCCGAATGCGCAACAGGTCAAAACTGGCTTTGCCATACATCTGCCGTTTCAGCGTTTTGAGCCGATTCACCTGCCCTTCTGTTTGTCCATTGCTCCATATAGAACCAATCGCTTGCTGAACCGCTGCATAGTCTTGACGAAGACCCTTCTCAAAATTGCTCAACCCGACCGAGCCACTTGCTTCCTTACACCACTGAGCCAACTCATCGGGCTTTTTGTCCTTCATCATCACCTTGAAACGCAGACATAAGTCCCGCACCTGACCAATAGCCTCGTTTTGACCTACCAGATAACTTAGAAAAGCCCACTCCTTCACTGGCCAGTCGCATTCAGGCAGCCCCAGCAACCGACTTACTTGGCGACTTGAGTAACGAACACCTTTCTGAGCTGGCGGTAGCGCGGGTTCTTGAACTAAACGCGGATAATCCGCTAAGAAGGTCGTCAAGATCGTGTATTCTCCATTGTAGCCCTGGGCTTTAATCTCCTCCAGGAGTACCTTGACATTGGTTTCGCCTTCTACCCAACGCTTTCGCAGATATGTCTCGTAATTCAACAAATTCGAGCGTTTTGGTTTGGGGCGAGGTACGAACTGATCTTGTCGAAAATACTGCTTAATGGTGTTACGGGCTGCCCCCAAATGGCGGGCGACGGCCCGAATGCCATGCCCCTCACGCTGCAACTCTTTCGTCCGTTGGTAAACGGCATATCGTTTTTCGGTAGGTATTGGCTGATTCTGGGTTGGTGAAAGGACTGGTTGCTCAGTAGTAGTTTGGGGCAAATCCGTTTCCATTAAGGTAGTGACAGTTGTAGCTGCCTGATTTTCTGCTGGTTGCACACCGGCCAGAGCTGCTTCCTGGATGGCAGGCCGTTGGGTGTCCAAAAACCGCTCGACTGCTTCGGATAGGTTTTTGAGCAAATGCCACCGGTCAGCCACTTGAACAGCATCAGGACAAGCGGATGAGATTGCACTGGCATACACACTCGATCGATCACGCGTTACCAACTCAATGCCAGGATGGTTCTGGAGCCAAGTTTCCAGCGTTTTACCCTCTCGATCAGGCAACAGATCGATGGGTTTGTGCCCGTCCAGATCAATTAGAATTGTACCATAGTTGCGCCCTTTCCTGAATGCGAAATCATCAACGCCTAATCGCTTGGGGGTTTCCACTACTAGCCGTGGGGTTTTGCGGATGACGCGCAGGACGGTGGAGGCACTGACGGACTGGCCTATGGTCTGGCATAAGCGAGCCCCTGGTTTGGCACCAGCCTGTAACCCAATGGTCTGGATCTGTTGATCCGCTCTGAGGAGTCTACGGGCATAGGGTTTACAGACGGAGTTGCATGATTGAGCAAATACTTTGCGAGGACAGTCAGCTAGTGGGCAGAAAAACTTGCGTAGCCGCAGCAGGAGCTTGATGCGTTTACCACCCATGGGTAGGTCAGCCAAGGTGCGTTGGTAGAAACTATGCACGCGACTGGTGGGCGTCTGACAGAGGGGGCAAGTGCCGACCGCATCGGTGGCGATCAGCCCAATAACGAGCGAATCGTGGGTGAATTTCTGGTTGCAGAATAGGAATCCAGGGGGCAGAAGTGGGGAAAGGTCCATACCCACTTAACAAAGAAAACTACCAAGATTCACCTAAAGTGATACTGTTGGCGAATTCAGCTAACGGCTGTTTTTTTTACCATTAATTGGACGAAAGTTGACTGCCGTGTTGTCGTTCTTGGTCGCTCGTTGAGCCAATCGTCTAACCTGCATAAATTAATTGCTGCTGCCGTTAACACATGTTGAAGATGGGTTTTGGTCAGGCCAATATACCGAGATCGACGCAAGCCGAAGGCGCGAACGCCCTGAGAAAAAGTCCCTTCAATGCCTGCCCGACGATTGTACATCTCTTGATAACTGCCTGAACGCTCTCGTTCTCGGGCTTTTACTAACGCTTGATAATACTCGCCTGAACGTTGGTGAATCGTACGGCGCTTCCCTTGAGTGCATTTACTCCGAAAGGCACAGGGCATGCATTGCTTTTGAGAAAATTTGATAACCACCCGATGATGGCCCTTCTCCATCGTTTCTGACCATGATTTGCTAAGCTGGCCCTGGGGACAGGTGGCTTGCTTTGTCGTCCAGTTCAGCTTGAAATCAGCAGCGGCAAAGCCTTCCCCAGCTTGGGCCTGCCATTTAACATCCATTCGGGCAGGGCCTACTAAATCGATCTTGAATTGCTCCTGACTTTCCACCAGCGAGGTAGCGTCAACATACCCGGTGTCCACCAGATGGATAGCTGGCCTCAGGCCTTTGTCCTGTAAAGCCTGGTGAATGACGGGGAGAGCCAATAAATCAGAACTGGTGCCGCTTGTGGTGACTACCTGCGTAATCAGATGCGGCTTATCATCTTCGCACGTTTCGGTTAGGTGCACCTTATAGCCCACCCAACTGGTCGTATTTTTACGGCTATAATGAGCTTGTAAATCATAAGGGGAACTGATGAAGCGAGCAGAAGGGGGCAAACCGCCATCCTTTTCAGTTCGCCAGAGTGCTTGATTGTCAATTAATTGAAATTGCTGAAGCCAGACCCTACGAAGCGTATCAATAGCCGGTAGTTGCCAGAGCAAGGTTGGCTCATAGAAACGGTCAAGGCTTTCCAACAGCGTATACCCATCCTGGCCGACCTGTTGGGCATATTTGATTCGTTCTTCCATGGTTTTGGGTAGACGAAAGTCTTCAGCACGATGACCATAGCGGCCGACCCAATCTGGCTGCGCTTGACTACTTAGCCAGTCAGGAACTAATAAGGCCAGGCTGTTGAGTGCATGCCGCATCGTTTCGATGACGCACTCCAGTCGGTTCATAGCCCGGATGCGGGCCAGCACATGGGTGGCATCGGTTCGTTGTTTACCTTGTCCTTTGAGCCATTGTTGCTGTTGGCAGCAGTCAAGCAGGCGATTTAAAAGTAGTTCTTCAGCATTGCCTGCTAGAAGTCGTTGTCTAAATTCGGACAATAAACTAAAGTCAAATCCGGCGTCGGTCAACTCCAAACTTAAAACGTATTTCCAATCGATTCGACTACGGACCGCATCGGCGGCTTTCCGATCAGACAGGTTCTCCATGAACTGCATGAGCGTCACTAGAGCCAGTTGCCAGGGGGCTTGAGCTGGTTGGCCTCGCTTAGGGAAGAGATCGGCAAAAAGCTTATCGTCATAGATGGTGCCCAACGTATCTCTCAATTGCATGTAGCGATTACCTTGTGGAAAAGCGGCCCGGGCAACGCGGACGGTTTGCCGAGGAATACTAAGCATGAGTTGGGACTGCAAGGACATAGCGAAAGAGGCTTAGATGAAACTGAAGATAGTCTTTTTAGGCCTCAAAAGCTGAATTCGCCAACAGTATCTAAAGTGACGCTGAACCAGCATCTCCGTAATACATATTAGGACACCATCTTGCTAATATTCAATTTGATAAAATGCCCATAGTTAAGGGGATAAACGTTAATAATCCATTGCCTAACCCGTGTACTAAGTAAGAAGCCCAACTACTACCTGTCTTTTGGGCGGCATAACTTACTGTTAAAGCTGTCGGTAGCAAGTAAAACAGATACCAAGGATAAATCGGAAGATGGAACAAAGTCCACAAGAAACCGTGAATTAGCCAAGTCCAACGGCCATGCTGAATCTGCTGACGTGGAAGTAAATACCCACGAAACCAGATTTCCTCACCGAGTAAATTGAATACTAGTAAAAACACCCCATAAATGATTAAGACCCACCATTGACCCGCTAAGGATACGCCCATGAAATGCGTGAGGGTATTCGTCTTTGGAGTAAGTGGATTTAAAATATCAGGCAGAAATGGCGGTGGTTGAAAAGTAGGTAGACGAGCAATGGCTTGAGCCGAGGGAATCAATAAACCAGTTAAGAGAAAGCCCACTAAGAACAAGCCGATTGTCCAGCACCATGCCCGGAATGCCATACTTTTAAAGCGCAGTCGATGTTGGAAAGTCGTTTGGTTTAAAGGGAAACCATCCCGGTACAAGGCCGCTACAGCAGCCAGCATCAACCCCACTAAGGCCAAGGAGTAACTGCCAATAAAAGCTGCGAAGGAACCAACCCCAATTTTAATTAGGTAAGGCATTAATTCATAAACACAAATCCGAAATCCTAAAGCTGATAGGCCAAAGTAAAGTAAGGCACAGGGAAAGGTAAGGGGTTTGATAGTGGCTGGTTCAGCTAAAGTAAGTGTTCTGCTCATCTGAGTAAGTGAGTGAAGTCAAACAAATTTGGTGTTATGCCTAGTCGTCTTCTTTCAAATTCAGACGAACCTCACTATTTGCGGAGTAGACATCCCAATAATAGGAGTCAATGAATTGAGACAGAGGGTAAATTTATCGCGATGTAAAGATCAGGTCAGAATCGCACTGCCTCTGAGAACTGTTTTATAAGTAAGCATTATGATAACCAAATACTGAAAGGCCGTTAGTTTACTTTCTCGATCCTGACGCAATTGACGTACACATTTACCCGCTCCAAAAGGTTACTAATCGCCGTTGGATAGGCCGTGTTATTCGACAAATTCCCCTCGTAAAGCACACGAGCCCCTAGCTTGTTCTCCACCAGCAGACTGGCAATATGCCAATTAACGGCCTGCTCATTGAAGACATCCAACTGGTAAAAACTCACTAGCAGGTTACCATCAGGTGTTCCGGTTAGGCGAAACTGCACTAGGTTCTTGGCTTCAATCTCTTTATTCATGACGTTATTACCCCTATCCTAGAGGGCTTTTTAGTCTCAAATTTACCACTTTCCTTCGGCACCTGTTGGGTGGTGACTCAATAGTCTGTTTTCCCCTATTTTCAGGGCTTGTATAGGGCAGTCAATCTAAGAATAGTTCATTAACATAATCCTCCGTATGCAACTTGACTAAGAAAAGTACTATTTCCAAGGCAATCAATTTATCAAAAGGATGTGCAGAGAATTGCCCCTTTTTGGCTGTAGAAGGACAGATGAGTTAAACATTTCAAGAAATAGTCGGTAAGCTAGGAAAATTTCGAATTCTCAAATAAGGCTCCCTCATAAGACAAAGGAGTATTCATATATCTACTTCTTAAATAGGGCGTGGCTAATGCATAACTCCTGAGCGCAATGTTTAACATTTATTAATAAAGCCATTATCCTTCAGCCACTTAGCTTTGACCCTACCGAAATTAGAGCACAAGGGCGATGAAAAGAAGATGGACAAAGTGGTTCTTTATTAGCCTACCGGTCGTTTTGGCCGCCTATGTTGGCATTTACTTATTTCTTTTCAGCATCAAAGATCAGCAAACCAAACAGTACCGTTCCACCTCCTTACCGAGTGACTATAAGTTCAACTTTAACGAGCCGGTGGAGGAACTTACCATAAAGGCTCCCCAAGGGGGCTTGCTAAGTGCCCTGCTGTTTAAAGCGCCTCAAGCTAAAGGCGTGATTTGTTTTTGGAAAGGAGGTGGGGGTACTTTAGCCAACTGGGGGCTGATTGCCCCCCAATTTCTTCAGTATGGGTATGATGTGCTGATTACGGATTATCGGCAACATGGCAAAAGTAAAGGCGCAATCAGCCTCGCTAACTTTTACAGCGACTCGCAAACCGTTTACGACTCCCTGAAGCGTCGCTACCTGGAAGATGAGATTGTGATCTGTGGTTACTCCTTAGGCGGTCGGATCGCGGCTCATCTAGCCTCCACCAATCAACCCAAGTTCACTTTCCTGATTGACCCCTCGTCAGCCGGTGGTGACTTTAGTGACCGCTTTACCGATCTGATGTATTATCCTTTTCCCTCAGTGAATGGCTTTACCTTTCTCACCGATCAGGATGTGCAGAAGGCTCCGAGTCCAGTTATCGTCGTTAGCACGGATAACCCCCACAGCACGGCTTATCAGCTAAATTCCGTTTTAAGCCAGCATGATCAGCTTTTAGTGATTCCTAACTCGACCCATGCCACCATTTTAAATCATCCGCAAACCAGGCAACTGCTGAAAAAATTACTAGCTGGAGATTAGCTAAATCAATCGGTTGACGATTCTTTATGGTAATTGACTAACTGTTTACTTATTCTCACATAAAGCTCCCCTGCGAGACGAAAACTTTGTAGTTTAAGCAAAAGCGGCCCGCTGCATCAATCGCTGCATCAACGAAAGATTTATCGGCAGCCGGTACGCCGGAGCGGGCCGTACACCTGTTTGTTTGGTTATGCCCTTCTAAATGCTTGTCGCTCACCTCAGGAATGAATGATCAGTAAGCCTTACCCCTACCGTTTCCAAAGTCGGCGTTCGAGCCGTAGGTTCACCTGGCCAATGATCTGTATATCCCCAAACTGAGTGTGATTAGGGTGTAACAGGTAATTGTAGGAGATCGGCAACACGGCCGAGGGAACGGCCAACCCTAACTCGGTGGGCTTTTCCAGCCATTCAGAAAAAAACGTTTGTGTGACGGCTAACGCCTGGGGTTGGTCCCAGCCCGGTGGCAGGGCCTGGGGGTTGATCCAGCGCAAGGCATTCTCGGGTAGGCGCAGCGTAAACAGGCGCAGGGCGGGTAGGGCCTCATAGGCTACCTCGGGTAGGTGGACCATAATTTCCAGCAGGGTCAAAGCGGGTGAGGAGCCCGTATACAGGATTCCCTGCTCTCTGGGGTTCCAGCGGCCAGGGGCTTTCTCCGCTCCCACCACCGTCAGGGGGTCATTCCAATGCGGTTCTTTCAGAATTCTGTAAACATCCATTAGCTAAATACTCCGTATTCGATGCGGGTAAAGACATCATCCACCAGCCCAATACCCGTCGCCGTATTGAGCAACGACAGGGGCGTAGGATACGCTACGGACTCAGAGCTGGTCAGCTCGGCGGTAAACTCCGCTTCCCGTTGGTTGGCGGCCGCCAGCAGGTCGTAGGGGCCGGTAGTCTGACTGATTTCGTCCAGTGGCCTGACCGCTACTGATTGAATGAGGGGATCGAAGCCCGTTTCTGGGGTGGCCAGTTCCGCCAGTGGGGTCTTCAGCCACCTGGTTAAGGTTTTTTTATGCTGGTCAAACACTGCTAATCCGTGTTCAAACAAGGCTTTGAGCCGGAATAAATGTTCTGAAATCAGCACCGAAAAATCGCCAGTTGTTGTTTTGTACAGGGCCCGTTCGGTTAACCCGATCAGGGTCGCCATTTCTTTTTTGCTTAGTCCGCTCAGGTCGGCTACCTCATCAACTAACGCCCGGGAGGCTTTGCGCTGGGCCTGAGGAATAATAGCCTGTCCCTGGCGGGACCTGGCCGACTGGATTCGGGTATGTACCATGGGTTGTTGATTAAACTGAACATTTCCCCTAATATATAACATTAGTTCAGTTATAACGCACGGTAACGAACAAGAATTTGGTTATGGCATCAAATCATGCAGGAAAAATGTAGGAGATCGAGTCACATAATTATGGTTTTCGAACCAGCCCAACTAAACATAAGTCGACTTCTACTACAAGCCGTATGCTACGGATAGTATTGGACAGATAGTAAAAAACACCGGCTCTTTAAACGCTTCTACTTGAGACGATAGAACCTTCATCGTCTGCTTCAGAAAATGGGCGTTTAACGATACGAAAAATTAGGTAAAGAAAGTGGGTAGTTGAGTCGTGATTAGTTTAAATTTTGGTCGGCTCCATAACTAGGCAATAATCGTCTAGTCGAGTAAACTAGTTGGTAAAGGGAGCTACACAAGAGCCATTAACAATTATTAACAGGCTCGTCAGCAGCACATTATCTACCTTGAGCCAAATTGTTACTAGTATGCTCAAGAACGATCTGCTGTTGGCGTTCCGACAGTTGCGGAAACGTAAATTCTATGCCTTGTTGACCCTACTAAGCCTGACTGTCAGTCTAGCTTTTACTGAACTTATTACCAATTTTGTCTGGCAGCAATGGCAGGTCAATGGCCAACTCCACCAAGCTACCCAACAGTATATCCTGCGGAGTCAGTGGACACAAACAGGCATGGGATACGAAGACGCAACCTTGGCTCCGCTAGCCAAAGCATTAGCTACGGACTACCCCAACCTGGTCGCCAACTTCTACCGCTTTGATGCCATTACTACCGCCGTATCGGTCGGTAACCACCATTTTATTCGGGAAGTAGCGCAAATGGGTGATCCCACACTGTTTACTATGTTTGGGTTTACGTTGTTGTATGGCCAAGCCTCAACCGCCCTAACGGCCCCCAACGCCTTGGTCATTACCGAAACCAATGCCCTACGCTATTTTGGTCGAACCGATGTACTTGGACGAGTAGTACAGCTAACCAACTATGAGGGCAAAAAGCAAGATTTTGTCATCACCGGCGTGCTGGCAAAACCGGCTAAGAACTCGGTTACTTACCTTTGGGATACACCCGTTCATCTGTTTATTCCCTTCAATAGCTTAAAAGGCCGATCCAATCCTGAGGATTGGGCGGTGAACAATGTTACGTCTTTTCTACAATTGCAACCGGGTGTTCAACCCCAGGACTTAGCCCGACCGATTCAACACCTGTTGGCCAAGCATACGCCAGTGGCCATCCAAGAGAACTTACATCCTTTCCTCACGAGGCTTACTGATTATTACCGCAGCTTTAACCAAGGCATCATCTCGAAAACTGTTTATACGCTTTCGCTCATTACCCTATTTGTATTGTTGATGGCCCTAATCAATCTGGCCAATTTAGCCTTAAGCAATGCCGCAGATCGGGTCCTGGAAACAGGCGTACGCAAAGCGATGGGAAGCGGCAAAGCGCAGCTGGTTGGTCAATACTTGGTGGAATCCCTGCTGCTGGCCCTACTGGCCTTTAGCTTATCGCTTCTCTTGTATGAAGGTAGCCGTTCCTGGTTTTCCACCGTATTGGATAGTCCTTTGGAATCCATACTAAAAATTTCAGCCATGAAAGCGGGTAGTGCATTGCTGTTGTCACTACTGATGGGCCTTTTCGCGGGTTGGTATCCAGCGTTTAAGTTAGCGCAGGGGCCAGTTATCGAATCGCTCAAAGGACGCTTTGGCTCGGTCCAGCAAGGCATTCTGTTTCGGCGCTTGTTAATCACGGTTCAATTCACGGTGGCATTGACCGTTTTTTGGGGGGCGTTGCTGGTCTCTCAGCAACTGAATTACCTGTTCACGCAAGAGGCGGGTTATGATAAAGAAGAAATAATGCTAGTCTCGTTGCCCCGCGATTGGACCAAAGAGGGGGTAGCCCGTATGGCCACGATCCGCCAGGAACTGGCCCGGCTACCTCAAGTAAAAGCCGTTAGCCTATCCTCTACAACGCTGAAAGGCGGAGCTGGCTATATAATGCCACTCTTTGGTGCTGGAAAAGATTCGACCCAAGCGGTTCCAACTTTCCTAATTCAGGCCGATGAATCGTTTTTACAAACCTACCAAATTCCCTTGCTAGCAGGTCGCTATTACTTGTCAGGTCAATCGAATGATGAACTCGTACTCAATGAGTCAGCCAGTAAGGCCTTAGGCTTTTCTGAACCTCAAAAGGCTGTTGGTCGTCCTGTTTACACTCAAGGCTACTCTAAGCCGATAACCATTATTGGAGTAACCAAAGACTTTGCCTTTCATTCCCTACGAGACAAGATTCAGCCTACTGCCATCGGTCACGTGAATGGGGGTGGTTATTTGTTCACCTACTTTTCGATTAAACTACAAACCGACAATTTACCCCAGGCGATAGCGAAGCTCGAAGAGCGATTTCGCCAGTTGTTGCCCCAAGATCCTTTTGACTATGGATTTGCGGATGAAGCGGTGCAACAACTCTACCAGCATGAACTTCGTCTAGAGAAGGCATCCCGTATAGCTATTTTACTTGCTATGCTCATCATAGGAATTGGGGTGGTGGGTCTAGTCTCGGTGAGTATGGTCCGACGAGCCAAAGAGATGGCTATCCGAAAAATATTAGGAGCGAGTGTAAGCCGTTTGGCTAGGTTATTTATGCAGGAATTTATAGGTACGATGCTGTTAGCAATGTTGATGGCTCTTCCGCTGTTATATTGGCTGGGTCAAAGTTGGCTACAAGGTTTTGCCTATCACGTTACGATCAATTGGCTATCGGTGATAAGTATTGGCCTAATTTTCCTAATCGGCATTGTCATCTTGATTGGTCTTCAAACGTGGCAACTTACACGGAGTAATCCAGTAAATGCGTTACGTGACGAATAGACTGGTAGCGTGCCAGTTACGGCTTCAAAGAACACCTGCC
>NZ_KB893437.1 GCF_000374085.1 Spirosoma spitsbergense DSM 19989 | reverse complement strand
ACTGCCTTCTTTTTAGGTGGTGCTGATACGGCCATAAGGTTATTTTTTAATGCCTGTGACGTGACTGAATAACGCTTCCACTTCGACAACGGCTTTGTCGTCTGTAGGTATCATTTCAAAAACAGATAGCCCTTTGCTAGCCGCTGTGGCAAAAGCCTTGCGATTAATAATCGGGTGATCTACAAAATTCAATTCTTCATTATCGCGTAGAACCTCAGTTGCTTCGTTATTGTCGGCTCCACGCGTGTCGGCTTTATTGAGAAAGGAGTAAACCTGTAGGGGTACGGATCGGCTCCCCTGGATCTCGCTTAACAGAGCTTGTACTTTAGAAAGCGTCCAAATCTCATAGCTGCGTGGGGCAAAAGGAATCAAGTATACGTCAGAGACAAAAAGCGCAGCCCGCTGGCTGGCCGTGTCGCGTCCTCCGGTGTCAATAACAATATGATCGTACTTGGGACGTAGTTGTTCGATCTGTCGGCGAACGGTCGGGCCGTTGAGCTGTACAAGGGTATACCCTAGCTGGCCTTTTCTGGTCTCCTCTCGCCAGGCGGTAAAATCACTCGCGCTTTCCTGCTCGTCTGCATCTACCAATAAAACGTCTGCTCCACGTTGAGATAGCCATACCGCTAAATTTGTTGATATAGTGGTTTTACCCGTACCGCCTTTAATTCCTCCTACAGTGAAAATCATGTAGTTACCTATCTTTTTAAGGTGTGTTCTCTGGTGTCAAATATAACCTGTTTTAAGGTGTGGAAGCACACTTGTAAACAGGTGTAGTTAAGCATCATAAATTTAGTAGGCAGCAATTAGGCTTTCAGCAGGAATGCCGAGGATAGCATGAAGCTTGCGAATCATATCCAGGCTGAGTTTTCGCTTGCCGCTTAATATTTCCGACTGCCGGGCACGGGTACCCAAAATCTTAGATAGTTCGCTCTTTTCCTTGCCCAACTGCTCGAGTCTAAACGTAATCGCATCAATGGGACTGGGGGGCGCAATCGGGTAGTGCTTCTCTTCGTAATATTCGATGAATAACGAAAGAGCCTCCAGCTCGTTCAATTCTGGCGAGTCGTCAGCCAGATCCAATTGCATAAGATTATAAACACGCCCTAAAGCATCTTCGTACTCCCGCTCGTTCTTAATTACTTTTAACATAGCTGACCGTTTTTACATCTACCTTAGAATACTCCGCGTGCGTACCAATCCAGACGATGTACACCTGACTTAGCCGAAACTCAATATCCGCCACGAGTCGATACGAGTTTCCTTTTATGTTGAAGACGAACCGCTTACCAGTGATCACATCAGCACTCGGATAGACGGCAATTACATCGCTAGGCTTCTGCCAATTGGCGGCTTTTACTTCCTCGGCAAAGGCTTCTAAACTTCCTTTGGCGCTGGCGTGAACCGTGTAGAAATTGACAATGGTTTTTTTAGCGATCAATCGCATAGTAGGACCGGTTCATGAGTGAGCTTTGTTACAGGGCGGGTCTATCTACGAATTCCCTTACCAATTGCTCCCAAAACGGGAACAATTGTAGGGGTAGAAAGTTCAGAAATGATCTAAGTCAGCCGCTTTAAAATAGCATACACATTCGGTATATGCCATTTTCCATTTGATCTATAAGTAGGTGTTTGTTGCCGGTTCAATTCGTCTCTAATGGCTCTAACCGTCTTGAACCCCGCGGCCTGTAAATGCTCAATGGTTGGGCGCAGCTTCTGAGCAAATTCTACCGCTGCGGCTGCATTCTCCTGGCTCAATACCTCTTTACCATATTTCCCTAACTGTACGCCACGTCGTTTAGCGGCTCCTAACGCGTCCTTCGTTCGGATGCTGATCTGTTCCCGCTCGTGCTCCGCGAATGCGGCCAATAGGTGTACCATAAACCGGTTTGCGTGGGGGTTATCAACCGCCTTAAAATCAACCCGACTTTCCATCAGGTTTGATATAAAGGCAACGTTACGGCTCAACCGATCCAGCTTAGCAATAACCAACGTAGCCCGTTCTTTACGGCACTGAGCAAGGGCGGCTAATAACTCAGGGCGTTGACTTTTCTTTCCACTCTCGGTCTCCGTGAAGGTGGCCACAACTGCGTACCCCTCCCGCTCGGCAAAATTGCCTACCGCTGCGGCTTGGGCTTCCAGCCCTAAACCACTCTTGCCCTGGCGATCCGTAGAGACTCGGTAATAAGCAATCGCTTTCTTCATAGTAGATAAAGACAAGTAGGGGCTTTTGTTACTATACATACGTCCGTATACTTAGTAACAAAACAATCATAAACGACCATTTACAATTTGTAATAATATTCACTTATGGGGTCTCTTTGCAAAATCGTACTTAGATCATCATCTTGTAGCTAATATTAGCTTAATCTGCGATAGACAGCATTTTATGCTTGAAAGAAGACCATTTTGCAGAATCGTATACAATCCTTCACTTGGAAACTTGGATTCAAAAAGTTGGTGTCACGAACCGAAGAACTGAATCCTTTTTGGCCCTAATTTATGCCCCCATTTTATAGTGTATTTTCAGTATGTAATGCAAGTAATGATTTGTTTTTCAAAGAGGTACGTCTTTTTTGAACCTGCTGATGAAATAGACGAACCCCCATCTTTTTCTCTTGTGCTCGGATCTTACACTGTTTACATTACTCGAATACATCAGCGTAGCACTGAGCCAATGATGCGATGAATTTATCTACAATCCACAAAGGTGCCTCTATGACCTTTTCCACATACTTGGCAGCCTTCTCAATTACTCTAAGAGCATCTGTCTCAACACCTCAAACTGACCAAGGAACAAAGGCAACACTCGTACTAGATGATTAACCAATTTTCACTTGCCTTTCAGTAAGTGTAGTACTTAGAATACTTTTTGCCGTACAATTAACAAAAGGGTTTATATATCAGATAAAACAAGATGATTAACAATACACTATCAAGTAAAGCAGAAAGAGAAGCAATGAAGGCAGAAGACTTAACTGCTTTTGGAGGCATCAAACTTCTACACATTAAGTCACAACTCACAATCATACTAAATCAAATTGGTAGAGGTGGAATATTTGATGAATATACGAAGCACGATATAAGCCATATTAATTATATGCTCGATTCTTTAGATTGGATAATTCCAGAAAGAACTCAAAATATAATGACGCCAGCAGACTGGTTGATGATCGTTCTCTCTATATATTTTCACGATCTGGGCATGTTAGTAACTAAAGACGAATTTAATAAACGAGAAAAATCTAACTTTACTACTTTCAAGGATGAAATAGAAAGAGGATTATATGGAAATACATTTAGAGACAAAATTAATTCTATCAAAGATACTGATAGAAAAGAAAGGTTTATTTATCAAGAATTAGTAAGAAGAACTCATGCTGAACGAATAAAATATTGGATATTAGATGAAAATAATCCAAATTTTGAAAGTGCAAATGAAATTGCAAGTGAGATAAAAAACCTAATAGGAAGCCTCAGTTATATGTTCAGAAGAGATCTAGCATATGTCTGTGAAAGTCACCATTTATCTGATTTAAACAATTTAGAGAAATATCAGTTAAATCAACCATATGGCTCATTGCAAGGAGAAGAGGTTAATTTACATTATGCTTCTCTCATCTTGCGTACTGCCGACTTATTACATATAACGTCTGACAGAACGCCCACGGTAGAGTACAGGTTGATTAATCCATCTGATCCTATTAGCCAAGATGAATGGGCAAAGCAAAAAGCTGTTACGAAAGTCAGGCCACAGTCTAAGAAAAATAAAGATGGAAAAATAGATAATACTTTAGATAAAGATACTTTTGAAGTTGTTGCCTTTTTTGAAGATGAAAATGGCTATTTTGGCCTTATATCTTATCTAAACTATGCTGACAACGAATTAAAGAACAACTACAGATTTCACGAAATAGCCAAACAGGTTGCGGTATCTAGTTATGAGTATCCTTGGAAACATATAAATGATTCTGGTATACAAACTAAAGATTTTGACAAAAGACAATTTGAATTTGTATTAGATCAAAATAAGATACTTGATCTATTAGTTGGACACACTTTGTACAACAATCAGGCAGTTGTATTGCGAGAATTAATTCAAAATTCCATTGATGCATCTAGATTGAAAGAATATCAGCTAAAGCATAAAGGCATAGATTATAATCCTGAAATTATAATTGATTGGGATTTGAGTAATCGTACTTTATCGTTCATTGATAATGGTACGGGAATGAACATGGAAATAATTCAAAACCACTTATTGAAAGTGGGGTCATCAAGATATCAAGACGAAAATTTCAAAAAAGAGTTTCCAAATTTTTCACCTATAAGTAGATTTGGAATAGGACTCCTGACATGTTTTCTTATTGCTGACGACATGGACATAATAACTAGAACAGAGGATACAGATAGAGCTATACTATTGAAAATAAGAAAGGTACACGGAAAGTACTTATTAAAATATTTAGATGCGGCTAAAACCAAAGAAATAATTCCAACTCACGGAACTATAGTAAAATTATATGTAAGATCAGATGTTAATTTATCTAGAATAGAGAAAGAAGTAAAAATGTGGATAACAATTCCGTCTTGTAAAGTAACTTTAAACAATGACGGTGAAGAAATCAAAATAGGTTATCTAAGTCCTACCGATGTCATAAATAAATATTTAGAAAGCATTGGATATAATTTAAACGAGGGTAAAGTTAAGGTTGTTGAAAAAAGCATAAATGGTATTCAACTTGCGTACGCACTAAAGTATATTGACCACTTTAAAGAATGGGATTTTCTTGATTATAAAGAAAGGAATGATGTAAATAATTTTGCTGTTGGAATATGTGTGGAAGGTATAAAAGTAGATTTCAATACTCCGGGTTTTATTGATAAAAATTTGGTGTCAATTTGTAACATTACAGGTGTTAATGCACCGAAAACAGATGTTGCAAGATCTAACATCGAATTTAGCGGAGAAAGCGAAATTCTCTATAGAACGTTATATGAAATATATTTGCAACATTTTCAGGAAGAGTTTAATAATTTACGAAAAAGTAATTTTTCAATTTCTTGGGCTGCTAAAGAAATTAACTATTTACTTAATATTTTTGCTAAAAGTGATAATTCACCGAATAGAGACTCGAGGATTCAATACAAGGTAGCTTTTGACGAAGCATTAGCTAATTCTAATTTCATATTAGTTGAAAAGAACAAAATTAGAGAAGTAATTAATCTGAACATGATGATACGCGAAAATCACTTCTGGACAATAGATAGTGCGTCATATATGTCAGCCAACCAATTAGTCAAGGAGGCTAAAAATTCAAACACTTCGGCCTTGTCATTGATGACTACTCTTTTCGGCAATGATGAAGCTCAAATTAACCATATCAATAATTTATTGTGCAGTTTGAACTTCTATAGTGTTATCAATGAAATGATTCTTAATATATTTCAAGTAGATGCAATAAAAATTATTCCGGAGCAAAGGAGACTAGATTTGCGTTGGAGCGTCATCAAAGATCGAAAAATTTGGAAACGTGTTTCACTTGATAATAATCGTCGGTTTGGAGTAGGAACAAATTTTTTTATTCAAATGGTAGATTTAGAACTACCTTTTGAATCACAACAAAATGTTATAAATTCAGATAAATATTTTTTTATATTAAATAATTCGGAAATCCACCCTTACTTAGTGAGTTTAATTAACAAGTATGCTTTGATAAAATCTACTGGTGAGGTAATACTTTCACTGGTATGTAGTATTATTAGCGAAGTCTATAAGTCTAAATCTTCAGATAGAAGTCAGGTTGAAGAGACCATTAACTCTTTTGAAAGGAAAGAACTTAGAGGCCGAAATATTAGCAGAACGATATGGAATGAGATAGATAAAGATGAGTTAATTGATGTTTTGTCAAGAACAATCTTTATAAAGTATGACATTACATTATGGTCTAGAAAAGATGAGCCGTTTAATGATGATCTTCCTTTCTGATAGATTTGTTCCGTAATTTCATATCTCAAAGCTTAGAATGGTTTTCAACACAAACTATTCGAAAAGAAATCTTATGTTGAAATCTAGGAGTAAGCAAGAACGTATTAAGGAATTTCAACTATGGGTAACTCTACAGAAAAGTACATAATTCGTCATTTGGACTACCTCTATTAGTTAATGAGTTAACTCTTTTGACTTTATGGCACCAATTTTTGGCATAATTTGTTCGAAAAATTCTTTAATCG
Organism: Spirosoma spitsbergense DSM 19989; assembly: GCF_000374085.1. Lineage (GTDB taxonomy): Bacteria > Bacteroidota > Bacteroidia > Cytophagales > Spirosomataceae > Spirosoma > Spirosoma spitsbergense. Next base: position 5,338 of record NZ_KB893437.1, on the reverse strand, counting down.
TTTATGATCCAGAAAGTTATGACTTTTTGAATCATAAACGATTCTGGTAATATACTCGCTCAAAATACCAAGTGACGAATTATGTGATTTTCCGCAGAACTAATCAAGATAAGATTATTTCTTTCTTTGTATTACCTTCTTGTTTAAATCACATAACATACTCCATCTTATACAACAATCCCAAAAAAGTACAACATTTAGCCTCTTATTAGTTGGTGGTCTGACGTTGTACTTTAGTGAGATGAATAGGTTTTGTAACTAAAATCAAAATTATAAATACGGGAAATTTCCCCTATCGCTTTATATATATTATTCTGAGTTTTGTCTTAGACTTTAAGAGCCTATTTTTAAATAGGTTAAGGTACTAAATAATAGTATCAGTATATCATATAGATTAATCCAACCAAAGATTTATCCGTCAGTCCTGAATGCTCTAATGACCCAGTGATTTTATTTGCCTAAAAAATGTTTGGATCACTCCTAAAAGTGGTCAAAGTAAAGGAGTTATCTGATTTTCAGATGTCTACTATGCGCTGCAAGACCAAGCGGACATTTGCTTTGATGAACTGCTTCTACAGACTGATGGTCAAGGCCGCTTAGCAAAAATTATGAATGTGGGGGCACCTAATAAGAATCATTTGTGTATTTTCCCAATATTGATCAAGTGTTCAAATGTTTTAAACGCATTCTAAAGTATTTAAACATGAAACGACTTTTTACATTACTTTTTGGAGTTTTTTCTATTTGTACTACGTACGGACAATCTAATAGAATTTTAGGGGACTTTGCCTTTAAAAACCAAGTATATACTTATGAGTATATTAAAGAAGATACTGATATCTATTCTTTACTTGTTAGCCGGTCAACAAAGTTTTCACCATCCGGAGCAGATTCTACCACGGCTGATTCCGACTCTACAACCAAAGTTATTTTTGACAAATTCATTAAAGAAGAATTTGTCAAAGTTTTTTCTGACCAGATGAAGAAAAAATACAATATAACTGATACAACAGCATTAAACGAAATAGGAACTGAGGTCTTTTTTCGAGTTAAAGCAAGAAGGGAATTTGTAAATGATAATCCTTTAACAGCTTACCTTATACTGAAACGAGATACTATCTATAGCTTTTCTATAAGCAAAGGTCTTAATCAATATAGAGGCAATTTAAGAACCTTTAAACTAACGCATAAAATACACGATGTAGAAATAGAAACTGAAGATGGAACTATTAAAAATATTACCGCTAGGTTATTAAAAAATAGACCTATATTATCTAATCAAATAACACAACGAGACTTTTTAATTTTCAAAAATTTGTATCCTATAAGTATTTCTGGAAAATTTGATCCAGAGAGGATGGCAGATACATATCTATACTGTTTAGAATGCGGTGGAATCACTAACGTTTCGAGGTATGTTAAATTGGGAGATCTAGCCATATTAGATATCATATATGAAAATGATAAAGATGATTATAGCCCAGCAAATAGTAAAATTCATGTATCACCCCAAAACCCGATTGAAGAGTTAAGAAAAGAACGCCGCTCGAAAATAATAGAAGCAGCAGCATTCAGTGATTTTTTAGGCTTACGAAATGAAAGGCCTAATGGATTAATTCAATTTGAAGTGAAACGTAGATTTAACCTTTGGACAAAACATGCGCCTTGGAATAAAGAGAGTAAAATTCGTGAAGCCTCCTCCTTATACGCTTATGAGCCATATGCAATAAGAAACGAACCTTCTCTTTCAAGCAAGCCTGATTATTCAAATGCAGTTCGATTAGTTACTAAATCTGTTCAAAAAGGAGATAGTGTTAGAGTAGCCCAATACCAATATTCTACAAACCTAATATCTAGTCTCCCTTCGCTTGTTGATAGCTCGTCACTGTCATTCTCAGTACCAAAAAGGAGGCATAATTTTACTTACTATAATTGGTTTGGTTTTGTTGAGTTTAAGCTACTTTTTGCTAAACTAGAAGAAAAAAATAAATACTTAAAAATTACACAAAAACAGGACGTTAGGCCCATCGATTTGTACCGGTATCAGTTAATAAATTTTGGCGGTCAATTAAATATAGTGAAGCTTGTTTTTCCTCAAACTAAATTAACTTGGAATTGCTTACAAGTAGGACTTAATTGGCAAAGTAATAGTATTATCCGAAGCACTGATGTTTCTCGAGATACATTAAATTTTGTTAGTAGTGCTTACTATATGTTAAGTACAGGAGTTCTTTTCCGGCCAGATGGACGATTTGGAGCTAGTGCTGGAATAGATTATATCAGACCAAAAATTTGGGAACCTAGTTTAGTTTTAGAAAACAGAGGAGGCTTGATTAGATACAGCTTTGACGCTTATTTTAAACCCAATGATAATAACCGGATTTTTGCTAGGGCTAGATTTACTCGAGAGATTACTCGTAATGCTTTAGATTTTGCTCAAATACAAATCGGTTATCAGTTTGATATTTTTCAAGGAGTTGAAGATCCAAAAAAGTTTGAACCATGATAATATATTATTCTTTACAAGTGTTACACCGCTTGTACTTTGGTGGCAACTACCAAAGTACTGATTCCAAATAGTAGTAAATAACACAGTCCTTAAATAGGGTCAGAAAGTAGGTCCAATGACCATTCTTGTTTTTGCTTTATGAAACCGACTTTCTGACCTTAATTGATTGACAATCAATATATTGAATAATTAGGGCCATCCAAGTGACGAATTTTGTACGAAACGGCAAACATACCCGAATGTGCCCCCCCTATCTTATGCAGCTCTTCCGTACGGTAACTGCATGATCTGGTCCCGCTCCTAGTAACTCCGGCCCTTTTTTCCGTTAGGAAGCCAAATAAAGTTTGGTTTGGGGCGGTACATCGCAGTACCATAAAGGCGGGTCGATAGTGGCCATGGGTGGCCCCATCGACCCGCCTTTATGGTACTGCCTGCTCCCCGCTAAGGGGTTGCCGTAGGCAAATGACGGCCTAAAAATCTAAATTCTCGCCGGGGCTGGTCAGCTCGTCCCTTTTGGCCTGACCGTTGTGCATGTTACTATTCTTGGGTGGCTCCGTCTTAGTGACGTTGTGAGGTTGTTGGCGGTATAATAGGGTTTCTATTTCCTGCTGAATACGGAGAAAGTTTTGCTTTGTGTCCTGGTTCGTGACAATCGTAACCGGCACAATTTCGGGCAGGGGTCCCCCCTCGATAGCTTTTACCTGCGCTTTGAAGCTGCTAAAATCGGACTCCACTAGCTGCCCGTAAAACTCGCCCGTGTTCAAATCTAGTACGTCCTGAATGCGTACCCGGCTCCGCTCGGTGTAGCTGTGGGAAACGCTTCGGCCTTCGGTCGTCTCAAAACGGCGGCTGCTTTCGCTCTGGCCTTCAGTGCGCTGCTGCACGTCTTCTTTGCCCCATAGATCACTGATGTATTGCGCCGTTTCCCGGTGGCCAACTCGGCCGTAAAACTGATTGTTTAGGTTGGCTAACAGCGCGTCTTTTTTGCTGCGCCCGTACATGTCCTCTATTTGGCTGACATCCTGCGCGCCGTAAACCGTAGCTATGCGATTGCTGCGGCCGGTGGCGGGCAACTGATCAAAGTTGGGAATAAACAGCGTGGGGGCTTCGTCTAAAATAACGGCTGACGGGGCTTTATCCTGCTGGTTCATCTGCTTTAGGGCAACGGTGGCCAGCAAGGCAATGACCGGCGCAAACGTGCTGCTCAGGGTGGGCGAATTGCCCAGCGTCACAAACTTCGGGTTCTCCGGGTCGTTGATGTTTAGATTAAAATCATCCCCCGATAAGACCCAAACGATTTCTTTGGTATTGATTTTCCGAAGGGCCGTTTGCAGCGTGGACACGACGCCCGCCGTTTGCCCTTCGGCTTTGCGCTGGACCGATTCGCGTAAACTGGCAATGGTGCCCCGTGTCTCCGGGTTAGTCGATAACAGGGCTACTACGTCAGCGGTGGGCTGGAAGGCCAAGGCCATTACGTGGGGTAAGGTGCAGTACTGCGGGTGTTCTTCCCGTAAAAACCAGATCAGCGCGGTTAAGTAGCTTTGGGCTGAATCGGTCCAAAAATCGGGCTTCTTAATGGCTTCCGGTCGGAGATTGAATAAAATAGCCCTAGCGTACTCGTCGGCGTGGCTCTGAGTGGGCATGGTGGCCGGGTGCAGCGGGTTAACCCGGTGGGAACGGGTCAAATCCTCGAAGTTCACAAAGTAGAACCCTAATCCGCTGCGGTCCTGCTGCCGGGCGCGGGCGGCTACCCTGGCCAGGGTGGGGAATTTAAAATCATACAGTAAGCCCGTATACCCCTGGGCAATGGTCTGGCTGATAATCGGCTCAATCAGACTTTTACTTTTGCCCGCTCCCGCTCCGCCTAAAATAAGCACCCCCCGAAACGGGTTTACCAGGTTAATCCGGGGAACGGCGGGCGTGTGGGTCTCAATGATGTAAACGCTCTGCTGCACTTTACGCCCGGTCTGCGTGGTAGTGCTGGCCTTTCCAACGGTGGGGCCGCTTTGAGGTCTGCCCACTAGAAGCAGGTAGATCACGTAACAGGCTGCGCCGAACGCTCCGACATCCGCTAATTTAGCTAAACCGGTGTTGTGCAGTCCCAAGGTCGTAAAGACCATGCCCAACAAAAATTGGGCGGTCCAATAGACTACGCAAACGAGGACTATACCCCCTAAAATGTTCTTTACGTACTTGCCCATACTGGATAAGATGCCGGTTAACGGCCTAATGAGTTGGTTTGATTCATGGTCTGTTCCTGCGGTCGGGACTGCTCCCGGCTGAGTGGTGGCCGGGCCTGGTCGATCTGCGCTTTTATGGCCTGCTCGCGGGCGGCTAATCGGTCGGGCTGGTGCTCGCTTTTGGCGGCTCGGGCGTGGTCGAACGTTTCGGTTTGCTCCCGCTGGTAGCTGAATTTCTCGTCAAACGTGCGCTCGTTGGCCTGGATAAAATTCACCCGGTCGAACCCGTTGCCGATGGCTCCCCCCGCTTTGCGGTGATTGGTCAGCGGGGAGAGTGAGGCCGTGCGCTCTGGCCCTTCCTGCTGGCGTTCGGCGAAACGGCTAACAATAATATGTACATGGGTTTGGTCGCCCTCCTTTGGCTGGCCCTTCTGGGCGGTGCCTTCCTGTACGGCTTTATCCTCGTGGGTATGGCTGCGGCTGTACTCAATCTTGGCGTACCAAATCAGGTCTTTGCTTTCGATTCCCTTGCCAAAATTGGCCGCGTAGTTCTCCATCACGCCCCGCGTATAGTCGCGCAATTTGTCGGGGTCGTTACCGATGTGGGCCAATTCCTTTTGGCTGGGGTCGATGGTGAACGTATAAAACC
>NZ_KB893436.1 GCF_000374085.1 Spirosoma spitsbergense DSM 19989 | reverse complement strand
TGGTTGTACCAACCCATCAAGAAGCCTCGTGGCCAGGAATTGAGTATGGAGCAGAAAGCCTACAACCAAGCGGTATCGCGAATTCGGGTTCAGGTTGAACACGTGATTGGGAGTACGAAACGATATCGAATCGTTCGGGATGCATGTCGGTTGCGAAAAAGCGATTTTGTGGGTACGGTGATTCACTTGTGCGCTGGCTTGCACAATTTCAGAGTGACACGAAAGCCTGTTCAGTATCCTAATCATCCTAAGCCTAAATTGACATAAACTCTAATTTGTAGACTGTTTCGGGGCCGCCTATACAGGCCGGGTGCGTCAGGCCTGGTATGCGGCTTCCAGGCAATAAGAAAAAGTGAGCTTCCAGGCGGATGCTATTCTACAGGAAGTCAGGTGAATACCCCGTAAAGTGCCCGGTATGGGCATCCGTAAAGTGCATCATGAATTAACCGTGTTTCTAACTCGTTACCACATAAAACCAGGCTGGGATCGTTTGTATGCACTACTGAAAGAGCATAGTATGTTGGCCAACAAGAAGGCCAGCAAAGTGGCTACGACAGAGTCAAACCACCGCATTGGTGGCCCGGCCGCATTAAGTATCCTGATAAGGCCAAAGACATAAAGTCAACTCGAATTAATGAGGTTTGGTCGGGCCGCTGGTGCGGGTGGGGACTTAACCTATAGCTTAGTGGGCGTTCACTACGCTTATCTGTACATGCTTCTGAAAGGATTAATACGCCCGGCTGCAATTCGGAACGAATTTTGTTCGATATTTACTGCATCCCTAAATCGACTTATTTATGAAACTTTCTACTATCGCCTTAGCTGCATTTACCTTCTTCCTATCGGTAGAGGGATTTGCTCAAAGTCAGGTTATCACGCCCGATAATCAGGTTGTTAGCTTTCAGTCGCCTAATGGTACCAATAACCTGTTTATTGGTCAGAGTACCAGCGCAGTGATTGGTGGCACCTATAATACCTTTATAGGTAGTATGGCCGGCCAGGGAAACACATCTGGCTCATACAATACGTACTTTGGCTACAAAGCCGGGTTCCCCAATACGGTTGGTAGTCATAACACATTCGTGGGCTATGAAGCCGGTAAACTCAACACCGATGGGAGTGATAACGTTTTCATTGGTTATAATGCCGGGCAGGGAAGTAAGCGGGGACAGCGTAATCTGCTGATTGGTCCCAATGCCGGATTTGAGGGGGCCGACGGTTATGATAACACCCTGCTGGGTGCCAATGCCATTGGGGTAGGTGTGGGTCTTTCCAATGCAACAGCCATAGGTGCCAATGCCCGGGTACTGAGCAGTAACGCCATGGTATTAGGCAATAACGTAAACGTTGGTATTGGTACGTCAACTCCCCAGAATCGACTTGAACTGACTGCGGGTGCTGACGGGCGCAGTGGCCTTCGCCTGACGAACATGACTGCCAACTCGCCAGCAAGTGAAGGTACGTCGGCTAAATTTCTGACAGTCAATGAAAAAGGAGATGTGACTTTGGGAGCCCGGCTGTCGGCCCTGGCTATGCACGTACAGCCCACGTCCGAAGGCCAATGGGCCGATTATGTGTTTGCACCAGCGTACCAGCTGCCCTCCCTGAGCGAAGTAGAGAAATTCATTCAGCAGAACAGGCATTTGCCTGAACTGCCGAGCGCGCAGGATATGGTGAAGCAAGGCGTGGATCTGACTACTCTTTTAGCCACGTTGGTGAAGAAGAATGAAGAACTAACGCTTCACCTTATCGAGCAGCAGAAAAGGATCGAGCGATTGGAACAGCAAAATCGTCAGTTGAGCAAAAAGAAATAACGAGTTCTGAACAAAAGGTAAAGGTTCGGGGAATGAATAGCTATTATTCGTTTCCCGAACCTTTTCATTGAAAAGCCAGCCAGATGTTCCGTAAGCCGAGAAAAGCCGTGATGCAAACGATAGCTACGAGCGCAATGTTTTGCCAGAAATTGTTACGATAAGCAGCGGGTAGTAACGTTTTGTTGTTGACAGCTATCAGTAAGAAGATGGCTACTACCGGTAATAGTAACCCATTGGCTACCTGCGCCAGTACAATGATGGGTACGGGCTTGGCACCTAACAACCCAAAGGTCATCCCGACGGCCATTACACCGAGCCATGTTGCCCGGTAGGCCGTTGATTGTACCCGCCACCCCAGCAGGCTTTGGCCGGTAATGGCAGCCGCCAGCGGAGCGGTAAGGGCCGATGAAAAACCAGCCGCAAATAATCCGAAGGCAAATAAGGCTCCCGCCCAACTCCCCAATCGGGTGGCCAGAGTTTGTGCAACATTGAGGAAGGTGAATTCTCCCGTAATCAATGTGCCGGAGATAAGTATCATCATGGAGATTAGCCCGCCAATAAAAACGGCAATACCAATTCCCCAGCGCATTTCAGCTAGGGACTGTTCAGCACCGGCATGGCCCATTCCAGAACCTAAAAACAGGTTATACGGTACGATGGTTGTTCCAATAAGCCCGATGACCAGTACCATTGAACCAGTTGGAATAGAGGGGATAAGCAGGGATTTCGATAAATGGCCCATGTCTGGCGATGCACTCCAGGCTACGTAGGCGAAGGCAATACCCATCCCAAAGACGACAAGGCCCAGAAAACTGGCAATGAACCGGGGGGAACCCTGCCACAACAATCCAGCGCACACTATGCCGACAATTGTGGTTAGTATCTGGGTTGGCAAACCACCGGTAGGAACACCAATCAATAGAGAGAGCCCGCCAACAGCGCCTAATATATTACCAGCCTGATAAGCAGCACAACCCAGGGTTACGGCACCAAACAGAGCGACTATAACCCAGCGGATTCGTTGCCCGTAAGCCTTTGTTAGTAGTTCACCCAGGCTCAGCCCCGATGCCAGGGTAATTCGGGCAGCCGCTTCCTGGAGCAAAACAGTAGCGAGCGTAGAGAAGGTCAATGCCCAGAGCAGGTTGAGACCGAAGCGGGAGCCGGTTACAGCACAGGTCGTAACGGTACCGGGGCCAATGAAGGCGGCTGAGATAACTGACCAGATTAAAACGCTGCTCAGACCAGAGCGCAGGGAGAGGTACTTTGGCACTTTAAAGGATTATGAGTGATGAATGATGAATGATAAGAAATTTTTTCCGCATTCATCATTCATCGCTCACAATTCATGACTAGGAAAGGTACTTCCGCAGCATCCAGGCCATTTTTTCGTGTTCTTCCATCAGACCCGTCAGGAAATCGGCCGTACCTGCATCGTCCAGGTCATCATCGCAGGTAGCTACGTCTTCCCGCAGTTCGCGGGCCATCTGTTCGTGATCGGCCAGGAGTCGTTCAAACATTGCCTGCGTTTTTACTTCGCCACTGTGGTCCTCCTCCAGGCTTGTTTCCTTAATGAAATCGCCCATGGTGGCTAGTGGACGGCCTCCAAGCGTACGAATACGTTCGGCAACCAGATCAATGAACTCTTCGAGCTGGTTGTACTGCTCCTCAAAAAACAAGTGGTATTCTTTGAAACTCGGCCCGGCCACGTTCCAGTGGTACTTGCGGGTTTTGATATAGAGTACGTGCAGGTCGGCGAGGTAAGCGTTGAGCAGCTCATTGGCTTTTGTCATGGATTCTTTCTCCAGGCCAATATTCGGCTGTATATTCTTTACGGGTTTTTCCTGCGTTTCAGGTTTATTTAAATCGGTAGCCATAATAACGTATAGGTAAGTGTTAGTTTACAAACCACGCTATCTAAAAATTGTTGCCACTTTTCGAGTACTGATCAAATTAAACCGGCAAAAACGTCTTTGGCATAAATCAGATCCTGCTTATGCGCTTCCAAAGCGCCCAGTGTATTGGGTGAGCCTTTTTCCAGACATTGCTCCAGGACTAAATTAGGCCGGACGCCCAGTGTTTTCAGGTCGGTTGCCAGCCGTTGGTAGTCAATATCACCCTCATTGAACGTTTCCTGCCAGATACCCGCCTTCGATTGCCGGATATGTACTTCAACAATACGCTTACCGTAAAGCTTCACTACATCAAATAAGGCCACTTGTGAGTTGCCTGATCCCCTATAAACCCAGTGGGCATCCAGGCAGAGTGAAACGTTTTTTGGCTCGGTTGCCAACAGCATATGGTGGAATTCGCGGGCAGCCTGACGGTGTTCGGGTGCGTGGGTATGGTAAGCCAGCGTAATGCCCCGTTTGCGTAGTTCGTCTCCCAGCCGATTCAGGTTTTTGGCCTGCTCAATCAATTCCGGGTCGGTTTTGTCATCGTCGCTGCCCCACTTGATAGGGCTGGGGTTGGTTACAAAAATGGACGTACCGGCAGGGCGGGTGGCTTCGGCGATGGCCAGAACCAAATCAATGGATTTTTGGGCTTCGTCGGTTCGGTGGAGGGTACTGTTTACATATAGGGATGGCATGACCAGCCCGTGTTTTTTTAACAGGGGTAGGAGTTTTATGACTTCGTCAGGCGAATTAATCGCCGGTTCATAAGCCGTTAGTCCCGATTGTGCCAGTTCGCTTAACGATGCATCGGGGTCAGCCATCCACGTTTTACCCTGCCGTCCGTAGAACGTTAGCCAGCTGTAGGAATTACAGGAAATGGGAAACGACTTCGCGGTCTTTTCTGCCTGAGCAGAATGCGTCTCAGAAAGCAGGGCTGTGCCGGTAAGCGCGGCAAGGGAACCTAGAAAATGACGACGGTCAGACAGCATAGTTTTGGGTTAAAAGGCCGACCTAGCCCAGCAACTCCACTACCTGTCCATCCTGACAGCGTAGTACACGGGCCGGGTATTTGTTCAGCAGGTCATAATTGTGGGTTGCCATCAAAACAGCTGTACCCGCATTGTTGATTGCCTGAAAGACTTTCATGATCTGATCAGCCACGGCAGGATCAAGGTTGCCGGTTGGCTCATCGGCGATGAGGATGAGTGGCTCGTTGAGCATTGAGCGCGCAATGACCACCCGTTGCTGCTCACCACCCGAAAGCTGGTGGGGCATTTTTTTCTGAGCAGTGCCCAAACCTACCTGCATGAGTACATCGGCAATGCGGTTATTCATATCTGCCTTGTTTTTCCAGCCGGTGGCCTTGAGCACAAATTTCAGGTTATCTTCAACGGTGCGGTCGAAAAACAACTGGAAATCCTGAAAAACGATTCCGATATGCCGACGTAGATGTGGAACATCGCGGGGTTTCATGGCTTCCAGTTTATAGCCTGCCACAAACCCTGAACCATTCTGAAGCCACAAATCGGCGTATAACGTTTTCAGCAGGGATGTTTTTCCGCTGCCCGTCCGGCCAATCAGATACGCAAAGTCTCCCTTTTGTATCTGAAAGGATACATTGCCCAGGATTAATTTTTTATCCTGATAAATATCGGCATGGTCGAGCGTAAGAACGGATTCGGTCGAGAACATGAGCTGCGAAATAAGGTTTCTGGTTTGTGATTGCGGTTCCCCGCCGGGGCTAACGCTAAACAAATGGTTCTAGCGGGAAACCGCAACCACAGACCGTAGACCGAAAACGATTTATTTCTTTTCTACTTTAGCGTGATCAGCCAGGAATTTAGCTAGGCCACTGTCCGTTAGTGGATGGTTAATCAGCATTTTAATAACACTCAACGGAGCTGTCATTACGTCGGCACCAATTTCGGCGCACTGAATCACGTGCATTGGGTGGCGAACCGATGCGGCCAGCACTTCGGTCGTGTACCCGTAATTTGTATAGATATTAACGATCTGCTCGATCAGGGCCATACCATCGGTCGAAATGTCGTCTAACCGACCCACGAACGGGGACACGTAGGTAGCACCGGCTTTGGCGGCCAGTAGTGCTTGGCCCGCCGAGAAAACCAGCGTACAGTTAGTACGAATACCTTTTTCGGAGAAATACTTGATGGCTTTGATGCTATCGCCACTCATGGGTACTTTCACCACGATATTTTCGTCTATTTCGGCTAGTTCTTCACCTTCTTTAATCATCTCGTCATACGTAACCGAGATGACCTCTGCACTAACATCGCTCTGCACGATTTCGCAGATTTCTTTGTAATGGCGCATCACACTGTCCTTGCCTGTGATCCCTTCTTTAGCCATTAGAGAAGGATTGGTGGTAACGCCGTCGAGAATTCCCATCTCCTGGGCTTCCCGAATGTCAGCCAGATTGGCCGTGTCAATGAAAAACTTCATGGTAAAATAGTGTTAATTGATTGGTTTATGGTCGTTCGTACAGAAGTGTTTTTCTACCTTAACTTACTGCCATAGTAACTGTACCGGTTCCGTCCTGAATTTTACAGGTGTGAAGGTACGTATCTTTCCCTGTTTGGGCTTTGTATTCCCCGGTAATCGCCCGGCTAAAGTGGTCAAGTTCGGCTTCCTGAATCAAATTAATGGTACACCCGCCAAAGCCTCCGCCCATCATGCGTGCTCCCAGAACACCGGGTTGCTGACGGGCAATATCGACCAGGATATCCAGCTCCGGGCAGCTAACTTCATATTGGTGACTAAGCCCCTCGTGCGAGCCGTACATCAGTTGCCCGAAAGCGGCTACGTCGTTCTTTTCCAGGGCCGCTACGCCATCAATAAGGCGTTGGTTTTCCTGAACAACATAAGCGCATCGGCGGTAAATCAACGGTTCCGTGTCCCGCAAATGCTGCTCCAGCATGGGCATGGTCACATCGCGCAGGCTGTTGATGGTTGGGTAAAATACCTGCAAAAACCGGACACCCGCTTCGCATTCGGCCCGGCGCGTGTTGTACTCTGAGTTTACCAGCGCGTGTTTCACCCGTGAGTCGCAGAGCACAATACTGATACCATCCATTTTGAGGGGGGCGTAGGCGTATTCGAGCGAGCGACAGTCGAGTTTAATCACGTGATCTGCCTTCCCCATCATACTGGCAAACATGTCCATGATACCTACTTTGGCACCAACGAACTCGTTTTCGGCCCGTTGTGATAACCGAACCAGCGATATACGGTCAAGCCCCAAGTCCAATAATTCATTGACGGCATAACCAACTCCATTTTCCAGCGCGGCTGATGAGGATAGGCCGGAACCCATTGGAATAGTACCGCCAAAAACGCAGTTGATACCTTTTAGTGTATGACCCGCCAGCCGAAACTGGGCTAATACGCCGAGGAGATAATCAGCCCAGGTAGTGGTAGGAGACAGGTTGTTGAGTGAACCGACAAAGGTTTCATCCAGGTCGTGAGCGAAAAAATGAAGTTCATCATCTGTACGCAAACCAACAGCCAGATAAATAGCTTTATCGATGGCGGCCGGAAGCACAAATCCTTGGTTGTAATCGGTATGTTCACCAATGAGATTGACACGACCGGGCGAACAGATCAGTAAGGGGGCGGTGTGAAATAAACGGCTGAAGGAAGTAGAGAGCTGACTAAGCAGATTCATAGAGTTCAGAGGATTTAGCGATTTGATACAGCTAAATGCATATAACCCGCTAAATAACGTAACTGCACCGGGCAGAAACAAAAAATGGCAAACCAATGTCTCACCGCTACGACCACCTACCCTTGCTTCGGTCAAGACCTGGGGGATTCAGCAGGAGCTGGTAGCACCGATTTGCCGGTACAAAGTTACGTAACTATTACGCAAACGACCAAATTTCACCTGTACCTTTGGTGTTATTAATTCTGAATGAGTGACTGATAGAATGAGTGAATAGTGTCCAGGATACGATTCATTCATTCTATCAGTCACTCATTCTATCATTAAATCTATGAAGCGATCATTATTTATTATCCATTGTACACTGTACATTTTCTTTTCCTGTAACTCATCCGATAAATACGTTGAGCAGGGGCGGGGTTATTTAAAAGAGGGTAAATTTCGGGAGGCTGTACAAGTGCTGAATCAGGCTATCGAGGCCGACGATGAGAATGCCGATGCCTTTATATCGCGGGGAGTGGCTTACTTTGAGTTGAAGGAATATACCAACGCTACCCTTGATTATGAGCAGGCTATAAAACTAAATCCCAGTTTCTACCGGCCTTACTACAATCGGGGTTTGCTGAAAATAGCCCAAAACGATTTGACGGGCGCCCTTAAAGATTACTCAGAGGCCATTAAACTGGCCCCCGATACCAGCCGCCGGATCAGTGCCGAACTGTATTTGAACCGGGGCCAGTTGTTTGCCACGCAGGGACAGATTCAGCCGGCCTTAACTGATTTTTCGCAGGCTATAACGTTAGATTCATTAAACGCACTGGCTTTATACAACCGGGGGTCGATTCGGTTTGAGCAAAAAGACCTTGCCGGGTCCGTTGCCGATTTTCAGCGGGCTGTTAAAGCAGACTCCAAATTCGGGAAAGCCTTTTACGGGTTGGGCATTGCCCAACTCGTGCAAAGTAACCGGGAAACGGGCTGCCTGAATCTGAAACAGGCTCAATTACTGGGCTATGCCGATGCCGTCAATGCGGTGGCGGAGTACTGTAAATGAGTCAATCAGTTATTGATTAACTAGTTACCTATTTATTTTATGCGCAAAGTCATTTCTCTGGTTTTTGGTCTGCTCTTCGTTCTGTTTGCAGCCTTTCAGTACAACGATCCTGACCCTCAGGTTTGGATTCCTATCTATTTGGTAGCAGCTATCGCCTGTTTTATGGCCTTTGCCGGCCTTGGACAACCGGCGGTGTATGCAGTTATCGCGGCTGGGTACGTTATTGCGGCTATCTACCAATGGCCTCCCCGGTTTGAAGGCTTCCTGTTTAGTGAGGTAGGTATGCGGAGTATGAACATCGAAATGGCCCGCGAAGCCGGTGGATTAGCCATCTGCGCGGCCGTGATGGTCATACTATCCTTATTCATGCGTCAACTGGTTCGCCGATGAAACTCATAGAATGTCCGCGGGATGCTATGCAGGGCCTGGACCATTTTGTGCCAACGGACTTGAAAATCCGTTACCTGAATGCTCTGCTGGCTGTTGGGTTCGACACCCTTGATTTTGGAAGCTTCGTTTCTCCGAAGGCAATACCGCAGATGCGGGATACAGCCGGGGTGCTGGCTGGTCTTGAATTAGCGAAAACCAACACGAAGTTGCTGGCTATTGTGGCTAACCTGCGTGGGGCCGAAGAAGCCCTGATCCATGATGTCATTCAGTATATCGGCTTCCCGTTATCTGTTTCAGAAACGTTTCAGCAGCGAAACACGAATAAAACTATTGCGCAGGCCCTAACCGAGGTTGCTGCTATTCAGCGTCGCTGTGCTGACGCCGGTAAAGAACTGGTGGTATACCTGTCGATGGGCTTTGGCAATCCCTATGGTGATGAATACAGCCAAGGCCTGGTGGGGGAGTTCGTTGAAAAGCTGGTGGCGATGGGCGTGAAAATTATTGCCCCGTCGGATACGGTTGGTTCATCGACAGCCGAAGCCATTGAGGCCTTATTCGGGCAGTTGATTCCGGCCTTTCCGACCGTTGAGTTCGGGGCGCACCTGCACGCCCGCCCCGGCGAAGCAGACACCAAAGTGCGGGCGGCTGTCCGCGCTGGTGTCCGGCGTATAGATGGCGCGCTGCGCGGTTTTGGCGGTTGCCCTCTGGCTGCCGACGACCTGACCGGTAACCTGCCAACCGAAGAAATTATTCAGACGTTAGCCACTTTGGGCATACCTGTTGCCATCAACAAGGAAGCGTTGCAAAAAGCCCTGATGCTATCGGCAGGGGTATTTTGAGTGAAGGTAAACGACCTTACGCTGCCAGAACGGAGAATGGCCGTTGACTCAAACTACCAGGGGCGGGGTTTTCTATTCGTTTTATGTGGCAGCGGATTCAGCTACATTCACTCCATACGATGGTGATGATCCGGTACACATTGGACTGGTATAAAAAAATAGGTTCTCCTGTTTATATGAGTACAAACAGGGAACCTATCAAAGGATAAAAACAACTTATGCTACCAGTTCCAGTAACCCGTCGCGCTGCAAAGCAGCCCGTTGCCGTTCGACCAAATCGTCGGAGGCCCGCATGAGGGGAAGTCTTACTTCGGATGAAATAAGCCCCATGATGTCCAGAATACTTTTAACGCCAACCGGATTACCTTCTTCATATAATAAAGGGTCTATTCGCAGAAAATGGCCGAGTTCTTTCTGCGCGAAGGCGAAATCACCCCGCAGGGCGGCCTCAATCATACCGCAAAACTTAGCCGGAAAGGCATTGGCAATGACCGACATAACGCCCACGCCACCGATACTAACGATGGGTACGCCCTGCACATCGTCGCCAGATATAAGCAGGAAATCGTCGGGCTTGTCGCGGGCAATTTCCATGCATTGTTCAATGACGCAGGATGCCTCTTTAACGCCAATGATATTCGGGTGCTGTGCCAGTTCAACAATAGTTTCGGCACTCATGTTGATACCTGTCCGAAACGGAATGTTGTACAGAATCACTGGCACCGGGCTGGCATCGGCCACACGGGTAAAGTGCTCGATAACCCCCCGCTTGCCGGGTTTATTATAGTACGGGCAGACCGACAGAATCGCATCGACGCCGTCGAAGTCAATATCGTTCATGCCTGCTACTACGTCGGATGTTACGTTGCCGCCAACGCCAAAAACGATGGGGAGGTTTTTGGGATTATTCTCTTTGAGGTATTGTAGTAGTTTGGCCTTTTCCTGTTTAGTCACCGTGGGCGATTCGCCGGTGGTACCCTGTAGAACGATATACCGCACACCTCCATCGGAGATGTGCCGAACGATGCGGCCGAAGCCATCAAAATCAATAGATTGGTCAGCGTTGAAAGGTGTTACGATGGCAACCCCTACGCCATGGAACTTAGTATCCATCAGAATAAACAGGAAAGTATTGTACGACAAAGTTACGGGAATTTTGTCGTGAAAAATTTCCTGGGGAAGCGTTCTCTGCTTACAACTCCTGACGGGCAAGGCGGGTCTTACCAGTAAATGACTACATCTCATGAAAAAACGACGTACGCTTCTTTTTCTCTTTTTGCTAACCGGATGCAGTAAGGAGGCTATCCTACCCGATTCTGCCAGTACAACGTTAAACGTAACGAACCAGAAAACCTGGACAACGGAACCCCTTAACGGGGAGTACACTATTCAGTTTCCTGACAACTACGAAGGAAACGGCATGGTCGGTTTTGAAGGACCAACGTTCAGCAAAAGCCGAATAGATAAGCAAATAACGTTCGGTTACTTTTTTTGTGGTTCGACAATCTGTAGCCCTTATGGACAACCCATCACCACTACATCCGCGAGTCTCTATCCGCCAACGGTAGTGTATGCCAATACCACACTGGATAAATCCGTGGCATTTAAGCGGGACGGGCAGTTGCAGGCCGTTTTTTATTTCTCCGGGAAAGCAAAAATGCAGGGAGTACTCTATCTTAGTAATGCTGATAAAATAAGGTGACATTTTAAGCAAGTACGAGATAGGTAAGTTGTGGATTGATTGGATGAGGGCGAATGCGGGTCAGGTCAATTTCCGACCGCGCCGTTTTTAGTCCCTTTTCGTATTGCTTTTCCACTATTCGTACCACTACCGACAATCCTGTTTGAGTGGAAGTCTGGCTAATCAGGTTGCGGACCGTTTCGTAATCCCATAAAATTACCCCCGCCATGGC
>NZ_KB893435.1 GCF_000374085.1 Spirosoma spitsbergense DSM 19989 | reverse complement strand
CTGAATCAACGAATCAGTTCGCCTTGAAAGGTCGACTGTATATCAAAGCCATTCAGGCAGCTTTAGCTGAACTCCGGTTTCTCCAACAAAAGAATCTCTTGTTAAACATTGACCCTGCGTAACTTCAGTAACTAACATAACTGCAAAAGTAACTTTCTTAAATGTTTTATTTAATAAAACCCCTTTTTTTGAAAGTAAAACTCTATAATGAAATGCTTACTGCGCGAGAGTGGCTATAACTTGGCATTTAAAGCTAAAGCATAGTTCGCAGCGATGGATTTATTAACCCCACTATCGTTAGAGTCATATCAAAAGGGGTAAAATTCTAACCCTCGCCTTCTTTCCCTATCTTTGAAGTATACCTAACTTTTTATTTGTGTTGACAAAAGCTAAATACGTATCCTTAGCTGAAATACGTTTTGATGCCCTTATCGACCATCAACCTGCAATACCGACTCCCCCGCCGACTGCTACAGGTACCCTACGACCTGATGAACCGGCTAAACCGAAACCGGCTCCTGCAGGCCGACGGACTAGCCGCAGAAATCGACTACACCGATTACCTCGTCAGCAATGACCCCGCCGGGAGTCTGGATTTCTTTTACGTAGCCACAAAGTGACCATAAACAAACCGCCGTTGACGAGACCGTCAACGGCGGTTTGTTGTTTAACGGGCCAGCCCATCCTGACGCGCCCGGGCCCGAACGCGCTGGGCACGACTCGCGCTGTCGGGGTGGTCGGAAAGCAGGGACGCTACCTTGCCACCACCCCCACCGCTTAACTTGGCCAACTTCTCGAAAGACGTAGCCAGGGCCAGCACATTGTAATGGTTCTTTTTAAGAAAACTGTAGCTGTAATCGTCGGCCGCCGTTTCCTGTTTGCGGCTGAACGAAGCACCCAGCATATAATCGGCAAAACCCGCCACCTGCGACTGAGAGATCTTGCTTAGCGTACCGGACCCCGAGGCCAGTGCATCGCGTACTGCTGTACGACGCAGCGCACTTTTCATTGCGTTACGGGTATCGTGGTTGACCACATGACCAATTTCGTGGCCCATCACCGCCAGTAGTTCATTATCCGACATAATATCCATCAGGCCCTTAAACACGCGTACGCTCCCGTCGGCCGTGGCAAACGCGTTCACTTCGGGCACTTTATATACCTTATAATTGAGGGGTAGTCCACTAACGGTATGGTGCCTGCTGACGATGCGACTCAGGCGTTGAGCGTAGGGATCACCCGGCGCGGCTACGGGGTTTTTGGCATCCATTTGCTGGACGGCTTCTTTGGAAAGTTTTACTACCTGCGCATCACTCAGCGTGGCCGAACCAACGCCCTCCATCAACGCCTGTAACAGGCCGGAAGTACCACTCGACTGCGCATTGGTTAGCAGTGGAAGACTGACCATTGTGGCCAGTATAATTAATCTGTAGTTCATACATTGAGTATGAATCCGTGGTAAGCAACACAGATTCTTTCTATAGACCCATTCTGTAGTAAAAAGTTTATTTGAGATGATGCAACGAACTACTCTGTATCAACGGTAGGTTTTTGCACCGGTCACGTTTATAGAGTTTAAACTACCTGTAGTAAAATGACAGGAACCAACCTGAACGTCACCTTAACCGATGATTCTACCAACGAATAAACTACTTTTTTACACGCTCAGAAAGACTATCCTACTCAGCCTACTGCTGCTAACCCACGTGATGACCTACGCGCAGGGGGTGTGGAACGGGAGGAAATGCGCCGTTGCCCTGACTTACGACGATGCGTTGCAGGTCCATCTGGACAATGTAGTTCCGGTACTGGATTCGCTGGGACTGAAAGGGACATTCTATTTATCGGGTTATTTTCCCGGCTACGTGAACAATATAGCCCGCTGGAAATCGGCGGCCGACGCAGGGCATGAACTGGCGAACCACACCCTGTTTCATCCCTGCATCGGCGACCGACCGGGCCGGGAGTGGGTAAACCCGGAAACCGATTTGAGCAGGTACACGGTGAAGCGGATGACGAATGAAATGAAAATGACCAACGTACTGCTCAAAACCCTCGATGGTAAAACCGCCCGCACCTTTGCCTACCCGTGTGGCGACACCAAAATCGGTGATGTAGATTACTACAAAACGGTAGCCGACGATTTTGTCGCAGCACGCGGCACCACGGGCGAGATGAAGAAGATAATGGAAATCAACCTGGCCGATGTGGGTTCGTACGGCATCAATGGCGAATCGGGGGAGAAACTGATAGAACTGGTCAAACGGGCGCAGGAAACCAACTCCCTGCTGGTTTTCCTGTTTCACGGCGTGGGCGGTGGGCACTCACTGAACGTTGCATTGGCCGAACACAACAAGCTGGTGCGCTACCTGGAACAGCACGAAGCCGACATTTGGATAGCCCCCTTTATCGACATCGCCAGCTATGTGAAAGAGTATCAGTCAAAGCAAACCAAGTAGCCGGTCATGCAAAGCAACCGATTGTTTTTACTGGTGATGTTGGCTGGATTGACTTTCCAGACGGTAGCCCAGCGCGTATTCATCCAGCAAACCGGGTCATCCCCGCAACAGACTTACGCCATCGGGCAGTTGACTAAAGCCCTGAATTTTCGAAAATATACCGTTGCGACGGATGCGAAATCGGCCAGTTTTACCATTCGGCTGGCCCCCGTTGATGCTCAATTGGGGGCGGAAGCCTACCGTATCGATTGTAAAAACAACCAGATTACCGTAACGGGGGGCGATTCCCGTGGGCTGATTTACGGGTGTCTTTCCCTGGTGGAATCCATTCAAAATGGCCTCTCGCTAAATGCCATTCGTTCCCAAAACGAAAAGCCTCACCTACCCCTGCGGGCCATCAAGTTCGATTTACCCTGGGATACCTATCGGCACAGCGATGCGCTCGATCTGCACATGGAGACGTGCCGGGATACGCTCTACTGGCAGGCATTTCTGGACATGATGGTGGCCAATCGGTTCAATGCGCTGAGTTTATGGAATCTGCACCCGTACACCTTCATGATTCGGCCCGCTAACTTCCCCATGGCGACGCCTTTCAACGAAGAACAGCTAAAGGAATGGCAGACACTCTTCCGGGCTATTTTCCGGATGGCCAGCGAGCGGGCGATTGATACGTATCTGGTCCCTTTCAATATATTTACCAGTCCAGAATTTTCGAAAGCCTACAACCCGAATCCACGGCTGAATAACCTGGAGCATCATCACTTTATTGATGGCGACACATCAGCCATTGTCAAACGCTATACACGGGAGTGCGTAACGCAGGTGCTTCAGGAGTACCCCGAACTAACCGGGTTTGGCCTGACCCTGGGCGAAGCCATGGGCGGCATGTCGCCCCGGCAGCGGGAAGACTGGATGCACGCCACGATCATTGACGGCATGCGGCTGGCGGGCCGAAAAACTAAACTCATCCACCGGATACCGTTTTCCAGTACAACCGGCTCACTGGGGGTTACCAGCATCGAAACCGAAAAACTGACCCGCCAATCCATCGAGCAGGAAGGAGCATTAGACTTTATCGAAAAACCCATCTGGGCCGATTTGAAGTACAACTGGTCACACGCGCACTCCACGCCCACACTCGTAAAGGTACACGGGGGTAAGCTGTACGACACCTATTTCAACCCCGACCCCACGGCCTATAAGATTACCTGGACGGTGCGGAACGAGGATTTTTTCTGCCTGCGCTGGGGCGTTCCCGATTTTGTCCGGGCGCACATTGCGGCCAATAACCAGTCATACGTAGGCGGCTATTTCCTGGGGTCGGAAACCTATATTCCGGCCAACGATTATTTCACGACGCCCGGTGGCCCCGTCGACTGGACATACGCGTTTGAGCGGCAATGGCTGTTTTACAAGCTTTGGGGTCGCCTGCTTTATAACCCTGCCACGCCCGATGCCATTTTCAGGGCTGAGTTCGTCCGGCGGTATGGCAAACCAGCCGCTCCCCTGCTGGAAGCCTATGCTTTAGCTTCGTCTACGCCCTTACGACTCGCTTCGGTCTTCGATTTTACCTGGGACTTTTCGCTCTACAGTGAAGGGATGATGGCCTTCGATGCGCAGAAAAACGTTTCGTATATCGCCGTCGAGCAGCTGATTACCCAGCCTGTACTGGACCCGAACTACGTGTCGGTCGGTGATTACGTCAAAACGATAACCTCGCGTGGTTCATTTGGAGCGGAGAAGATAACGCCACCGGTGCTGGCTGCCATGCTGGAACGAGATTGCCGGAAAGCCCTGCAACTCGTTCAACCGATAAAGACCTCTTCAAATCGGTCGCTGCAATACGAAGTTGCCGATGTCGAAGTATGGGCTAATCTGGGGCTTCACCTTGCCGAAAAACTGCGCGGAGCCGTAGCGTTACAAACCTACCGCACAACCGGACAGGCTAACCAGAAGGAAACGGCTGTCAAACACCTGAAAGCCGCCCTGGGCTACTGGGATACAGTCGTTGCCATTACTCGCCCACTTTATAAGGATATGCCCCTGGTGCATCTGACCGAACAGAAAGGGCATACCTGGGCAGAAAATAACAAACTTCGTTTCCACTGGGAGAAACTCCGCCCCGATGTAGCAAACGACATCGAGATAGCCGAAAAAGCCCGGTATCCCGCAAAAAAATAACCGTTTGGTTCTGTCCAAACGGCTATTACTGGTTCGTATTTCTAATCTTTGACAACGTTTAAAACGTTGTCAAAGATGGCAAACAGCCAAAAACATCAGCTATGCATCTCTCTACGGCGTAATCAACTCAATTGACCCGTCGTCCTTCCGTTTCAGCTCGCGCACTTTAACGTTACGCAGGTGCGTTTTGCCGGATAGCTCCACATCGTGGTAGAAGATGTACCACTTGCCGTTGAATTCCACGATGGAGTGGTGGGTGGTCCAGCCGGTTACGGGCTTCATGAACGTACTCTGGTAAGTGAAGGGGCCATACGGCGATTTGCTGGTGGCATAGGCCAGAAAATGCGTATCGCCAGTTGAGTACGAGAAATAGTAGGTATCCTTGTATTTGTGCATCCAGGCACCTTCAAAAAAACGCCGGTCGTGGTCGCCACCCAAAAGAGGTTTGCCCACTGAATCGATAATCTGAATGTCTTTGACCGGGCCGTCGAACGTGAGCATATCGTTGCTCATCAGGGCTATTTTGGGACTCAGTGCCGGTTCTTTGTCTTTCTGCAAATCGGTTTTCAGGCTTTTGTCATACTTGCCGGTATGCCAGCGTTGTAGTTGACCGCCCCAGATACCGCCAAAGTACATGTACGTTTTGCCGTCGGTATCGGTAAACACCGCCGGGTCGATACTGAAGCTGCCCGGTATGGGAGCCGGTTCGGCCTTGAACGGTCCCGTTGGTGATTTGCTGGTAGCAACGCCCATCCGGAATACATCCTCCTTATCCTTAACCGGGAAATACAGGTAGTAAGTACCGTTTTTGTAGGCGGCATCGGGTGCCCACATCTGGCGACCCGCCCATGGAACATCCTTAATATCCAGTGCAACCCCATGGTCGACTACCTTGGCATCGATGTTATCCATCGAAAGGACGTGGTAATCCTGCATGTTAAAATGGCCTCCTTCATCGTCTTCCGGTACCTTGGCGTCAATATCGTGCGATGGGTAAATGTAAATCTTGCCGTTGAATACGTGCGCCGAAGGGTCAGCCGTATAAATAGCGCTAATCAGCGGCTTGGGATTGTTGAGGTCGCGCGGAGTGGTCAGGGTGTCCTGCGTAGGTTGCGTGTTTTCAGTAGTCTGGGTCGTTGAACTTTGGCAGGAACTGAGCTGGATACCAACGCCACAAACAGCGATGGCGAGCAGGGAGGATTTTTTCAGTGCGAACATGAAATAGGGGTTATGATGAATAACGGTT
Organism: Spirosoma spitsbergense DSM 19989; assembly: GCF_000374085.1. Lineage (GTDB taxonomy): Bacteria > Bacteroidota > Bacteroidia > Cytophagales > Spirosomataceae > Spirosoma > Spirosoma spitsbergense. The sequence continues at coordinate 6,358 of NZ_KB893435.1, read as the reverse complement.
AGCAAAGGTCATAGTCAGTGCGGTCGTTTGGCCACAAATGGGTGGGCAGTTAGCTGTTTCATGATTCAGTTACGGCCACTCGACTTAGTCATAATCGATTCGGCATCACCGCATGAATACTGAATAAGTGTCAAAGTTACAACCAAACGATTATATTGTCATTCCGTTTGAAAAATTACTCTTTTTATGACGCCCCAACTGTTGTTATCGGCCTTTTGGTAAAGTCTGCTGAGTACGGTTCTTCTTGCTTTTTCTGCTTTATTGTTTCCAGCACGGGCATCGTAATTACCTGCCTTTCTAACCAGCCCGGAGCACCAAACACGGGGATTCTGCACCTGGACGAAGGCCGGTACATTGACGAAAAATGGAAACCCGGCCGGCGGTTAAACGGCGACCAGGACCATCAGGGGCGGCATATCCGCATTCCCGTTGGGGAATATGGCATCCAGAAACTGACGCTGTACCGGTATTGATTGCTTATGAATCATCCAATTTCTCAATCCTGCCGATTGTAAAACGCCAATCAAGTGCCTTCTGTAATTAGCCTTGCAATCAAGCGTCGACAGGCTCCTGATAAACCTTAATTAACTGGTTACCAGTCAGAACTGGCAACGCGGAAGTAACCCCATCTAAGTCGGCAAACTCTACAAGGTAACTCGCGTCATCGAACGTCTCTACCACGGTCCCCAGGCTACCTTTACGAATCTTTTCGGCGGGCAAATCGGTCGAGGCTACGACAATATCCAATAAGCTGAAGGCTTCCATGACGCTTACTTTTTTTCTACAGATCCCCCTACGTTTTCCGTTTCTTCTTACGGGCCGATGGGAATAGTACGTTGTTCAGGATGAGCCGGTAGCCGGGCGAGTGCGGGTGCAGATTCAGGTCGGTGGGACTGCGGAAACCACCCCCGCGGGTACCTTCGGGGTCGTGGCCGCCGTAGAATGTCCACTGCCCCCGGCCCATTTCGCCGTAGAGGTAGCGGTCCGACGATTCGCTTTCGCCCATCACCAGGCTGCTTGGCTTGACGGCTCCTTTCCGGAAGGCCGTTGTCTGGCCAAAAAATTCCTTGATGATTGGCTCGTGGTTCTGCGTAAGCATGGCCGGAATGACATCCCACTTGGCCGAAAAGTTGAACAACTGGAAGAAGCCCGTCGACTGGTTATAGCTACGTCCGCCGGATGAATTAATGTCGGAAAAAGTAGAGTACCCCCGGTACCCGTTGTCGGTTTCGAGGGTGAAGTTGCCAAACGCGAACGTTTTGGTGAAGTCGAGTTTGCTCTGCGCGTCGGCATCAACGTCGTCGCCATCGTAGCTGCTGCCAACAATATCGAGGCCCTCGGCTGCCAGCGCAATATCGAGGGTTTCGGCCGCCGAGCACATGGCAAACAGGTAACCCCCACCGGAACAAAACTCCTTGATACCTTTGGCAACGGCCAGTTTCATCTGCGACACCTTCGTAAAACCGTACTTATGGGCAATGTCTTCCTGGGCTTTGATGTCAGCCAGCGATTGCCGGTGAATATTGCGGCCATACTGACCCGTAAAATCCTCGTGGTGCAGGTGCAGCCAGTCGTATTTAGGCAGGTCGCCTTTCAGGATTTCTTCATCGTATACCAGTTCGTAGGGTATTTCGGCGTAGGTGAGAACCAGCAACACAGCGTCTGTATTCTCAAACTCAGCCGGGCCGACTTTTATGGGCGAATACACCACAATTTTAGCCGCTTTATGGAGCGTTACGACATCCATGTTGAGGTCAGGATTGGCCAGTTGCTGCCTGATGGAGGCTGCTCTGGCATCTGAAATTGTTTCGAAAGAAACCCCCCGAACGCGGCACTCCGTTTCAATAGCGGCTGTCTGTTTCATCATGAAACTCCCGCCCCGGTAGTTGAGCAGCCAGTCTATTTCCTGGTCATCTTTCAGAATTTTGTAGGCAATGCCATACGCTTTAAGGTGATTACTCTGCTGGTCGTCCATCGGAATCAGGATGGAATTGGCCCGGATCATGGTTGCACTGACGGTACTTATCAGCAGCAAAAGAAGAAAAGTGCGGTACTGTTTCATAGCGTTCGTATTTTTGAAACAAAGACGGTTTGCCAGGCAGGGATTTCAGCATTGGTGGCCCGTTATGAACAGAATACCAAACACGTTTCATCAGCAACCTCAACTCTTTATGTTTTACCGTTACGGTATTCTCTCTATCGCCAGTCTGCTAACCGTTATGTCGTGTAGCCATCGTTCCGTACCAACCAGCCAGCCCGTTGTGGAAACGGGGGTATCACAAACACTGGCGAAGGACCGGAAGCAAACCCTAAGCCAGTTGAGCTATGCACTAAAGTTCGACATTCCAGCGCAGAAAAACCAGCCTATTCCAGCCAGCGAAACAATTACGTTTACCTGGCAAAAAAACAGCACCCCGCTTCAACTCGATTTCAAGGAAGAAAAGGCTCATATACAGTCGGTTTCGGTTAACGAAACGTCCATCCCCCTTGTTTTCGAGCGCGAACATATACTCATTTCCACGGCGGCTCTGAAAGCCGGTAAAAACAGTATTTCCATTCAGTTTACGGCGGGCAATCTATCCCTGAACCGTAACGACGAATACCTCTACACATTGCTTGTTCCCGACCGCGCCCGAACGGTTTTCCCCTGCTTCGACCAGCCCGATTTAAAAGCCACGTTTCAGGTTTCTCTAACTATTCCTACCCGGTGGGAAGCCATCACGAATGCGCCCGTACGGGATTCGTCCATCGCCGGGGAGCGAAAAACGGTCAATTTCCAGCCATCCGACCTGATTCCTACGTACTTATTCTCATTCGTAGCGGGCAAGTTCACGCCGGTCAGCCGCACTATGCAGGGCGAATCCACGCTGGGCCGTTCCATGACGCTGCTCCACCGCGAAACGGACTCGACGAAGATTCGGCTGAGCCTCGACCCGATATTTACGTACCATGCCGATGCCATCCGGTTTATGGAAGAATACACCCAGATTCCGTTTCCGTTTCAGAAATTCGATTTTGCCGCTATTCCCGATTTTCAGTACGGCGGCATGGAGCACGTAGGTGCCATTGATTATAAAACATCGGCCCTGTTTTTAGACAACGGTGCCACCCGCGACCAGCGTTTGTCCCGCACCCACGTCATTGCCCACGAAACGGCACACATGTGGTTTGGCGATATGGTAACCATGCGCTGGTTTGAGGATGTATGGCTGAAAGAAGTGTTCGCCAATTTCATGGCGGACAAGGTCATGGAGGTTGCTTCACCGGATGCCAACTATGACCTTCAGTTCGTGGTCGATCACTTTCCGGCGGCTTACGCCGTCGACCGTACGCAGGGGGCCAATCCCATTGGGCAACCCCTCGTCAATTTGCAGGAAGCGGGGAGCCTCTACGGCGGCATTATCTACCACAAGGCTCCCATTATGATGCGGCAACTGGAGCGGTTGATGGGTAAAACGGCCCTGCGCGATGGCCTGCGGGAATACCTCAAAAAATACACGTTCAACAATGCGTCCTGGTCGGATTTAGTGGCTATTCTGGACGCACATACACCCGCCGACCTGCTGGCCTGGAACAACGTATGGGTGAAAGAAACCGGGCGACCTGTGTTCACGTATCAACTCGACAAAAAGGACGGCAAAATCAGTCACTTCGTGATTTCGCAACAGGGCGAAGATGGGACCAAGCGGTTATGGCCGCAGGGTTTCGAGGTGGCGCTGGTGTATCCCGACCGGGTGGAGGAACTAACCGTCAATATGAATCAGGCGCAGGTTGACCTGACCGAAGCGGTTGGGAAAGTAGCCCCTTTGTTCATGGTCTTCAATTCGTCGGGGCAGGGATACGGGCTGTTTCCGGTCGATACAGCCATGATTCCGCAACTGGCCACCCTAACAAATCCGGTTACACGGGCCGCAGCTTACATCAATCTGTACGAAACAATGCTGACCGGCCAGACCAGCCCGGTTTTACTGGGCAACGTGTATAAAAATCTGTTGGCTCAGGAGCCGGAAGAACTGAATGTACGACTGCTGACAACGGAATTGTCCGATATCGTGTGGGATTTTACCCGGCCCGAAAACCGTGCCACCCTGGCGGCTTCCATTGAACAGGCTACCTGGCAGGCTATGCAACTTAATACGCCGGAAGGTGTATCCAGCCAAACCTCGGCCCAAAAAGGCATCCGTAAACTCCTGTTCCGGCTATATCAGTCGATTGCCCTCAGCCGCGAAGCGCAGAACCGGCTTTATCAAATCTGGAAGGAGCAGAAAGCCCCGGATGGCGTTACCCTGACCGAAGACGATTACACCTCGCTGGCCCTGGCGCTGGCCGTACGGGATTACCCCGCCGAAGGTATTCTGCAAACGCAACTGGCCCGGATTAAAAACCCCGACCGGCAGAAACGGCTTCAATTCATGATGCCGGCCTTATCCAGCAGTGTTACCGAACGTAACGCATTTTTTGCATCACTGGCCACCGAAACAAACCGGGAGCACGAAGCCTGGGTAACGGCCGCGCTGGGGTATCTGCACCATCCCCTCCGCGCCGAAACGTCAGTCAGCTACCTGCCTAAAAGTCTGGAGTTGCTGGAAGAAATTCAGCGCACGGGCGATATTTTCTTCCCCGAATCATGGCTTCGGTCCACCTTGTCCGGCTACCAGACCCCCGCAGTGGCCCAACTGGTACGGACGTTTCTAAGTGATCACCCCAACTACAACGCCCGCCTGCGCGCCAAGCTGCTGCAAGCCGCCGACGGCACCTTCCGGGCAAGTACTTTGCTGTATCGGTAGTGGCAGATAAAAGCTAACTATCTGATTATCAGAAAAATATTTTACTTTTTGGTTGCAAAAATGTAAATTTCGGATTCGTACGAGCCAACGCAAACATCCTTATCGTTAGGCTTTTCGATTTATGGCTGACGCGAATAAGCTGAAATATCAAACTCAGGCTTTTTCGAAGGAAAAATATTTTACAAGTTCAAATGGCTCAAATTAATTATCGTGACAAACAAGATTTAGAAGATCTATTCCAAATGGGTGGTGGATATGTTCTAAATTTTAGTGATAGCAGCTTCAGAAGTTTCGTTTATGATGCTGTCAGAGAGGACATAAGCGATGAAAAATATAAAACGAAAGGGACATCCAAAGCTAATAGATTAAGAAGTTTTTGTAAGTTGGAGCCAGACCCAAAAGTAGGAAGTTTGATATACGAATTAGTGATGATTGCGAAAGATAAGCCTCGAACACGCGATGGTCTATCGGGCTTATCAGAACTCCCTCCGAAGGACTTGGTTGATCGATGCTTCATGATAGCAAGTGCCTTGAAAGGAGAATCAGTAATCGAAGACATTGATGCAATACAAGCAATCAACACAGATAAAGATTTCAACTCCATAGCAAGATCTATCCGGGAAAGCATAGGAAGGAATGAACCGGAAAATGCCCTAGATAGACTTCATACTTACATTACGAAGTTGATTAGAGTTCTGTGCCAACAACATGATATAGTTTTTAGTAGAGAAGAATCTTTGAATGCTATTTTTGGTAAATACGTGAAGTATATCAAGACTAATAAGATGATTGATTCTGAGATGGCAGAAAAGATTCTGACGTACTCGATCTCTGTAATTCAATCATTTAACGATATTAGAAACAATAGAAGTTTCGCGCACGATAACCCGGTATTGAACTACGACGAAAGCATATTAATATTCAACAACATCACAAACATGGTGAGGTTTATCAACAAGATTGAAAGTAAAATCGCCAAACCTGAAGATTCCGAGAGTCCTGAATCAAGTTGGGAGGAATTACCATTTTAGATGATTCTGCATAGCCACCTTTTCTGAACGACAGGCAGCACTTCCGCTGTTAGGTAAACAGTCCGACGAAGCAGGGGGATAAGGATCTTATTCCCAAAGACTTCAATCCATCAGCCTATAGTTCGTTAAGGGGATTCAAAATAGACTATTTGAAATGATGGTAAGGAGCCAACGTCTCTGCTCCTAAGGGTTAGTACGAGACTGCTCGCTGAACTGTGTCAAGGCTGAGGGTGAATAGNAGGGAAAAAGAAAAATCCTTATTTTCACAATCATGACGGATACAACTAACGACTTCGATTTCGAGTCCTTCAAGCAGGCGGCCATCAAAGGCCTCTACGAAGGCAAACCCCTGACAGGCCAAAACGGCCTGTTCGCTCCCTTACTCAAGCACTTCCTGGAATCGGCCTTGGAAGGGGAAATGGATGGCCACCTGGTGCAGACCCGGCAGACCGAACAAAACCGCCGAAACGGCAAGACCACCAAGACCGTCAAATCCAGCGCTGGGCTGTTAGATTTGACCACGCCCCGCGACCGATCCGG
>NZ_KB893434.1 GCF_000374085.1 Spirosoma spitsbergense DSM 19989 | reverse complement strand
TTAAGAAAGTGCGCAGGAAAGTTTCTTTCTGGCGGCCATAGAGGGCAATTTCTTCACAGTCATCGGCTCCACAAATGACCGCTAACAAGGTGATTACCAAAATATCAAGTAACAGATGACGTTTACGTCGATTTAATCGAAAGTCCGGTACGTCGGCAAAGAAAGTAGTCCAATCCATGCCACAAAGATCGGTACGGCACGGAAAAGCTCCATTTTAATGCGTTTAACCTGATCAGTATCCATCGACTCACTGACTAGCGGATCGACTAACCAACGGATTGATTCATGAACTCACCGACTGACTAACGGATCGACTGTCCGACCAGTTTTTCCACCTGGCTTTTAACCGATCCCAGGCAATGATATAAACGTCTTTATCGAACAGGCGAGAGTCGTGACGGGCACGCTGCATGATTAACAGACCAAGGGGAAACAGAACGATGTTGGCCAGCCAGGCCCCAATGGGCACCCAGATCAATCCGTCTTTGGCGTATTTGTCACCGGCAATGGTTAACACATACAGAAATATAAAGAATACAATAGCGATCAGAACCGGAACGCCAAAACCACCTTTTTTGATGATGGCACCCATGGATGCGCCAATCAAAAACATCACAAAAATCGAAAACGCCTGCGTGAATTTATGGTGGCTTTCCAGTTGATAGCGCCAGACATTCTTTTCTTTCTCGGTCAGGTACGTTACGTTCGACGTAGCGTAGGTCAGAATATTCTGAGCCTGGCTCAAAGCCGACTGCGCCAGATCAGGCACGGCAACGGCTCGCTTTTTCAGGAGTGAGTCCACCCATTTCCCATCCTTTATCGCCTTTTGTTTCGTAACGGCATCAGCCTTGAACTGGTAATTATAGTACTGGCGGGACGTATTGGCTACGCTCATGCTGGTATTGGTATACTCTTTCCGGAGCGAATCGGTTAAGGCCGACAGTTCGCTCAGGTTTTTCATATACTCGTGGTATTCGAACTGGTTTTCATCGGTGCGCTTGATACCAAACGATTCCAGGCTAATAACCAACCGGTAATCTTTGAAGCCATTCCGCATAAACTGCCCCCCTTTAGCCGGTGTACCGGCACTACTATAACTTATGGGGCTGTTGTCTGAATACTCCTGATAATCGTTCCCGTTGAAAAGCTGAAAAACAAGGTATGACCGGTCTTTATCCGTATACATCCGACCTGAATCGGCCAGAATAATTTCGCGATTCCCCGATTCGATGCCGTTTGTTGGATGCTTGTAGATAACCAGTCCTTTGAGTAAATCCCCCGTCTTGCTGTTTTCAGCCGCTTTCACTTTTTGATCTACCTTGATACTATAGCCCGGCAAATCGTTGTAAAATATACCTTCTTTCAGGTTAAGCGTAGCTTTAGCCGTTTTTATGTCATACAGCAGGCTATATCCCTTAAGATTAGCCCAGGGAGCAACCGAATTATTGAACCAGAAGGAAAATCCGCTGATGCCAACGGCTACGATAAGCAACGGGCGCATAGCCCTGGTGAGCGAGATACCGGCACTTTTCAGGGCAGTCAGTTCAAAAAACTCACCCAGATTCCCGAATGTCATCAGGGATGATAGCAGGACGGCCAGCGGAAGAGCCGTTGGTATAGTGAGCAGGGCAAAGTAAAACAACAGTCGGCCGAAGGTGGCCAAATCGAGGTCTTTAGAAACGAAATCGTCAATATAGAACATCAGTAGTCGCATCAGGAAAATAAAGATGACGACACCGAGGGTCAAAAAAAACGGCCCCCAAAACGAGCCGAGTACTAATTTATCTATCTTTTTCATTCGATTGTATAATGTACCACCGGTATGGCCTGAACGCAGCGTGCAGGAGTATCATTTATACAACATAAACTGCATTACTCCTTGTTCATTATACGTACGAGGCCGTCCGTACGGTTCATTAACAAAATTTAACTACCAACAATTTCTTTCAGTTTATCCATCATCCCATCCCACAGGTCTTTTAGTTCTTCTTCATCGGTGGTATTGGAGTAATCAGTAATACGTAAAAACGTCGATTGTGTCAGTTCGCTCTGATCGACCCGAAAATCAACGTAGTTATTATCCGAACCATCTTCATCCGTTTCCAGAAACTCAAAACGAACGCCCTTGTTCTGCCGCATGGACACCTGCCGGGCAATGTGACTTTCGTTGTCCCACTGAAAATCGAGCCGCTGTTCGGGCATGGTGTTCACCTTGCTGGCAAACCACTGCGACAGTCCCGATGCGGTACTGATATAAGGAAAGAGCATTTTAGGAGATGCCCGGAGTTCGTATTCGGTAATGAATTTAAATTTCTCCATAATTTATCACGTATCAGACTACAGAAAAGGGTCATTAGCAAAGGTAAACGAATTTTTTTGCGAAAGTCAATGGCTTTTTTTGCCTTAGACTGAATTTTTCTTACTTTTGTGGCACCAAGCCCGGCGGGGTAGCTCAGATGGTTAGAGCGTAGGATTCATAACCCTAAGGTCGGCAGTTCGATCCTGCTCCCCGCTACAAGTACGATACCACGTACAAAGCCCTTTACAATAGCTGTAGAGGGCTTTTTTGTGCCATACAGGGTGTTTTATGGAGAATTCAGATAGTGCAACTCTGTAAACATAGGGCTTTTGTATCTCTATACAATACCCCGGATTCATCGCTTTTCAGCCCACTTGTCGTACCCGTCGTTGCATATAGCGTTGCATATAGCTACTAATCTCCTAAACATACCTCTACCCAGTCTATTATCAGTCTACATACGTCTGCTTGATTGTACGGGTCTTTAGTTTAGAACGCTTCCGATACTTATCGCTGAACTCCATCTCTTCCGTATACAAATCTTTACGGTTCTTGAGGCTTGCATGGGTAGTCCAGACGACCTTTACATTGACCTGGTAAGCGTTATTCCTACCCACCTTGATAACCCTGATCGCTTTACGTTCTATCAGTTATAGCGCACACGAAACAATGATAGGCATCTGCTAGCGGGTAGGTGACTGCATACAGGCGAATCTAACCCACCATTCACGTTCTTGCTTTACACACCACACCTATACTATCTATTTTTCTCCGTTGAGCTGCCAATAAGCCCCCATACAAACCCATAGCTGAATGTGCGTTATTTTGACAAATAGGCGTCCTAGAATGTATTGTGGTTGACAATAAAAAGGCTGAAGAGGGAGATTAGAGGGGCAATTTTCACTAATCCTGCTACTAGTCAGGCAGGATTGCGTGTTATAAAGTCCTGTATACCGGCGATCAATAGTTTAACCTGGTCAGTCATATAATCAGAGTAGTTTCCGTGAGCAGCCTTATTACGTAGGTCAAGCCAGGCAGTGACATTCTTCTGATCTAGTATTGTATAGATGGTTGCCTTCGCCAGTTCCTGATTAATACGTTCCGCTTTGAGAGGTTTATCGTCTGTCTCTATTGGTATGCTGTTCTTCACTGCCAGTTTCCTCAGATGGCTTTCAAGGGTAGAGCCGACGATCACCGCAGCCGCATCTTTGTAGCCGTTACTCAGCAGGTGAAACGCCATCTCGATAAAATCGGCAAAAACCTCTGCATGAACGATTTCAGTCAGCGATTGCAAATAACCTGCGCTTAGGTCTTCACGCAACGCCTTCACGATTCCAAAAACTAAATCAAAATGATCACTTGAGCTCCATTCTTCAAGCACTCGATTTACTTCCGCACTGTACGATGAGGAATGACCCGAAAGTCTGTGTACAGCAGCTATTGCCCTTGAGAGTAGTACTTGTTGTTCGTGCTCCGACGTGCCTTTCTTGTAGCCTTTTATCTTGATATCTGCATACGCAGTAAGTAAAACATCTAACTGCTGTACAAATAAATCAGTCTTCATCTTTCGTCTGTTACTTAATACTGGTTCACTGTCGCCAAAATTCTATAAAAAATTCGCGCGCTCATACTACCCTTGATCAACTCCCCGGTTAACTTTCCAAGTCGACATACCCCCGCCACCATCTATTTCCGTTCTAATCACAATTACGTTTATTTAGTGTACATTCCGATCCTAATTAACTATTCACACTATGAGCGCTTTAGCAGTTGTTGCCGGTATCATTGCGATTGGGATAGTCAAACTACTGGGCGGTGATAAGAGTAAAGATAGCGGGAAGCTCATGGCAGGTGTCTTTATTGCCGTTCTAGTACTGTTTACGCTGTTGTTATTGAGTTTCAGGGATGAAGATTTGTAACGAATAATTACCCCCTCTTGTGCAGGCATTATCACCTTCCATCAAGACCCTAACCGTGCTCCGGGCGTCATAGTCGCCCGTCGCTCTCTGCGACTTTCACACAGCCGCAAGATAGCCTATTGTTATCCCGGCTCAGTACGTAAACTCTTTAGCACATGAGTACCATCGCAGCCAAATCAAACCAGGGTTCGTTTTCAGGTAGTAACAATGCTCAAGCCATAATATCCAGTGACAAGGCTTTTAGCCAGGAAGATCGTCAGAGAAGACAAGCCGCCGTACGCAGGTACAATAGACGAATAGCGAGTGTCAATCTGTATTTATCCAAAGCAGTACAGTTATAACGTTACCATACCACCGCGCAGGAAGTACCGGCGTGGATTTTAACAGCTTCCTGCCATATTATCGTAGGCGGGTAAACCAGTTCCATATTATGAGTACATCAAACAGTGCAACCGTCACCATTGAGCCTGGCGAGTCTATCATGTTCTGTCGCCTACTAAATGACTGTGAGAACAAAGAAGTGAAAGCCAAAATTGAGAAGCAGCTAGTACGACTGAAACGTCGGGTTAGATGACCGAAACCGGTATACGATAGTGACCGGAATACACCGTCCAAAGAACCCGCTATGTGGTATCTTTGGACGGTTTGAACAGTTCCATCACATCATCCTTCTAAACGTTACATGCTATGAGTGAAAAGATAAATAACTACGTACGGGCTAATCTCTTAAAGCTAATTATCATCCTACTCCTGGTTTTCTCCCTTTATAGGCAATCCGTCATAAGGGATGAGGTCGACAGCCTAACTTCTACATGCTACGACATCGCAGATGATGTAGAAAAGATCAAGGACAAGCTCAATATTTACTAATCGATACTACTGAACTGACGAGTCATTTGTTAAAATAACAACAGCCAGGTACGTGTTACGTATATACACCAAGTAACCGGGTAACGACCGTACGATTTGCATAATCAGTATGTATCTATGTCGGCGAAAATATTGTGAATCAGGCTACTATTTCGTAATTTTACACTGCGCGCAGTACCTGTTAAATGCCTTTGAGTACTCCTTCCTAATTGCTTATATAAGTCCGATTCCATAGCCTGATTTCAGACACCCCCTATTGGTAGCTAACCGGTTCTGCGCGCAAAACAGACTCATGGCGGCTCCGATAGGGGTTTTGTTTTGTACTGCTTCTAGTGCCAAATACATCCGTCGTGTTTCTGTCCACACCCTTGACAAAACATTCGGATGTCACAAGACAATAACACAGTTGCCCCCGAACCGATACTGCTTACGTATCAATTCGACTCAGAATCACCCCCTATCCAGTATTTCAAGCTTTCACTGAATCACTTCGACGGTAGCTTATGGCAGCCAGAGGGTACGGTGTCGATAAAAGACGACATCTTATTGTCACCAGATGAGTACCTGTCGCTGGATACAAACCTATCAGGCTTAGACCTCTACAGAAAGGACACCACGGTTCTTAACTTCCAGGTTGGTAAGGGTAAGACGCGGTTGATACATGATTGTATGTTGCGTTATCTCGCTAATCCGGATATGTACGTAATATTCTATGTTGCCCCCCTCAAACGCCTATTAGATCAGAATAAATCAGAAATCGAAAAGTTATCGCTGAAGGAGGGAAAACAGGTTAGCATTTGGGACTGTACTTCTAAGCCCAAGCCGCCTGAAAGATATCACATACCGGATAACGGATTATCCGCTAATATCTACCTGATGACGCCCGAGTTCCTAATGGGTAGCGGGGGCAGAGCTTATCAGCCCCAGTCACAGGCTCGCACCGACTTTAAAAAGGCGCTCTTAAATCACATCAAAAAGCAGGATAAAACGATTGTTCTATTTCTGGATGAAGCCCATGAGAAAGTTAGTATGTATAGCACTACCCGGTTTGCACACCTTTATGCGATCACTCCGGAATTAGTATCTAAAATCTTTGTCGCCAGTGCGACATTTACCCGTGAATCAGTTGAGGTTGTCAAAGCCGTTTCGATGCTCACCAAGCGAAGGGTTACTGTATTTCAGGGTGATCGTGTAAAGGCATCAAAACAAGCCGATCTCCATTTGCATATCTGTACAGAGAACTACAAGCACAACAGCTTGGGAAGCCTAGAAAGCGAGTTGAATCGGGTATTACAAGATAGTGTAAAGGACAGAGGTAGGGTGCATATCCTGACCGCTCATAAAGAGATGGCTAAATCCCTTAAAAACACAACAGGTAAGCTTTCAAATGTGATGAGTGCTATGAATCCCCAGTTAATGACTGGAGATGATAAAAGGAATTTCGATGAATCGAGAAACTCAATTGGCACAACATTTACAACCGGCATCAATATAACTGAGGCTGCGAGTACGCTAGTAGTCATCCTACCCGGCACAATTCATCCACGCCAAAGCGGTACAAATGTAGATATTACCACTTATGGTATATTTAACAGTGGGTACATTGCGCTGATACAGTCGGTTGCACGGTTACGCAATGGCGGAGAGGTACACGTTTTTATGCGATCATTTGACAATTACATACTTTCAGAACAGCAACGGGTAAATAGCCGAGCAGAATACCTGATAGGGCAATCCCATAAACCACACTCTGTACAGGCAGAGCCTGAGCAGAAATTATTTACTCGCTTTAAGAAGGTACATAACGACGAGATAAAGACCTATGAAAAATTTGAGAGAGGTATAAAGGGAAGTAATGATAGCACTTACGTGGCTCATAAAGAGTATTTCGGCACCCCGCCGAAGCTGTACGACTTTATTCTATCAGATTACGCTAACTATCGTATGGCAAATTCCTACATCGAGGGGAAGCTGCTTTCGCCGTTATTGCTTTGGCTGGCGTTGAACAATCAGTTTACAAACTGTACGCTAAAAACAGCAACTATTGAGCCTTATAAGTCAGACAGTACTACTAAAAAACAACGCCTACAAAATATGTTTGAGCAGTCGTTGAAAGAAGCCGGTCTTGAAGAATGTTTATCACGTACGCCCACTAAGCGGTTACTATTGATTTCGGTGCTGTTAATAAACAGTAAGGAGGCATTACCTCCACTGCTTGAGCCATTTCAGGAATTTAGCAATGCTATGAATACTTGCCGTGATGAGCTTAAGAGCGGGGCTATAAAGAACAATAATGGTTCTTACATCCCGGAAGTGGTCCATCCACAGTTAACGGACTTCTCTTGGCAGGCATTAATAAAGGCTATAGAGGTCATACGGCAGCATGAATTTACCCAAAATGGTCTAATAGCTCTGCCCATGCAACATACTACCTCACCTGTACCCACTGAAAAAATAGCCGAAAGTTTGCTCATAAAGGAATTTGCTGATGGGGCAATGATAATGACGGGAAGAGAATTTATTCGTGGCAGAAAGTACAGGAAGCTGTATGCTACAATGTCGAGTACTGATTGATTTCTGCACCGCTTTTATTTTCACCCTTAATAAGGAATATAAAAAACGGTGCAGAAATTACTAATGATTACGCCCTATGACGTATGCGGCTTCGCCGGGGCTTGGAGGCTGTTAACCTATCGATCATTGCCGCACTGCCCAATGATCGTAACAAAGCATCGTAGCCACCTATTCGCATAGCTCCCGGTGCTGCCGTTCATCGGGCGTTGAGTAAGTAAACGGAGCGAGGAGAGCCGTAGCGCATTGCGAAGCAATAAGCGGCAACGGCGGCACCTCCGAGCGGGTATCATTGTGCCTGCCCGGTCCTAGTATTATTAGGCATACATCAAGTTATATACGAAAATCACTTACTGCCGTTGTCTAAAGTGTAATAAAATGACAGCGGTCCAGAGGGATCAAATTCTGGACGCCGGAGTTTTATGTTAATAATTCGATCTTTTGTATACATTTTCCACTCAGTAGATGATACAGTTACAGTTTTTTCATTATTAATTTTAACCATCATATTCATAGCATATGAATTATCTGGTATTACTGAATAAGCGAAACATTTTCCATTCTCTAAACTAAATATCCACGTAAATAGACCGTCGTTTCCATATACTAACTTGGTACCATTGTCTAAAACTTCTGTTGTAAATTTAGCAGCACCCCCAGTTTCGTTTCTAATTTCAACCTCAGTAAGCCCGATAAAACCAGCAGATTTTTGGGCTACGCAAGTCGAGTATCCAAGAGAAAATATTAATTCACATACCATTAATATTTTGATTAATTTTTTCATACGAAACGTGGAAAGGAGATGACTTGGAGGATAAGTGATTCAGATTGTTTATTTATGGTATGGGTTTCCAAATATAGAAGTTTCATGCTATAATTATATTATCAGTTGTAGAAGCATAGATACTCGGTAGTTGTCACTCCTGACTGTTATCACTAAATGAAGATTTCAGGTAAGCGTGGCAGGTCTTCTTTACTCACCTCAACGATACCCAGGCTCCTCAGGTACTTCGTTGTTACGTCAGGCGTGGCGTGTCCCATAAGCCCCTGTAGTAGCCTTATATCCTGACGATCGGTAAAGCTGTAAATAGCGGCACTATGCCGAAAGCTGTACAGGGTCTGGGCAGGCAGGATAATCTTACTGGTTAACATCAACCTCTTATGTCGGCTCCAGGCTGTTGTAAAATAATCAGCGTTTAATGGCTTGGCTGTTCCGGTGAATATAAAGGCATCTGGTGCCATCTTCTCCACTCCTCTGCTTAATAGTATATCCCTGACAAAATCGGGTACTGGTACGCGCCGGATACGCCCTGATTTATTAGCACTGCCAGCTAGTAGGATGTGGTTCAGGTCATCATCGAAATTACGTCGACGCAGCAGCCGTATTTCCCGGTGAGGTCGTAACATCGTTCCATAGACCATCATGGCACACAGGAATAGGTTATCGTTATGGAGCCTCAGGTGATCAAGGACCGTAGTAAGCTGTTTAGGTGTGTAGGCTTGATTGAGTACTTCCGTTACTTTCATCGTAGGCGTAAACGCTACTGGGTTCTGCTCTGACTTCAATAACAGGGAGAAGAGTGCCGACAGATTACGGCGCTTGTTCATGTAGTAACGGGCGGAAGATCGGTAGTTATCCAGAAACGTCGACAGGTATTCACTGTCAAGCCTTCCAATAGTTAACCCGGATGATTTGACGTCAGCGGACAGGTAAGCCGATAACTCATCCGTTATACGGGTCATATCTCTCATATAGGATGAGGACCAGCCCCGGCTATGAAAGGTAACCTTTACTTCCTGCAACAAGTTGGTTATGGATGGAAGAGACTCCTTTGCTTCCTTACGGATGACCGTACCGGGACACCAACCAACCTGTAAGGCTTTGTATGTTGCTTCGAGCAGTCGTTGAAGTTCCCGCTGTTTATCGGTGAGGGACTTCTTACGGTTAGGGAAACAGGTAATGCCTAGGGGTTTACCATTGTAGAGCCGAAAGGGCTTACCGTCATAGATGAACTTAACAAAGCATCGCTGGCTGGGGTCTGAGGATAAAAATTGTGTTGGGGTGCTAAACATGGTACAACAGGCTAAGAGTTTCACATAGCGTTGCACTTTACCATATTACCTCACAAACACCTGACTATCAGGTTAGAGCGTAGGATTCATAACCCTAAGGTCGGCAGTTCGATCCTGCTCCCCGCTACACTTTAAAGCTCAACTGTCTACTAACTAGACAGTTGAGCTTTTCTTTATTAGGGACAGGACGAATTCGGGGCCGAAATGGGAAATAAAAGTTAAATTCTGACTAATTGACGTGAGTACGGGATTAGTAACTGATGTTACGCCACCCCCATTTCTGGATGTTGGCTAAGTTGATTTTTCAAAACAGTCAGCTCTGCAAAAGCCGCTTGCATGGCTTTCAGATACAACCGGCCTTTCAAGGCAAAATGATTGGTATGTTGGCTCAGCCGCAGACGCTCTAACTTAACATAGGCGCAAATGCTGGCAAACAAATGGTTGGCCTGAGTGCGGTGGGTGCGCGTAGGTGACTTTTCCAGCGACGCATTCTGTTTGAGCGATTTATGATACTCCTCGATGCCCCACCGTTTTTGGTAGGTTGTCAGGAGTTGTTGGTAAGTCATTGTCACATCAGTAGTGAGCAACAGGAGTTCACCGACTGACCCGCCGGGCGGCCCCGCATCCTTGTTGGGGAGAATGTCGCCACAGATCGCAACAGGCGCTTGCACGGAGCGAATGAAGGCAGTCAACACGGTGCCTGGTTGAAGCTTTAAGCTACTGATTTTGAAAAACTTACCATTAGCCCGGTCGTGTTTGGAAAGAGCCACTTCGAGGTTGGACTTGACAGCCCCTAAGTAATGATGTTGCAAGCCCAATACCAAGTTGATGTTATCCGAATTGGTATACCAGGAGTCAGCCAGCACATAGCGAAAGGGAACCGCGTTCTGATGAGCCTGACGCACCATATCCTGAAACATTTGGTGCTTCGTACGATCAGATCGCCAGACCACTTTGCGGGTCTTCAACTCGCACTGCTGGGCTTTGATGACTGGCTCGAAACTCAGCGGACACTGGCCTTTACTGGTTTGGTAGAGCAAACTGACAAAGTTGATGCCCCGCACATACTGCCCACTGGTGTGGTCATAGTGGGTGGTTACCAAGCCGTTTTCGTCGCTGTGGGGCTTGTGGGCAATGCTGTCATCTGTTAACAGAACCCCGTCAGATGCTTGAATTTGGCGGATTAGGGGTTTGACGTGTTGCCATAGGGTGCGGCTATTACCATCAAGTCGGTTGAGCAAATCAGTGACCGCATCATGTCCAACGGCTCCGTCGGTTAGCCGAGAGAGACCCGTAGCAGTGGTCTGGCCAAAGCTACTGAGCAGGTAGTCGGTATAAAGGTCAAGTGTTGTTTGCATACTCAAATTTAAACCAGCCGATCGAAGGGGGGCGTAACATCAGTTATAGACTTTACGCTGACGTATCAGAATTAAAGATAGAACTATACCAAGAAAGCTGATTTTGGTACTGGTCCCACCAACTAGCCGCAAATGATAGCTGGTCTTTTACTTGATCAAAACCGCTCGCAAAGTGCTTCACTAACTCATCGAGTTGTTTGACAAATTGATGCTGGTTAACCCAACGTTTACTGCTTTTCCAGAGCTTCTCAATCGGGTTCAACCGCGGTGGCGGACCACTCAGGGCTGTAAGGCGGAATCCAAACAAAGAAAATACGCCGTTCCCAACCCCACGTTTCTAATGCCTTGTGAGTCGAAGCGTTATCCCAAAACACCACTAACGCATCACAATCTGTCTGGGCCGCTTTCACCGCCAAAAGAGCGGTTTTGATGCTCTCCATTTTTCCATTGCTCAATGCTGTCAGATAACTACAGGCATTAATGCCGTAAAATCCAAAGAAACTCTGACTACCCCGGTCAGTATTCACCACCCGACTCAAGCCCGGCTCGAAGGCCCAAAACCGCGTGTTATTACTGTGTAATTGAGCCGCCGTTTCATCAGCAAAACCCCACCCTACTCGCTCTAAATTATAACCCATCGCTTGCAAAGCGTCAAAGGTGGCCTCAATCCGGTCGGCTAACTGCTCCGGCGCATCGTCTGACCGACGATAATCACGCGGACGCGGTTTGTAAAAGTACATCCCTTCCCGTTGGCGCAATAGCTGGCACCAATGGCTGGAGCAGTAGCGAATCCCGCCCATTTCGACAAAGATTCCTGCTAACTCCTCTGCCGTCCAATGTTGCACAGGTTGCCTTTGGAGATGGCTACGCCAAGCCTCCCAAACTGATTCTTCAACCTGTAGACTGGCCCCACCCCCTTTCCCTCGCCGGCTGATCAACTCTTTTTTTTTAGGTCTTTTTGCTGCTGATTCCAGCGGTTCAACCATTTGTAAAGGGTAGAAAGGGGCAAGCCTGTTTGGGTGGCTACGGCTTCCATATTTCCCTTCTGTTGGTGGATCATTCGAAGTACCAACGCCTTCAAGTCGGGGCTGTAATCGACGGTCTCGTCCAGTACTTCATCTAGCAGTTCAGCGTCATCTACCCGCATAGGTCAACGTTCGTTTTAGCTTTTTTCAAGATAGCGATTCTAATTCGTTGTCGAAAACTCTATA
>NZ_KB893433.1 GCF_000374085.1 Spirosoma spitsbergense DSM 19989 | reverse complement strand
GGTCTTGACCTGTTCGCAGACGAGTCTGACTTTGACGGCGGGCGGTGGAAATGTCTACGCCTTCAGCCCAAATGTGGCCAGCCAGAGCGGCAACATGGCCGTGGTGAACGCATCGGGGGTGTACTCGGTGACGGTGACCAACACGGCCACGGGTTGTGCCAGCACTACCTCTATTACCATTAGTCAGGATAATACGGCACTTTCTGCCAGCCTGGTCAGCAGCGGTAACCTAAGTTGCGCGGTGACTAGTGTCACCCTAACCGCCAGCCCCAATGAGCAAACCTACACGTTTAGCACAGGGGCTACGCAGATCGGTTCCACCAATCAGGCCACCGTCAGCACGGCAGGCATGTATTCGGTGACGGTACTGGCAGGTAATGGTTGCTCTTCAGTGGCCAGTGTGACGGTATCCCAAAACAATAACGCGCCTTCGGTTAGTATCCTGGCTAATCCCAGTCTGACCATCACCCAGGGCCAGTCGGCTACCCTGACTGCCAGCGTCAGTGGTGGCACTCCGCCATTCGGATATGGCTGGTCGACCACCGAGTCGACTTCCGCCATCGTCGTCAGCACGCCGGGACCCTACTCGGTCACTGTTACGGGGGCCAACGGCTGTTCTGCCACCTCTAGTGTCACGGTGACGGTCAACCCGGTGGTCAGTCTCCCCTTTGCTATTACGGGGGTGACGACGGTAAGTTGTACGCCCATTTTGCCTAACCGGTTCAGTCTGAGCTTTGACCCGCGCTACCAGGGACTAAATGGACAGCCGGTCAGTTTTTCGGTCACTAATGAGCTGTTTCCCACAACGGCCCCCGGCCCATATACCCTGCAACTCTATACTGATAATCCCATCATCACCCTGGAAGCGGCTCAGAGTGGGGTTGCCACCCGGTACAGCTACAACTGGCTGGATGCCTGCCGTAACACCAATACGCCCAACACGCCCCCCCGCGTGGTGAGTGGCATTCCCAGCCAGACGGCCACGGTGGGTCAGTACTTCAGCTATGTGATTCCGGAGGGTACCTTCACCGATGACGAGACGCCGACCAGTCTGCGGTTCTCGGCCACGGGGCTACCGCCAGGGCTGGGCTTTTCAGTGGCCACCCTGTCGGGTACACCCTCGACCACGGTGGGCTCACCTTTCTCGGTGACCATCACAGCGACCGATCCGGGCAACCTCTCCGTGAGTACGAGTTTACAGTTGACGGTTTTGCCCGGTGGCACTACGCCCCCTCCCACGGATGTATTCAGCATCACGGGGGTAACCACCATCAGCTGCACGCCGGTGGCTAACCGGATCAGTCTGAGTTTTGCGCCCCGGTACGCGGGGCTGAATGGCCAGCCGATTGCCTTCGAGGTAGTGAACGAGTCGATTCCTACTACCGCCCCGGCACCTTACAGTCTGACCCTCTACCGGGATAATTCGGTGATCACGCTGCGGGCTAATCAGACCGGCAGTGATGGGCCAGTGACGTTCCGTTACAACTGGCTGGATGCGTGTTCGAATCTGGGTCAGGCCAACACCCCGCCGAGGCTGAATGAGCCAGTAGCCAGCCAAACGGCTACGGTGGGGCAGGGGTATAACCTGAATCTGTCGAACACGTTCACTGATCAGGAGACACCGGATCAGATTAGCCTGTCGGCCAGCGGGTTACCCGCAGGTCTGAGTGTATCGGGCAAGTTTATCAGTGGCACGCCATCGGTGAGTGGGGTGAGCAGCGTTACCCTCACGGCCACGGACGGGGGCGGCCTGAGCACCAATACAAGTTTCAGTTTCACGGTGGTACCGGCCCCGGTAACTCCCCCGCCCACGGCTGGCTTCAGTATCACGGGGGTCCAGACGGTGAACTGCGAGGTACTCTCGGCGGGGCAGCGGAGGGTGACGTTCAGTCCGCAGTATGCCGGGCTGGATGGTAGTCCGATGAGTTTCTCAGTGTTGAACGAACTGGCTCCCACCACCCAGCCGGGGCCGTATGTGTTGAATCTGTACACGGACAATCCGGTGATTACGTTGAGTGCGGTGCAGAGCGGTCTGGAAAGCCGGTTCAGCTACGGGTGGCTTTCGGCCTGTCAGGTGGCTTCTCCGCGAGTGAGTGCTCCGGTGGAAGTACCGCTATCGATCACGGTGCTGGGTAACCCGGTGTTGGGTAGTCAGGTGGATGTAGACGTACGCGGGGCACAGGGTCAGGAACTCTCCCTAGCGGTAGTAGATGAACGGGGTTATGTGGTGAGTAAACTAACGCAGCCGGTAACCGCCCCCGTTGAGCGGCTCCGTGTGTGGCTCGGCACAGATGCGGGTGTTTATTACCTACAGGCCCAGACTGCTACCGGGTCACATACGGTGAAACTGGTGAAGCAGTAAAGCACGTCTTATCGTCTACCATTATAAACGCATCAGGGTAGCTTCTAATCGTAGAGGCTACCCTGATGCGTTTTGTCCGGATAATGGCCTGGCTCCACCGATCTGAACGGGTTAGTAAAAAGTTTACCAGCGCACCTGCCCGTCGCCCACAACAATCCACTTTTCGGTGACCAGTTTTTCCAGCGCAAATGGTCCGCGGGCGTGAAGCTTTTGAGTTGAAATACCGATTTCAGCTCCCAACCCGAACACGCCCCCATCGGTGAAGCGGGTGGAGGCATTGGCGTATACAGCAGCCGCATCGACCTCGCGAAGAAACTGGTCGATTAACGCCTGATCCCGGGATAGAATCGCTTCGGAATGCCGGGAGGAGTAATTTTGAATGTGAGACAGCGCTTCGTTCAGACCGTTTACCACTTTTACAGCGCATTTGTAGTCCAGAAATTCGCGGCCAAAATCGTCGGGCTGGGCGTGGTGCAACTTCGTATAACCAGCTTTCTCAAAAATGGGATAAGCGGTTTCGTCGGCAAATACGTCTACATTCCATTTCGTGAAATCGTCCGTTAGCATGGGCAGAAAACGGTCGGCAATGGATTCGTCGACCAGCACGCAATCCAGGGAATTACAAACCGACGGGCGTGAGACTTTGGCGTTCACGACAATGGCAGCCGCCTTTGTCAAATCCGCCGATGTTTCTACGTACGTATGGCACACACCGGCACCGGTTTCGATGGTGGGGACCAGCGAGTTTTTGCGGACAAACTGAATCAATGATTCCGACCCACGCGGAATAATGATATCTACGTAACGGGTAGCGGTAAGCAGTTCGTTGACCACCGCTCTATCTGGTGGGAGCAGGGTAACTGCTGCTTTAGGTACATCGAACTCAGCCAGTACACCCTGAATCAGGCTAATCAGGTATCGGTTGGAGAAATCGGCTTCTTTACCTCCTTTCAATACGCAGCCATTCCCCGAACGCAGACACAATGCCGCTACATCAACCGTAACGTTTGGGCGGGCTTCGTAAATGACCCCCACAACCCCCAGCGGTACCGCAATTTTCTTGAGGGTTAACCCCTGCTCGATGGTGCGTTCCAGTATCACTTCACCCGCCGGGTCGGGCAGGACAGCTACTTCGCGCAGACTCTTTGAGAGGTCTGCGACGCGGGCTTCGGAAAGTTTCAGCCGGTCGTATTTGGGGTCCGTTTCCGGCATCCGGTCGAGGTCTTTTTGGTTCTCGGCCAGGATGTTGGCGGTATGGTCGGACAGTACGTCGGCCAGCCTATTGAGCAGGTTGGTCTTTTGCTCCGGCGTCAACCGCCGAACAACGGCAGCGGCCTGTTGCGCAGCCTGGAGGAGGGGGGTAATAGAATTCATGTTAGGCTTTTTGTAATTGGTCGCCGATGTAGATGAGTACATCAATAAGGACCACATCAAAACTATCAGTCACAACTTCCTGACCAGTTCAGTAGTCGTGCCGGTGATGCGGGAAGGAGGTAATTTTAGGGAAATGCGGAACGTTGTCCCACCGAACAAGCCAACTATCACTGGCAGTTTGCCATTGAAAAGCGTATTTTCTGATAGTGCTGGTGATGTACTCATTTGTGTAGAGAACTGATTCATCGATAAATTCTATGCGCAGCTTCAGCTGAAATTTGTCGGCGGTATGATCATGAAGAAGAACCTTTAGTCTGTGTACGATTGGTCTGTTTTCTAAAGAAACCAATTCATTGGTTATCAATGATACGTAACGATTCATTCGACAATTTCGATTGACCCTCGTTTTATCTCTTCGATACTCTGAATTACGTCGGGAAGCATACCCACAGCCGCTGACCAGTCGATGTTATCGTCCCATTCCTCAAATACTTCCTTCTGCGCCGTTTCGATGTGCTTTTCAAATTCCGCCAGTGTCATACCATACTTGCGTTCCATTCGGGTGATAGTTTCTTCGTAGCGATGTTTCTTCGCCAGATAGTCGATCATGACCCACTGCTGCACGGTTTGTTTCGTTACCTGTACCATATTGATATTCGTTAAAAGACAAAATTGGCCAAAAAAACCGGTCTACAAAAGAACAATGTCGTTGGCGTTTGCTACTTCAACGTTTTGGTGATTAAGCTGTTGCGCTAACGTTTCTGAGGATATCCGGGTTCGGGCAACGGCAATGGTCGTTTGGGTTTCATCCAGAATTTCAACCATCTCGCCGGTAGTAAATTCGCCCAGTACGGCCCGGATGCCCACCGCCAGCAGACTTCTTCGCTGCTGCAAGGCCCGCACAGCACCCGCGTCTATCTGCACGCGCCCCACGGCCAGACTGCCACTGGCCAGCCACCGGTTTCGGGCCGACAGGGCAACGGGATGCGGAATGAACTCGGTGCCGGTTTCGCCCTGCAACGCCCGCGAAAGGCCGTCCGGTTCGCTCAATCCGAAAATAACGACCCGGATGCCCATGCGCGTAGCCAGCTTGGCGAAGGTTAGTTTGGAGGCCATACCACCCAGGCCCATCGCCGACTTATCGGTTCTAACAACACCAAAAACGCGCTCATCGAAGTCGGTTACCTGCCTGATAATTTGCCCACTGGCATCCAGTAACCCACCCACCGAGGTACACAGCATCAGGGCCTGGGCACCAAAGCCGACGGCAATCAGGGTAGCTAGTTCGTCGTTGTCCGAAAACTTCAGTTCCCGGTTGCTTACTACATCGTTCTCATTGGCAATCGGAATCAGGCCATTGGCCCAAAGTTCTTCGTAGGTCTGTTTGAGTTGCAGAAACTGGTCGCGGTTGGCAAAGTGATGGCGTTCGCACAGGCTTTGAGCAATAGAGATGCCGTAGATAGAGAAAAAACGGGAATATTGATTGAGCAGGAGCAGGTTACCGACAGCCGCAGCGGCTTTTCGCTGGGTAATATCGCCCCGATAGTCGCGAATGAGAGATTTTCCGGCTCCCACCGCCCCGGAGGATACCATCACAATGCGGTAATGCGGATGCAGGGCTGCCACTTGCCGGGCAATATCCACCATGACGGGTTCATTGGGTTCGCCGGTGGGTTTGGTGATGGAAGCCGTACCAAATTTCAGCACAAGAACGGGTTTCGACATGGCGGCAAAGATAGGGGTTTCTGTTTTTGGTATTCGGTTTACACCTGCCGGTACACGGAGTTATCTAATCGTTGCAACAAACCACCGTAAACTAAATACCGAAAACCTCAAACCCGCTCGGATACATCTGCCGTAAAATGGGCTTTCTGGCGGAGGCCTTTTTTGAGTTGCCTGAGGTAATCCGCCTTGGGAATTTCAATGGCCCCGTACCGCCGAACGTTGTCATTGATAAACTGGGTATCGAGTAGCGTATACTGTTGCTGGCGCAGAATTAGAATGAGGTGATGGAAGGCAACTTTAGAGGCATTGCTAACCTGGGAAAACATGGATTCCCCAAAAAAAACGGACCCCATCGCCACCCCATATAAACCACCCACCAGTCGATTGTCTATATACGTTTCAACGCTGTGCGCCAGT
Source organism: Spirosoma spitsbergense DSM 19989 (assembly GCF_000374085.1). GTDB lineage: Bacteria > Bacteroidota > Bacteroidia > Cytophagales > Spirosomataceae > Spirosoma > Spirosoma spitsbergense. The sequence goes on along the minus strand of NZ_KB893433.1, from coordinate 91,583 downwards.
CCCATTTCGTGCAATTCCGTGTAGGCATCAATAATCTCATCGGAAATCCAGACGCTATCCTCCTCCGAGCGGGGAACGGAGCAGGCCCGCATTACATCGGTAAAGGCCGTGTCGATACGAATCTCGAACTGGTTGCGGTTCAGAATGGGGCGGAGTGATTTGGCTGGCTTGTAGGTATGAATAGGGATAATGGCCCGCGGGTCGGGTGCGTACCAGTATAGGGTACCGTCGGCATCGGCCATCGGGAAAATGCCGTTGATGTACCCGTAAATCAGGTCGTCGGCGGTCAGTCTGTTCATAAAACCAGGGGCGCAGTCGTATCAACAAAGATAAAAAAAAGAGGTAGAAAGGTATTGGGATTACGAATAGATGCACCGAGTTTGGCGAATATGGTTAAAATAATGCCAGAACCCGTTAACGGTGAAGGCGAACTATCGGGCATAATTCGGAACTTTGACTACCTGATTTTAACTCGTTTTACCACATGAACGTTTCTGTACAATGGGAGGGTGTTTACCCCGCGCTATTGACTCCCTTCACGGCTGATGACCAAGTCGATTTGCCGCTTTTCGAGAAAAATCTCCATGCCCAGTTCGATGCGGGTGTTCACGGATTTATCATCGGTGGTTCACTGGGCGAAGCCAGTACCCTGCTGCACGAGGAGAAAATGGCGTTGCTAAAATCGGCCCTGATGGTGTGCGAAGGCAACGTACCCGTACTGGTCAACATTGCCGAACAGAGCACGAAAGTCGCTATCTCGATAGCGAAGGATGCCGAAGCCAGCGGGGCCGACGGTCTGATGCTGCTTCCGCCTATGCGCTACCCGGCCGATGCCCGCGAAACGGTGACGTTTTTTAAGTCCGTAGCGCAGGAAACGTCGCTCCCAATCATGATTTATAATAATCCGTATGATTATAAAATTATGACCACCGTAGCCATGTTCGAGGAACTGGCGGAGCTGCCTAACATTCAGGCGGTAAAAGAATCGACCCGCGATCTGACAAACATTACCCGGATGCGGAATGCCTTCGGCGACCGCTTCAAACTGATGGGCGGTGTGGATACGCTGGCCCTCGAAGCCCTGCTGCTGGGTTGCGATGGCTGGGTGGGTGGACTGGTGGATGCCTTCCCGCAGGAAACCGTGGCTATTTATAACCTGGCGAAAGCGGGGCAGGTAGCCGAAGCACTGGAAATCTACCGCTGGTTTATGCCGTTGCTCGAACTGGATATTCATCCCAAACTGGTACAATACATCAAACTGGCCGCTCAGGCAACGGGTATCGGTTCGGAATACGTACGGGCACCCCGCTTGCCGCTCATCGGAGACGAACGCGAACAGGTGATGGCTATCATTGAAAAGGCAATGGCAAACCGGCCGGTACTAGTCTAATGAGTGAATTGTGAATGACTCAATGAGCGAATGTTTCGTCGCAACCTCATTCACAATTCGCTCATTGAATCATTCACTCATTAAATCATGGCTGAATTTCATTTTTTCTGTATCGACGCACATACCTGCGGCAATCCGGTGCGGGTGGTAACGGGGGGCAGTATTCCATTTTTGTCCGGCGAAAGCATGAGCGAGAAGCGGCAGCACTTCCTGCGCGAGTACGACTGGATTCGGCAGGGGCTGATGTTTGAGCCGCGTGGCCACGACATGATGTCGGGCAGTATCCTATATCCGCCCACCGACCCTGCCAACGATGCAGGTGTGCTGTTCATCGAAACGTCGGGTTGTTTGCCCATGTGCGGGCATGGCACCATCGGCACCGTAACCGTGGCCATCGAGCAGAATCTGATTACGCCCAAAATACCGGGTGTGCTGATTCTGGAGGTGCCCGCCGGACTGGTTCGGGCGGAGTATGTGCAGGAGGGTAAGAAGGTGACCTCCGTGAAGATTACCAACATTAAGTCGTATCTGGCGGCTGAGAAATTAACCGTCGAATGCCCGGAGTTGGGTGAACTGACGGTTGATGTAGCCTACGGCGGTAATTTCTACGCCATTGTCGACCCGCAGCCTAACTTCCCCGGCCTGGAGCATTACAAGGCCGAGCAGCTTATTGGCTGGGCACGGGTAATGCGCCAGCGGATGAACGAAAAATATGCATTCGTCCATCCTGAAAACCCGACCATCAATGGCCTGAGTCATATCTTGTGGACGGGAAAGCCTTTGCAGGAGACATCCACCGCCCGAAACGCCGTTTTTTACGGCGAAAAAGCCATCGACCGGTCGCCGTGCGGCACGGGAACATCGGCCCGGATGGCGCAGTGGTACGCGCAGGGGAGGCTCAGGCCGGGTGATGTATTTGTTCACGAAAGTATTATCGGGTCTATCTTCAACGGACGAATCGAAGCCGAAACAGAGTTGGCCAATCAACCGGCCATTGTACCCAGCATTGAAGGATGGGCCAGAATACATGGGTATAATCACATTATTCTGGACGACGACGACCCGTACGTTCACGGCTTTCAGGTAATCTAAAGAGTGAAAGAGTGAATGGGCGAAAGAGCGATTGCTCTGGATATCGCTCTTTCATTCTTTCGCTCATTCACTCTTTACAAAATGCACATCGGTATTATTGGTGGCGGAATTATCGGGCTTTGCTCGGCCTACTATCTGCATAAGGCGGGCCACCGCATAACGGTATTTGACCAGGGAATCATCGCTGATGGGTGTTCCCTCGGCAACGCGGGTATGATTGTGCCCAGTCATATTATTCCGCTTGCCCAGCCGGGTATGATGGCTAAAGGAATGCGCTGGATGCTGAAATCGACCAGCCCATTTTACGTAAAACCCCGCTTAAACGCGGACCTGATGCGTTGGGGCTGGTTATTTTACCGGCACTCGACCCCCGAACATGTAGAACGGTCTATTCCGCTGCTGCGCGATTTGAGTCTGCTCAGTAAAACGCTGTATCAGGATCTGGCGGCTAATGGTGACCTGGATTTTGAATGGCAGGAACGGGGACTGTTTATGCTGTATAAAACAGCATCTGCAGAGCGTGAAATGGCGGAAGAAGCCGACGTAGCTAACCACGCCGGTATCGAAGCCAGATTGCTGAACGGTCAGCAGGTACAGGATTTTGAACCCCATGCCCGCGTTAATGTGCGGGGAGGGGTCTATTATCCCGGCGATGCCCACCTGAACCCCGGCCAGTTAATTCATTCGCTGGTCACTTACCTCAGTAAAGAAGGGGTAACGTTTCTGGAGAAGCATCCCGTAACGGGTTTCGGGACAACGGATTCGCGCATAACGGCCATCCACGCGCGCGGCTCACATGAAGTGGACGAAGTAGTCGTAGCCTGCGGTGCCTGGTCGCCGGAAATGGCCGGGCAGTTAGGGCTGAAACTACCGTTGCAGGGCGGAAAAGGATACAGTTTTTTGTTGCATAACGTAACCAACAACGTTCGGATACCGGCCATCATGCTCGAAGCCCGTGCCACTGCCACACCGATGGGCAGCGACCTTCGCTTTGCCGGAACGCTCGAGGTAGCCGGTACCGATATGCAGGTAAACATGAACCGGGTACGGGGTATTGTAGAGGCCATCAATCAGTATTATCCGGAAGTCCCCGTTGCTATGCCCACCGTCGAACGGGTTTGGCGGGGTCTGCGCCCGTGCTCACCGGACGGCCTGCCGTACATCGGCCGCACGCAGAAATACGAAAATGTGATTCTGGCTACAGGCCATGGCATGATGGGGTTGAGTCTTGGTCCGGCAACCGGTAAATTAGTGAGTGAAGTAGTAGATGGTCCATCAAAAAGTATGGATATTGCCGCATTCAGGCCGGAGCGATTTGCCTGAACGGTAAACAAAGCCCTTCGTGTTTAATTTCGATACTCGCTTCTAACCCATTCTCCTATGCAACTATCACTACGTTTGCTTTTCGTCCTGTTCACCGGAACGCTATCAGGGGCCATCGCCCAGCCGACCCCGTCCAGTGCCATAAATCAACAAACCAGTGATGTGCATAATCTGCTCACGCAATACGAAGCTGATTATGGAAGCCTAAACCGGTTTTATGTCATAGATGGCTCGCCGGAGCGACGGGAACGGTTTCAAAAACTGAACGCCGACTATTTGAGTCAGCTACAGCAACTGAATTTCGACCGGATGACTACCGACAGCCGGGTCGATTACCTCCTGTTCAGGCGTGACTTGCAGGAAAACGCGCAAAAACTGGCGCAGGAAGCTACTGAACGCAATCAAATCAAAGCGTGGTTTCCCTTCGCCGATTCGTTGTACGCCATTGAAAAACTGCGTCGGCGGGGACACAAACTGAATGCTCAGGCGTTGGCCGGAATGCTCAATGCGTTGGGACCTCAACTGGCAACCGCCCGGAAAGAAGTTGAAAAGATGGAAAAACCCGACCCTGCACTACTGCGCCGGGCGGAAGAAACCAGCCGGGGACTACAGAAAGCCTTGAAAAGTATCTACACCTTTTACAACACCTACGATCCCGATTTTACGTGGTGGCTACAGAAACCTTATCCGCAGGCCGACAGTCTGCTGACGGCGTATGGTAAGTTTTTCAGAAAGAAAGCCGAAGATGCTGCTCCTACCAAAGCCGATGGTAGCGGCATAGCGGGAGTAGCCGTGGGCCGGGCCGAACTGCTCCGGCAGTTGCAGGTTGCTATGATTCCGTACTCGCCGGAGGAACTGGTCGAGATTGCCAACAAAGAATTTGCCTGGTGCGACCGCGAACTCCTGAAAGCCTCCCGCGATATGGGTTTTGGCGACAACTGGAAAGCCGCTCAGGAAAAGGTAAAAAATACCTATGTGCCCGCTGGCGAACAGCCCGAAATGATTCTGCGGCTATACGACGAGTCCATTGCGTTTTTGAAACAAAAAGACCTCATCACCATCCCACCCCTGGCTGAAGAAACATGGCGTATGAACATGATGTCACCCGAACGGCAGCGGGTTTCCCCTTTCTTTCTGGGTGGTGAACAATTGCTCATTTCCTATCCTACCGACGACATGAGTCACCTTGATAAACTGATGAGTATGCGGGGAAACAATCCCCATTTTTCCCGTTCTACGGTTCACCACGAACTCATTGCGGGCCATCATTTGCAGGGCTTCATGAACAACCGCTACAAAACCTACCGTAACTTTGGCACACCTTTCTGGACCGAAGGGTGGTCATTATACTGGGAAATGCTGCTTTGGGATCAGGGGTTTCCCCAATCGCCCGAAGACCGGATTGGGATGCTGTTCTGGCGGATGCACCGCTGCGCCCGCATTATTTTTTCGCTCAATTACCACCTCGGCAACTGGTCGCCCCAGCAGTGTATTGATTTTCTCGTGGACAGGGTGGGGCACGAGCGCGCCAATGCCGAGGGCGAAGTAAGGCGGTCGTTTGTGGGTGGCTATCCCCCGTTATACCAATTGGCCTATATGACGGGTGGCTTTCAGTTTCTTGCCCTCAAAAAAGAACTCGTCGATAGTGGTAAAATGACCTACAAGCAGTTTCACGATGCCGTTTTGCACCAGAATGCCATGCCAGTAGAAATGGTGCGGGCCATTCTTACCAATCAGACACTGCCCAAAGATTTCAAGACTAACTGGCGATTTTATCCCCTCGGCGCAGCTTCGCGTTGAGATAAACTTTCTTTCCTTTCGTTATGACCAACACGCCCGAAAAAACCATGAATACCGATTCTTTTCAGGGTATCGACCCCGCTACTGGCCAACCTTTACCCGGCTTTTTTCAGGAAGCTACAGCCGATGAGGTAGCGCAGGCCTGCGAAAAGGCCGCCATTGCTTTTCTGGAATATCGGAAAAAATCAGGAGCCGAAAAGGCCGATTTCCTGGAAAAAATAGCGGACGAAATCGAAGCCATTGGCGACGAACTGTTGCAACGTGCCCAGGCCGAATCGGGCTTGCCGCTACCCCGCCTAACGGGCGAGCGCGGACGCACCACGGGCCAGCTTCGGTTGTTTGCCGAATACCTGCGCGAAGGCTCCTGGGTAAACGCCCGCATCGATACCGCCCTGCCTGACCGTCAGCCCCTGCCCCGTCCCGATTTGCGCCAGATGCTTCGTCCGCTGGGGCCGGTGGGAGTTTTTGGGGCCAGTAATTTCCCGCTCGCTTTTTCTGTAGCGGGTGGCGATACGGCTTCGGCGCTGGCGGCTGGCTGTCCCATTGTGGTAAAGGGGCACCCGGCGCATCCGGGCACGTCGCAGTTGGTGGGTGATGCCATTCTGCGGGCCGTCACGGCTTGTGGTATGCCCGATGGTACGTTTGCCATGGTACAGGGACGCACTACGGCGGTGGGCATGGCCATTGTGGAACATCCGGCCATCAAAGCGGTTGGGTTTACGGGGTCATTGCGGGGCGGCAGAGCCTTGTTCGATGCCGCTGCCCGTCGCCCGGAACCGATTCCGGTTTATGCCGAAATGGGGAGTACTAACCCGGTCTTCTTTTTACCTCAGATTCTTAAGGAAAGGGGGAGTGCATTGGCTCAGAACTACGTAAGCTCCGTTACGCTGGGAGCCGGTCAGTTTTGTACCAATCCGGGCGTTGCTGTTCTGCAGCAATCGCCCGAAGCAGACACGTTTATGGAGGAGGCTGCCACGGCGGTAACCGCCAGCAAACCCGCCACCATGCTCACGCAGGGCATTCAGCGGGCGTTTGCGGAAGGAATTGGTAAACTGACTACCGCCGAAGGGGTTCAGACGCTGGGACAGGCAACGGCCGCCGATAGCTTTGCCAATGGTACACCCATATTGCTGAAAACAACCGCCGAAGCCCTGCTGGCTAACCAGGCGCTGGCCGAAGAGGTGTTCGGGCCGGGCAGCGTTTTGGTCGAAGCTAAGGGCCGGGAACAACTACTGGCTGTAGCACGGAGTCTGGAAGGCCACCTGACCGCTACGGTATGGGGAACAAACGAGGAACTACCCGATTACGCTGACTTACTCGAAATTTTGGAGCAGAAAGTAGGTCGCCTGCTTATTAACGGCTTCCCGACAGGTGTAGAGGTAAGCCACGCCATGCAGCACGGTGGTCCGTACCCGGCTACCAGCGACTCGCGCTCAACCTCCGTTGGTACCAACGCCATCCTGCGCTTTGCCCGCCCCGTTTGCTATCAGAACTTCCCGGATGCGTTATTGCCCGATGAACTGAAGGTGGCTAATCCGCTGAATATCCAGCGGTTGGTTGACGGGAAGTGGACCAGTTAGTACTTCTTTTATTTCTCATGCATAAAATCTGGTTTATCCTACCCCTTCTGATGCTGGCCAGTCATTGTGGATTTGGGCAATCGGCTGGCTCACTGGTTCAGAAAAACGCCGGTGATGACTGGGAACTGGTATGGGCTGACGAGTTTGAAACGGATGGATTGCCAGATCCAAAAAACTGGACGTTTGAAACGGGTTTTGTCCGGAATAATGAGCTTCAATGGTACCAGCCAGACAATGCGAGGTGCAAAGGTGGTTTTCTCATTATTGAAGGCCGTCGCGAGCATAAGCCCAATCCAAACTACCAGCCAACCAGTTCTAACTGGAAAACGAATCGTCCGGCCATTGACTATACCGCTTCCAGTTTACACACTAACGGGCTCCATAGCTGGCAATATGGTCGGTTTGAGATGCGGGGGCGTATTGATACCAGCCCCGGCATGTGGCCCGCTTTCTGGACGCTGGGTACCAAAGGGGAGTGGCCGTCTAACGGCGAAATCGACATTATGGAGTATTACCGGAACATGCTTCTGGCCAATGTAGCCTGGGGAACGACCAAACGATACACCGCCGAATGGCGGAGCACCAGAAAGCCAATGGACTCGTTCATCGATCCCAACTGGTCGAAGAAATTTCATGTATGGCGGATGGACTGGGATGAAACGGCCATTCGATTGTACGTCGATGATGCCTTGCTGAACAGCGTTTCGTTATCCGAAACGGTCAATAAAGATGGAACCGGCGTCAATCCGTTCCGGCAGCCCCAATACATGCTGTTGAATCTGGCGATCGGTGGTGATAATGGGGGAGATCCCTCAAAAACAACGTTTCCCCGGCTGTTTGAAGTCGACTACGTGCGGGTTTACCAAAAAAAGTAACTACCTGCTGTGGTTAAAAAGCCGTTCGGATACCCTTACCTGTCTGACAATCAACTTTTACGATGCAGCAAAAATCAACACCGGGGTTAAAGGCCCTGCTATTTAGTGGCTGGATAATCAGTTTAGTCGTTCCCGGTACTATGCTGGCGCAGACCGACCCGCCAAAACCACTTACGATTGAGGTAGATTTAAAGCAGGACCAGGGACCACTCAAGCCCATCTGGGCGTGGTTTGGGTATGATGAGCCGAACTACACGTACATGAAGGACGGTAAAAAACTACTCACCGAAATTTCGCAGTTGAGCCGGGTGCCCGTCAATGTAAGGGCGCACAGCCTGCTCGTAACCGGCGATGGTACAGCCGCGCTGAAATGGGGTTCGACCAATGCGTATACCGAAGACAAACAGGGAAACCCCGTGTATGACTGGACAGTTGTCGATAAAATTTTCGATACGTACATCGAACGGGGCATGAAACCCATTGCTCAGATCGGGTTTATGCCCGAAGCACTCTCCACAAATCCCCAGCCGTACCGCCATCACTGGAAACCCGGCGATAACTACAATGATATTTATCTGGGCTGGGCCTATCCGCCAAAAGACTACACAAAGTGGAGCGAACTGGTTTTTCAATGGGTAAAGCACTCCGTTGCCCGGTACGGCCGGAAAGAAGTAGAAAGCTGGTATTGGGAGTTATGGAATGAGCCAAACATCAGCTATTGGAAAGGTACAACCGAAGAATACATTAAACTGTACGACTACACCGCCGATGCCGTAAAACGGGCATTACCGACCGCTAAAATGGGTGGACCCGAAGTAACCGGTCCCGGCAGCGAAGGCTCTCAGACATTTTTCAGGGCCTTTATGGACCACGTTGTCAATGGTAAAAACTACGTGACGGGCAAAACGGGTTCGCCCATTGATTTCATCACCTTTCACGCCAAAGGAGCACCGAAGTTGGTGCGGGCCGCGTCCGGTGAAGGTCACGTACAGATGAATATGGGTACACAACTGCGCGATATTGACAAGGGCTTCGAGCTAGTGGCGTCGTACCCGACACTAAAAAACCTGCCAATCATCATTGGGGAGTCAGACCCGGAGGGGTGCGCGGCCTGTTCGGAAGATATGAGTCCACAAAACGCCTACCGGAATGGTACCATGTATTCCAGCTATACGGCGGCTTCGTTTGCCCGTAAATATGATTTGGCGCAGGCGCGTGGGGTTAATCTGGCGGGTGCCGTTACCTGGGCGTTTGAATTTGAAGACCAGGCCTGGTTTCGCGGGTTTCGTGATTTAGCTACCAATGGCGTAGACAAGCCGGTGCTGAACGTGTTTCGAATGTTTGGTATGATGACCGGCAATCGGGTAGGGGTGAAGGGCGGTCTGGCATACGATTACGCCCGCATCCGGGACCAGAGTGTGCGGGCCGAAGCCGACATCAATGCGCTGGCGACCAAAGATGCGAAAACAGCAGCCGTTATGGTCTGGCATTACCATGATGATAACCTGCCTGCTCCCGATGCCCCCGTTTCCGTTCGGATTGCGGGCGTGCCAGTTCAACGAGTCCTAATTCAGCATTACCGTATTGATAAGCAGTTCAGCAATTCGTACGAAGTCTGGAAAAAGATGGGTTCGCCCAGAACACCAACGTCGGAGCAGATAACCGAACTGGAAAAAGCCGGACAACTAAAGCTCCTCACCTCGCCTGAATGGGTAACGGTAAAAGATGGTACCGTAATGCTCAATATGGAGTTGCCGCGTCAGGGCGTATCGTTGTTGAAACTTTCGTGGGAGTAAATACGTCGGGAGGAAGGCTGTCGGCAATTAAACCAAATCATTTTCTCCCTGTCGAACGTTTATCTAAAAAAATCAATGATGAAAAAATCCCTCATTTTAGTGTTGCTCGTGCTGCCCCTGTTTTTCAGCCAGTGTAGCGTAAACCAGCAGATTTCGCAGGCCAAAACCCTGGGAGACTGTAAATACAATATTGTTTCGGCCGATAGCGTATTACTGGCGGGGACAGATGTGCGGCAGTTTCAGTTCAGTAAACTGGACGATTTGTTGCGTTATCCTAAACTGGCCACCGGCCTGCTTTTACGAAATGTACCACTGAGTGCCCGCATTAACCTCGGCATTAGAAACCCAACGGCCAAACTGGCTGGTATCAATCAGATGGAGTACAAAATTCTGCTGGCCGGTCAGGAGATGTTCACCGGGTTTTTGAATGAGCGTATTGAGGTGCAACCCGGAAGTACGACCACCATACCTATTCGGTTAAGTACGAATGCCTATCAGTTGATAACCGATGGAGCTACCCGCGATGCGTTTGTCCAACTGGTACAAAACCTGGGTGGATCGCCTGGTACCCAACCGTCTAAACTGACCGTTAAACTGAAGCCAACCCTGGCACTAGGCGATAAGGCCGTCAACTATCCGGGGTATATTACTATCGAGCAGGAAATAACCAACAAAACTATAACGGGTAATTAAGGGTATTCTGACCATCTCTATCCCTTTTACGTTATACTCGGTATTTTTTGACCCGCCCCGGCTTTTTTTTCCGGGGCGACTTTTTTAGCTTGCTTCCGATTAAGCAATAAGTTTTCCATCCTTAATCTATTACTTTCTAATGCGTTATTACTTTACTACCCTGCTATTATTCAGCCTGATTGTATTGGCCAGTGCTCAATCCAATACAATTCAGATTACGCATAACGAAGCGAAAAAACAGGTTACTGTTACGGTAGATGGCAAACCATTTACTGCCTATATATATCCCGGCCCGGCAGTGCTGAAAAAGCCGGTTTTATACCCGATTATGTCGGCTGGTGGTAACTTTATTACCCGGGGCTGGCCACTCGATCCCCGCCCGAACGAGCGTACCGATCACCCGCATCATGTAGGTATGTGGTTCAATTATGGCGACGTGAATGGTCATGATTTCTGGAATAATTCGAATGATATCAGCCCTGGTTTCAAAGGGCCTTTCGGTACTATTGTTCATACGGGTGTGAAGTCAATGAAAAGTGGTAAGGGCAAAGGAGAACTGATCGTTACGTCCGACTGGCTCGACAAAGATGGGAAACCCATGCTTCAGGAAACGACAACCTACAATTTTATGGCCAGTAACGACAACCGTACGATTGAGCGGATCACCGTGCTGAAAGCTATGGGTAAGGATGTTGAGTTTAAAGATAATAAGGAAGGAATGATTGCCTTGCGCATGGCCCGCCAACTGGAACAGCCTTCTACTAAACCCGAAGTTTTTACGGATGCCCAGGGTATTGCCACGAAAGTGCCGATGTTAAACAATGAAGGCGTGACGGGTTTATACCACAGTAGTGAGGGAGTGGAAGGCGATGCTGTTTGGGGAACCCGGGCCAAATGGATGAAATTGACCGGTAAGGTCAACAACGAAACCCTTTCGGTTGCGCTGATCGATAATCCACAGAATGTAGGCTATCCAACCTATTGGCACGCTCGTGGCTATGGCCTGTTTGCTGCCAATCCGCTGGCACCATCCATCATGAGTAACGGCAAAGACCCTGCCATGAATTATACTTTACCAGCGGGCAAGGCCGTTACGTTTCGGCACCGACTGGTGATTCAGTCGGGTGATCTGTCCGATTCAGCCCTGAGTCAATTGACGAAGTGATAAAAAACCTCCCTGTCGGCAAATATCAACAGATGAGTTCTTTGGCATCTTATTTGCAAGTCGGCATAAACAGTACATCAAATTGAGCAGGTTACTATGGCCCGTACTTCTTCCAGGCATTTTCTAAGTTGGATTTATCTGCTTGCTACTGCTGCTACGCTAACGGTTCCTCCACTCCACGCGCAGCCTCGCATCAAGTCCACTTTTCCAATAGCTGCACCAGCCGCGAAGTCGTTACGGCTGGCAGCCGATGGTCTGCAAACAATTGAAAATTCTCAGATTCGGGTGGGCATCAACACAAATGCTGGTGGAGCCATAACGTACCTGGCTTTTGTCAATGATCAGGGTGGTAATGTGAATACCCGAAACATGATTAGCAACCCTGACTTAGGTCGTCAGGTTCAGATAGCGCTGTATAGTGGCCCCACCAATTATTCAGATGCTACCGGCTGGACTAACCTGGGATGGGATCCTATTCAGGCCGGCGATGCCTTTGGTTATCCTTCGCGGGTTATTGCATTTGAACGGGGTGATAACTCACTTTACGTCAAAACAATTCCTAACCAGTGGGGCGTGCCGAATGAGCCCGGTGAAGCCACCATTGAACACTGGGTCCGACTGGAGGGGAATGTGGTGAAGGTACACGCCAAAGTGGTTATGTTCCGGAGTGACAAAACTCAGTATGACGCCCGTCAACAGGAGTTTCCCTGTGCTTACCTGACTGGTGATTACCATAACATGTGGTATTATAGCCAGGGTTCCCCCTATACCAATGGCGAATTAACCCTTTCCCGCATACAGCCTCCCGCAACGGCCTTATTCGGTGACGTATTTCCTACCGAACCCTGGATGGCATCGACAAACAGCAATGGATATGGAATGGGACTGTATGTGCCGAATAACCTCTCCTGGAAAAGAGGTTACTTCGGAGCTGACCTGAGCGGGGATGAATTCAGTACGGTAGCCTCTTATATTGCTGCTACAAACAACGTCGTTCTTGATCACAACCTGGTTTATGAGTGGGATTATGAATTGATTATGGGAAACCTGAATACGATTCGCTCTTACGTCTACAACAAACCCCGGTTGGCCTCCGGACCTAATTACGTGTTCGATAACTCGCGCCATGGATGGTTCTATGAATCGGCGACAGATACCGGATTCCCAATTTCGGGTAAATTACACGTTAACTTGTCCGATGCGTCACGGTCGCGAATCAACTCACCATTCGTTTTCTGGAAGGGGCGCGATAATCAGAAGATTTATCTGCGGGCTGCTTTCAAAACGCTCAGCGATAAGTTTCGTATGAAATGGCGGCTAAGCTATGAAACAACTACCTATGGTGATAAATTTATTGAGTTCCCCATTATCAATGATGGGCAGTTCCATACGTACGCCATTGACCTGAGTAATCAGCCGAAGTGGCTCGACAACAACATTGGGCAGATTCAATTCGAAACGACGGCTACTACAAATGGGAATGACGTATGGGCCGAATTTGCCTGGATTTCTACCAACCCAGATAGCTCTACGCCTACTCCCCAGCCTCCCGTGGTTGTGATTCCCTGCGACCCAGGCTGTTCTGTATTTACTGTGCAGAAACTTCAGTTTAGTCGTCCTGGGCGGTAGTCACTAGTACCAAAGAAAAGGCGGTCAGCATGTTTTCCTCATGCTGACCGCCTTTTCTTTGGTAAAAAAATGTTGCTTACCAGGTCGAAGGGCTGAGCAACAGGGGAGCGTTTCGCTAATTAAGATGGACTAAGGCCGAACGATAAACACGTCCGTTCAGTGATTGCATCCACGCACGTAATACCTCATTTTCTGTAGTGGCCCGGCCAAGTTCACTATCAATCTGCCGAAGCAGGAAAAGGAGTTGATGGATGTGTTGCCACTGAACGGCCAGGGGATCGACACCGTGCGATGTCGGTTGCTTACGAACCTCCTGCGTAAGCTGGCGCAAACTCATTTTAAGATGATATCGCAGTATAATCAGCCTACTGGCCATTGGTAACCCTTTCGGATTACGTTCCATGTGTGAAATACCTTTAGCCAACACATTATTACGGTGCTGAAGCTGATCGGATACGATCATCCAGGCATGTTCGGCCTGCAGTAATTCATAAGAAATTCTTTTCATGTTGATTAGTACAGTACGGTATACTAACAAATATAACGAAATGTAGAATAGTTAATTGGAATATCTGCTGATTTGGCAAATATTTATCGGCAAAAAGTGGGTTTTGTAAATTATTAAATGGGAGGGTCAGTGGATTGTTTAACGACTGGATAACGAATGTTTGCGTAGTAGATGGTTACCCTCAGTTTACGAACCTGCCCTATCTACTGATGGGGTAGGGAGGTTTACACTAAACTCTTTATATTCGCCCTGAATGTGAGTTGTTTCCCTCAAACTGCTTTTTTTATGGACCCTATCTACCGTGCCCTGATCGTTTGTACAAACCATACGGACTATCCGACCAAGACCCATAAAACAGGTTTATGGCTGAGTGAAGCTACTCATTTCTACGATGAATTAGCTGACCGGAATTTACCTTACGACATTGCCAGTCAAAAAGGGGGACCTATATCCATCGACGAGAAAAGCGTTGACAGGCGCGATACAACAGACGAAAAATGGTACAATAACCCGATATTCCGATCAAAACTGGAGAACTCGCTGAAACTGGATGATATCGACCCCGCTGATTACCAAATCATCTATTTTACCGGTGGGCACGGTACCATGTGGGACTTTCCCAACAATCAGTCGATCCAGCGAATCACGCAGTACATGTACGAAAATGGGGGTATGGTAGCCGCCGTTGGTCACGGTGTAAGTGCCCTGCTCAACATTACGCTGTCTGACGGGAGTTTATTGGTAAAAAATCGTCAGATAACGGGTTTCTCCAATACGGAAGAAAAACTTGTTCGGCTGGATGGGGAGGTGCCTTTTCTGCTTGAGGATGCCTTACGGCAGAAAAATGCACTGTATAGTAAGAGTCTTATTCCGTTTCTACCCTACATCGAAGTTGACGAACGGTTGGTAACCGGGCAGAATCCATTGTCAGCCCGGAAAGTAGGTCGTAAAGTATTGGAAGAGATGTACGAGAAGTGAAGTAAGCCAGAATAGCAGGCTAAAATCGTCCTGGATGCCTTAAACGACTGACTGAGTCATTACCTCCCGTAAGGTCTTCAACTCCTGATCTTTCTCCGAAACAATGGGGTCTTTAACGCCCCAGTCGATATTCAGGTCGCGGTCATTCCATATAATGCCCGATTCGGCCGCTTTGTTATATACATTCGTGCATTTGTAGCTGAACACACTGTCTTCCAGTGCCACAAATCCGTGCGCAAAACCTTCCGGAATATACGCCATGTTAGCCAGCTTGGCATCCAGCAAAAAGGTTTCGTACTGACCGAAGGTGGGTGAGTCAGGCCGAAGATCAACGGCAATATCCAGAACCTGACCGCTGATAACCCGCACCAGTTTTCCCTGAGCAAACGGTTCGTTCTGCATGTGTAACCCCCGCAAAACACCTTTAACCGAAAAAGACTGGTTGTCCTGTACGAAATCCATCGGCAAGCCTAAGGATACGAACAGCGGTTTGTTATACGATTCGAAAAAATGGCCTCGTTCATCCTCAAATACGCGTGGAATCAATTCAATTAGGCCCTCAATGGCTGTTTGCCGGAATTGCATAGAAGTTAGTTACGTGTCTTTAGGCAAATTTATGAAACCAATACCGTAAGTCGTACTTTTGGCCTAATCATTTTAGGTTTTTGATTACACGATTTCGCATGACTTACCAGGAACTGACCCATCAGATTTTTCAAAAGCAGTCTTACCTCTGTGTCGGTCTGGATACTGACATCCGTAAAATCCCTTCTCATCTGCTTACGGAATCCGATCCCGTTTTCGCTTTCAACAAAGCCATAATCGACGCTACTGCCGATGTGGCTGTGGCCTATAAACCCAACATTGCCTTCTACGAAGCGCAGGGGCCTCGTGGTTGGGAAAGCCTTCAGAAAACAGTGGAGTACATCCCCAAAGCTATCTTCACCATTGCCGATGCAAAACGGGGTGATATCGGTAATACATCGGATTTGTACGCCCGTACGTTCTTCGACCCCACGGCTGCGGGTCTGACCTTCGATGCTGTGACGGTAGCTCCATATATGGGCCATGATTCTGTACTGCCTTTTCTGAACTACGCGGGTAAGTGGGTTATCTTACTGGCACTGACCTCAAACCCAGGTAGTGCAGATTTTCAGCGGCAATCGGTAGACGACCGGGAACTTTTCGAGCTGGTTATCGGACAGGCTCAAACCTGGGCCGATCCTGAAAAACTTATGTTTGTGGTAGGCGCTACGCAGGCAAAGGAACTGAAGCGAATTCGGGAAATAGCCCCCAGAAATTTCCTGCTTGTGCCGGGCATAGGAGCCCAGGGAGGATCGCTGGCCGATGTATCCCGTTACGGACTCACCCCCGACGGAGGATTGCTGGTAAATGCTTCCAGAAGTATTCTGTACGCATCCAGCGGGCCTGATTTTGCAGGACAGGCTCGCGCAGAAGCCCGGCGTTTACAGGCAGAAATGGCGGAACAGTTAGAAATGATGGAGAACAAAAAATAAACCGCATGGGCGACCCCGAATGGATAATCTAAAGCAATAAGCTAATTAGTTGGCTTTATGATGGTTATTGCAGATAATTGTACATTATTTATTTTTAATGACACATTAGCTGCTCCGTGCCCGAATCGTTCCTGTATTTCATCTGGCAGTACCAGTACTTCAATAAGACCAGCCTTGCCACTACGGATGGCGACGCGATACAGGTGTTGCATACGGGTTTCAGAAACTATGATGCCGGACCTGATTTCACCCATGCCCGTTTGCTGATCAATGAGGTAGAATGGGTAGGTACGGTAGAAATGCACGGCCGCACGTCGGATTGGCTCTCCCACCGTCACCAGCATGACCGGGCTTACGATAATGTGATTCTGCATGTTGTATGGCAGGATGATCGGGCCACCAATGGCCGTCGGGTAGATCGTACCAATGGAACACCGCTGCCAACGCTCGAACTGAGCCCCCTTACCGACGTGGCATTGCTGGATCGGTATCATGCACTGAATGATTCGGTGGATATTATCCCATGTGCCGGGCAATTCAGGTCTGTGTCACCCCTGCGTCTCACATCCATGCTGGATAAGGCTATGCTACAACGACTCGAACGAAAAGCAATGGCTGTTCGGCGCGTATTTGAGCAAACAAATGGCGACTGGGAAGAAACAGCCTACCGAATGCTGGCCATAAACATGGGGTTTAAGGTCAATGCGGATCCTATGGAACAGCTCAGCAGGGCGGTACCGCTGAAAGCTATCATGAAACACCGGGATGCCCTGCATCAGGTAGAGGCCCTGTTGTTTGGTACCGCTGGCTTGCTGGCCCTGGATGAATCCGATGAGTACATAGCCATGATACAGCGTGAGTATCGGTTTCTGGCCGTCAAATATTCCCTTGCTGACCGGCAGTTAGAAGCCCATGCCTGGAAATGGGGACGGTTACGACCTGCTAATTTCCCAACACTCCGTTTGGCTCAACTGGCCCGTTTATTGACTAATCAGGGTAGTTTATTCTCACTTTTTGCCGGTACAACAGATACCGAAACACTTCTAGCCGTTTTGCAGGTACAGCCGTCAGCTTACTGGCAATCACATTATCGGTTTGGAAAAACGACGGATAAAGCAGCACCGGCACTGGGCCAGACATCGGCTGAGAATATTGTGGTGAATACCGTGGTACCGTTACTGGCGGCCTACGCCCATCACCGGGGAGAACCGGCTTATATTGACCGGGCTGTTAGCTTGCTGGAGCAGTTACCAGCCGAAAAAAATCACCTGATAGATAAATGGAACACCCTGGGGCTGGGTATCCGAACGGCTTTCGATTCGCAGGCTGCCATTGAACTTCACAACGAATTTTGCGCCGTCAAAAAATGCCTGAGTTGCCAGATAGGCGCGGAGTTACTGAAAAAATGATGGGTTATAACTAATGAATGTGCTCAGAAGAGGCATCATTCATTAGTTATAACCCATCATTCACTTAGCTAATCACCATATCCTGCTTTGTGGCATCCCATGTAACGCGCTTACCGGTATGCAGGGCCGTAGTGGCCATGATGTTCGCTACGGAGTGATTAAAGCCAACGCGGGCAGGGGCATTGGGCTCTTTACGGCTGCGTACGCACTCCATCCAATTAAGCATGTGTAAGGAGGTCATTGGATCACCGCCGGTATTG
Source organism: Spirosoma spitsbergense DSM 19989 (assembly GCF_000374085.1). Lineage (GTDB taxonomy): Bacteria > Bacteroidota > Bacteroidia > Cytophagales > Spirosomataceae > Spirosoma > Spirosoma spitsbergense. Next base: position 73,568 of record NZ_KB893433.1, on the reverse strand, counting down.
GCCGATGTTTCCATTTTGGCCGCTTCGCCGAGTGACATGGTTGGCAACAGGTTGGCCTGCATGTTCATGTCTTTGGCGTATTTGGCTTCGAGTCCACCTTCTGGCGAAATTTTGTTCGTGTCGAGGTTAATCATGCCCCCGTTCGAATAGTAATATTCCTTCACCCCACCGGCTTCGTTGTTCATACGGGAGGAGTAGAGCACCTGGAAACCTTTGGTTTTATCATTGTCCGGGCCGTAGTCAAATACAGCCGTGAAGGTATCGGGGTTCACGCGGCCATCTTTCCAGCTATAAATACCCCCATTGGCCACTACTGACCGGGGATGATCCAGTCCGCTGAACCAGTGTACGGTATCAATCTGGTGCGACATCCACTGGCCGGGAATACCCGATGAGTACGGATAAAATAACCGGAATTCGAGGTACTTGCGGGGATCCCAGGCCGTTTTGGGGCGGTTGAGCTGGTACCGATCCCAATCAGTATCTTCCTTGCGGATCTCAGAGACCAGCTTGGGCCGACGCCACCGGCCGGGCTGGTTCACATTCCAGGTCATTTCGACCATCGTAATATCGCCGAATTTGCCGGATTTGATAAAATCATTGGCCTGGTGATAATTGGGGGCAGACCGGCGTTGCGAACCAACCTGTACAATTTTCTTTGAACTTTCTACGGCTTTAACGGCTTTTCGGGCATCGTCCAGGGCTTCGGCGAAGGGCTTTTCGCAGTAAGCATCCCGGCCCGATTCAACGGCAGCTACGCAATGTAGGGCGTGCTGAAAGTCGGCGGTCGAGATGATGACGGCATCGACATCTTTCCGGTCCAGGAGTTCGTCGTTGTTGCGGGCTTTGAAAAAAGAGCTATCGTTGAGCCCTTTTCCTTTCAGGTACTGGTCCGCTTCATCGCGACGGCGGCTCCAAATATCTGAAACACCCACGAAAGCGAAATTCTGGGCTTTGGCATGTTCGGAGAAGGCCGGTGCCAGCGACTGCCGGAACCTGTCCGAGAAGCCGATAATACCCACCCGAACGCGGTCATTCGAACCGATAATCCGGTTATAACTACTGGCCGAGATACCCACCGTTGGCAGGGCCAGCCCCAAACCGGCCACTGCCGATTTTTTTATAAACTCACGACGATTTTCCATATGATTCAAACTTGGTAGAAAAATGTTAGTATAGGCAGAGAGGCAAAATTCCGTTAATGTTGCCTCTACAATGTTTTGATTTTGACGTTTCGGAAATAAACCCGGTTACCGTGGTCCTGAAGCAGGATGTGCCCTTTTGGAGCCTCGCCAAAGCGTCCTTTTTTATTGTAATCGGGTGCTTTGTACTTGCTCATGGCAACCAGTTCCCTGAATTTCTCACTGCCGCGTTCATACTCAAGTACTTTTTTTCCGTTTAGCCAATGTTCAACGTGGTGCCCCTTGGAAACAACGCGCCCCGTATTCCAGTCGCCAATCGGATTTGCTCTCTTGCCACTGGCCGGAATCAGGTCATAGAGTGAACCAACGGTACGGTCGCCATCCCGGCCTAATTTTGCATCAGGGTGTTTGTCATCGTCCAGCACCTGGAACTCCAGCCCGAAAGCCGATCCTTTTGGTTTAGGGCTTTCTTCTGCCACAAAATATTTAACGCCACTGTTAGCCCCTTCGGTCAGTTTGAAATCGAACATCAGATCGAAATCACTGTATTCAGCCTCTGTAACGATGTCGCCAAAACTGTGCGACTCTGAGCCGTCTGACTGTTGAATGGTTAACATCCCATCGGCTACGTCCCAACCTTTTTCCGGGAATTTATCTTTATAAGCGCCCCGCCAACCATTAGTAGTCTTACCGTCGAAGAGCAGTTTCCAACCCTCTTTTTTCTCTTTGGCTGTCAACGTATTGGGTGTTTGGGGTTCTTTCGCAGCCAGTAGCCCCGACAACAGAAGACCGAAAACAAGTAGTTTTTTCATAGCTGTTATTCGCAAAACTCACAGAGGATGATTCAGTGTTTTGGTGATATACTCCTTATTGATTTCAGCGCATTCCTTTGGTGTTTTATTTTTTTCGGGAACTCCGTCCAGTTCAACGATTCCCCAGCCTTTAAACTTGATATCGTTCAGTGCTTTGAATACGGCTGGAACGTCTACATTACCCCGACCCAGTTCCACGAATTTATACGCTTTGGCATTGTCTGTATTATCGGGCAGGGGCGACATCGTGTCTTTCAGGTGAAGCGCATAAATGATGTCTTTGTATTGCTTCACCGCTTTTTCGGGCTGACCTCCGCCCTGTTTGTAGTGGGCAATATCGAGTTCCAGTTTCACAAATTTTGGGTTCATCGCCTGCACAATCACGTCCACTTCTTCGGGGGTTTCGCCGAGTTGGTGCATGTGGTTGTGGTAGGTAGCCTGAACGCCCAGATCGGCGGTTTGCTTCCCAATTTCGTTCATTACGGCTGCCAGCCGCTTTAACTCCTCCGTAGTCGGGAGCCGGTCTTTAGGCCGGGCCGAGTTAGTCAACTGAATAGCCGAACCACCCAGTGCTTTCACAAAGCTGGCGTGGGCCACGTGTGTATCAATCGTACTTTGCTCTTTGGCGGGGTCAATCTCGACATTACCGCTCGAAAACATAGCCAGCGTCAGATGATGCTGATCGAGCAGGGCTTTCAATTCGGCTGGTTTAGTCCGATAAGGCCCGAAGGTGTTGGCCCGAATCTGAATACCATGATACCCCAGCGCTGCCAGATCGGCAATAGCCTGAGCATCGTTACCCCCCCACGTAATGGAAGAATAGGCTATTTTTAATCCTGGGGCTATGACTGACCGGGCAAACACGGTATCAGCCGCAATGGCAAGAGCAAGGGTGGATAACCCAGCTGTGGTCAGAAATTGGCGCCTGTTAACAGATTCGTTCATGATGTACTGAGAGAGTAATTAAGTAGTAGTAACCCATTTGTATAGTTACCGATGTTTGTTAAAATGAACTGTTTTCTAAACGAGACTACTCAGAATAAGTGCAATGTGCCTTTGTTCTACTACTGTAAAGAGCAAAAGAGTGAACGAGTTGAAACCCATGGGATAGGTTTTTTACTCGTTCACTCTTTTATTATCTAATAGCCAGGATTCTGCGGGAAACCGGGGCTACCGTCTGTAGCTGGCTGGCTTCGGTCGATCTGGGCCTGCGGAATTGGACGTAGATTGTGAATTTCTTTTACGTTCGGGGCCGCATCAGGATTGTATAGTTTATCTCGTTCAACTAGATTACCCCATCTTTTCAGGTCCATCCACCGCGTTTGCTCACCAGCCAGTTCGCGGGCTCGCTCCTGATAAATCATTTCCATATTCATATCGGCAGCCGTAATGGTCATTTCGGCTGTTTTGCCCGGCCATGCTGCACGCTGACGTACCACGTTGACAGCATCAACTGCTTCTTGGGTCTTGCCCAGTTTAAATTGTGCTTCGGCCAGCATTAGATAGGTCTCAGCCAGGCGGAATGCTAAGTAATCGCGGCTACCGGCTTCGTAGGTTTTGTCCGGGCGGTTTGGGTCAAGGAATTTTTTGAGCGTCGGAAATAAGGCTGCTGAGTACGCACTTGGCACCAGTACCTGGTAGGGTCGCTTGGCCCGTTCGGCCAGCGGCATTTCGTAGCCCGGAATGAAGATGGCTGTATCACCGGCTTTAAACGTCACTTTCGCTTTTGAGTTGTCAAAGGCGGTATTGAACGTACCCGGGTTATTGGACAGCCATGTATCCTGGAACGATTTCTTATAACGCGAATCATTCACACGGTCCTTGAAGCAGGTTTCCAGCAAAAAATCAGTTGGGCGCTGTCGCTTGAATGGACGACCGTTGGCGATGTCCCGCACCATGCCCGCCTGCACGTCGTACTGCATTACAAAGTACAGGTGCAACGAGTTGCCACCCCCGTTTGTCAGTGGATCGGCCGTGTATTGCACGGCAAAGACAACCTCATCGTTGATTTCGCCACCACCCTGCTGAAAGACACTGGCAAAATCGGGCAGCAGTTTGAAACCGTAGTTTTTAATAACATTCTGGGCGTACTGCGCGGCTTTGGCATAATCGTCAGCAGCTTTGGCCGACGAGGTAGCTTTGGTCAGATACACCCGCGCCAGCAGGTGTTCGGCAGCGGCTTTGGTAGCCCGGCCGTAATCGTTGGCCCGAATTTTGGGGTCCAAATCAGGAATGGCCGCTTCGAGATCGGCCGTAATCGCCTTGTAGATATTGGCTTCCGAAGCCCGGCTCGTTACTTTTGTTGGCCCCAGCGTTTCGGTTAGCCGCAAATCGACGGCCCCCCACTGCTGTACCAGAATGAAGTAATAATGCGCCCGTAGAAACTTCATCTCGGCCACCCTTGATTTTTTCACTGCGTCGGATACGGTTGCTGCTGGCGCGCGTTCGATTACAGCATTACAGGTATTGATACCCCGGTACAGCTCCGACCACATGTTGAAAAGTATATCTACGAAACTGTTCAATTGCGTGTCGTAAAAGTGGAACCCTTTGTAACTCCCGTCGGCCCCGGCCCGGTAAATGTCCGTACCGTACTCGCTCATGGTCAGCCCCTCCTGGGTACCGTAGAATGCCCGAAGCGTCGAATAAGCGGCCTTACTGGCATCCTCAAAGCCCTTTGGCGTATTGATGTAATCATTGCCAATGGCCGAGATTACGGTTTCGTCCAGCACATTCTTGCACGCCTGTCCACTCAGCAGGAGCGCAGTCAGAGCCAGAATACGAAATGATTTTAATGACAATATTGGTTTCATATTTTTTGAAATCTAAAAAGTTGTCAGCACTGACGCGAAGGCCCATGCTTAGAATTTTACGTTTAAACCGAAGGTAACTACGCGGGTAGCGGGGGTAACGCCGTTGTCAATCGTACCGTTGGCGGTTTCAGGATCGACACCGTTGTACTTCGACCGGTATGACGAGAAAATGAATGGCTGCTGAATGCTGCTGAACAGCCGCAACGATTGCAGCCGGAGTTTGTTAGCTATTACTTCGGGGAAGGTGTAACCAAAGTTGATGTTCCGGATTTTTACGAACGAACCATCGAAGTAGACGATGGCTGAGTTATAGACTGGAAACTCCTGATTGGCGTTTGGGCGTGGAAACTCATTTGTTGGGTTATTGGGTGTCCAGTAATCCACCTTGATTTGCTGGTACCGACCGGCCAACTGGTTAACATCCCGGTGAAAACCGCTCAGAATAGTCTGACCAATACGGGCGTAAACGAAGACGGATAAGTCGAAGCCTTTGTAGCTGAAACGGTTGGTAATACCACCACTCCAGGTCGGAATGTCGGAACCTAAGAATACCCGGTCGTCGGCCGTGATTTTGCCATCACCATTGGTATCCTGAACTTTAATCTGCCCCACCACACTTTGGTACGACTTGGCCGCGTCGGCTTCACTAGTTTGCCAGATACCGGCCTTCTTATAGTCGTAAAACTCGGTCAGGGGGTAGCCAATGAACCGCTTATTACCCACATCATCAATCGGACCGTTGAAGAGCGAAACAATCTTTTCGTTGTTCTTCGTGAACGTCACATCGGTAGACCATTTAAAGCCGCCCCGTGTATTGACGTTAACCGAAGACAGACTCACCTCAAGACCCTGATTCTGGGTTTGACCAATGTTGCGGGTTACGTCATTGAAACCGGTCGAGGTGGGTAGCAGGTCAGACAGCAGCAGGTCGGTGGTTTTGGTCTGATACAGTTCAACGGCCCCCGTCAGTCGACCACGCCACAGACTAAAGTCAATACCGACGTTAGTAGTAGTTGAGGTTTCCCAGCGCAAATCCGGGTTACCAATGGTTGCAGGCCGGTAGCCATAGGCGGGCGTAGTGCCAAAAGCATAGACCGTGCGGCCAAGCAGACCCTGCGTCTGATAGGGAGATACCGCCTGGTTACCTACCGACCCCCGGCTGGCCCGGATTTTCAGCAGGTCGACCCAGCTAATGCTTTTCATGAAGTTTTCGTTGGCAATGTTCCAGGCAACTGCAAGGCCGGGGAAGTTACCGTATTTGGTATTTTCACCAAACCGGCTTGAGCCGTCCCGACGCAGGGTAGCTGTCACTAAATACTTGTCTTTGTAGCCGTAGTTGACCCGTCCCATGAACGAGTTAATGGTCCACTGCACCAGCCCGCTGTTTACGCCGAGTACCAGACTGGCATTTCCTACATTCTGAAACTGTTGTGTCTCAGCCGGAACGCCCTGCACATTGATACCACTACCGTCGAAATTATTGCGCTGAATGGATTGCAGTGCCGTAATACCGATGGTGTGATCGCCAAACGTTTTGTCGTACGTCAGGACGTTTTCCAGTGTGTAGTTGAAGTTAAATCCGTTGCTGACGGATGCCTGCGGATCGCCCCCTTTGCGGGAATTGGTTTGTGAACCAACAAAACGCCCCGACCGGTCGATGGTGAAATCAGGACCGAAATTGACCCGGTAATTCAGGCCGTCCATTATTTTTACCTGTGCGTAGATGCTGTTAAAAATGCGGTAGTGTTTTTGTTCATCAATTTGCGCCCCCGGCACGATTTCGGCGAGTGGATTGGTCAGCAGTGCGTCATTGGTTGGTGAAAAAATCAGGTTGCCGTTATCGTCGTAGGGCCTGCCGAGCGGGTTTTGCTGAAGTGTCAACTGATACGGATTCAGGCTGTTACCATTACGCACACTGTACATCATGTAGGCTGAAAGCCCAACCTTGATGAACTTGTTAAGCTGATGGTCGACGTTGGCGCGTAGTGTATACCGAGTGAAATCCTGTGTGGGCTGGATACCTTTATCCTGAAAAAAGCCCGCCGATAGATAGAACTGCGTTTTATCGGTGCCGCCCTGAATACCAAGCGAATGGTTAGTCTGGAAACCCTGCTTGAGTATTAGCGACTGATAGTCGCTGTTTCGTCCGGCCGCAATGCCAGCAGCCACGTTTGGGTCACCACCTAAAACGGCGACTTTCGAATCGGCATAGGTGTCGGCTACACCAGTGGGTACCGGATTGCCATTGGTATCGTTGTATTTGCCAACAGCCCGGTAGGCTTCCCGGACATATTCGGCAAACTCGGTGCCATTGAATAGGTGGACCTTATCTAAGGCATTGGTAAACCCGGCGTAGGCATCGTAGCTAATTGTCGTTTTGCCATTCGCATTCCCGCGTTTGGTGGTAATCAGAATAACCCCGTTGGCACCCCGTGCGCCGTAAATAGCGGTGGCTGTTGCATCTTTCAATACCTCCATTGAGCCAACGTCGTTCGGGTTAACGTCCTCGTAGCCACCTGCCAGTGGAATACCGTCTACTACATACAGTGGGTCATTACCCGCGTTGAACGACCGGCGACCCCGGATGCGGATGGTTGGCACCGAACCGGGCTTACTGCCTGACTGCGCCACGTCCACCCCCGCTACCCGGCCCTGCATTGCCTGGCCAACGTTCGTAATGGGCTGTTCGGTAATCTGTTTGGGCGTTATGGACGAAATGGCACCCGTCAACTGGCTTTTCTTCTGCGTACCATAGCCCACTACCACGACTTCGTTCAGCGCGCGGGTGTCGGTTTCAACTTTGACGTTGACAGTAGACTTGTTACCTACCGTAATTTCCTGGGTTATAGATCCTACCGATGAAAATACCAGAACTGCCTGTCCGTTAGGGACACTAATAGTGTAATCGCCATTGGCATCGGTAGTAGTACCCCGCGTGGTACCTTTAACGGCTACGTTCACACCCGGTAAGGGCGTGTTGTCATCGGCTGACAGGACTTTACCCGTTACGGAGCGCTCCTGATTCGGGTTTTCAGTCATTGGTCGGCCAGTAGGTGGCGCGCTGAATGCTGGCTGACCGACTAGCGTGAGCGCTGTCAGACCAAGCATTGGGAGCCACGACCGCCGTGAAAAATGAGTAATTGTTGTTTGCATTGTAGGTATAAGTAAGAATTAATTGTTAAGGTAAATATTTAGCTAAACCACTGGCTACTTCAATCGAATCGCCAGGTTTAAGTTGAATAGGTTTCTGTTGCTTAAATAGTAAATTCAATTGTCCGGAAGCCAGTGCCACCCGTGTGCCCGTTGGATTCTGCCGCACCCGAAAGGCCGTTCCTACAGCTTCTATGGTAAAATCGGGCAGATGAACCCGAAATAATCGGGAGGAAGAGGTATCATTTCGGTGTGTAATCGAAAAATCAGCTTCTCCTTTTAGCCATACGGCCCTGGGTGTTTCATCGGCCCATCGGCGTGCGTACCGAACCGTACTATTCGGATGCAGGGTCATGAGTGAATTGTCTGGCAACCGGATTTCTCTTGTTTGATTGGCCGGTGTACTAATCGTCCAGACGTTTTGATCAGGACCGTACTGCATCCAGAGTGCCCAGCCAACCAATAGTATTACTCCCAGTAAAGCCGCTACCGTCCGGATAAAATACCACCATCCAATAACCGCTCTTACATCGGCTTGTAAAGGGCGTAAATCTTCCAGCGTTTGTAACGATTCCCGAATTCGGCCCCAAAGTGACGAAGCTTCATCTGTCGATAAGGCTAGTGATATAGGTCGGCCCCCTTCATTAATCAACCTGCGAGCCGTTTCAGCCGTTTCAACACATTCTGGGTTTTGGTCTAACCAATTTTGCCAATAAGCCTCCACCTCGTCGTCGTCGGGATATTGTACCCAACGAACAAAAAGGTCATCGAGGGCAAGCTCCTCAACGCTATAGGCAGAGTATGGCTTATTTGACACGGTGTATGACTAGTTCGTGCCGACTAAAGCCACTATTCTAAGGGTTTCTACTCACTATAAAGTTTATCCTTCCTCGAGAACTACCGTTGGTGAGAAGCGTTTAATTATGGATAATTCTTTGATATATTCTTTGGCCATGTTACTGGATTCTATCGAAATTCAATTATAATGTTGAGCATAAAATTAGATATAACCAATATTTTATCTGGTTTTTTTCATGCAAGCGTTCCCGGTAACGTTACCGGATAGGAAAACTACAAGAATTAATTGTGTAAAGTAGGCAAGTGAACACCTGCTGGAAATTAGTTGGTGGGTTGTAAGGTGCACAATACTACGCTTAAAGATTGCATTTATCTAAGGTAGCCTTTCTATATGAAGAACTGGATGCGGATGGACGTTTGGTAGTAAGTAACCGGCCATGAAGTGGCCCTGTCCAACCATTTAGCCCATCCATTGTTAATAGGAGTATAAATGATAGCCAACTCATGCAATTCAAGTGGATTTTAGGCGGACTCTGTATGAGTTGTCTTTATCTGAGTTTTAGTACATGTGCTTCTGCTCAGTCTGCCATGGATGTTGAAACACCTACTGCTCCGACGGTCGAAACCACCCACAGTAGTAACCCCAATTCACTAACGTTTTCGGCTTCGACAGACCAGCGGTTTTTCTTCTTTAATGATACCCGTACTGAAGATAATCGACGGGTTCCCGTGAGTGTTTATGGTTTGCGCGCTGGTTTTCTGTTTCCCGCCCAGCGTAAACGCCCGGCGCTCGGAAGTGGTCGGGTGTCCAGTTTTAAAGCGGGCGCAGGGTTTTATTTTGTTAACCAGCGTCTCGATATACCAGGTCTACTACCGGGCACATCAGAATCAGTTACGCGCCATCTACGCATTGCTACGGTTTACTATGAACGCTACCTGTTGCGCCGGAATGCCTTCGAAATAAGTATGCCAATTGAGTTTGGCTATGGCCATTCGCGCTACGAACGCAGTGATGACCAGGCCAACAAGTACGAAGTGGCACGAGGAATATTTCTTCCATTGGGGATAGGGCTCTCCGCCAGTTATCAGTTTCCACCCATTCGCTGGTTTCGACCAATACACTGGTTTGGCGTAAATGTGCTGACAGGCTATCGGTTTATTCTTAAAAAGGATATTCCCGATAGTCAGATTAACTACACAGGCTTATATATATCGGTTGGACCATCCTTTTTCCTCGAAAACCTGGTGGCAGATGTTAAGCAATGGCATCAAAAACGAAAAAAGAAGTTGGCCGCTACTCCCTGATGCGCTGCTATTTTGGTAAAGAGAGTAGTCAGGCTATTACATCTTCTTCCCAGCGAAGACTCACTTTCTGCTCGATATCGGGGTGGAGACTAATGGCAACAGGGCAGGTGTGAGCAATCGTTTCCAGCCGGGTTCGGGTAGCTTGTTCAGGAATAAAAGGTGTACCACTGTGACTGGCACGTAGAACCAGGTCTATGTCAATACGGGCAATGCGTCGGGGTGGCTGACTGGTCATTACTTTCGTTACGTCCAACTGGCTACCGTTCAAATCGATGTTTTCCCGCCGGGCAAAAATAGCCATGGTTGTTATGATGCAGGTACCAAGCGCATTGGCTACCAGATCAGTAGGCGAAAAGGCTTCGCCTAAGCCCTGATTATCTGTCGGGGCATCCGTGTTTATATGGGTGCCGGATTGTAGGTGTACACAATCGGTACGCAGCCCACCCAGGTAATCGATGTGAATCGTTGCCATAGAACAAAGTGAGTTGGTCAGTTGCCAGCTGACGCAGGTGTTAGGCTAACTGCTTATCTGGCCAACTGACTGACTTGATTAATTGGGTTCAAACATATGAATAATGGAGTAGTTACACTAATTGTGAGAGTGGATTTTGTGAATAATAGTAAAATTGAGTAGCTTTAATTCAGGATTTTACGGCAATGCGAACACTATACAGATTACTTGGATTTACGATTGGTTACCTGTTATTGTCAGGGCAAATTTCCAATGCACAAAACAATGATGTCGAGGATGATAACTACCCAACGGTGACCACATTCGGCCTGCTTACGAATACGAATTCGGGTATTGTTGGCGGCTTTTCTTTTCGAAAAGCTAAACTGCTACCGGGTACGCTTTTGGGAATGCCTCAGTATAGTTACCTCAGCGTTGAACTGGTGAATGTAAAGCACCCCAAAGAAATTCAATCATCCCTGAATAATATCGGGTCACGCTACATTGACGGCAAGGAAAATTATTTGTTTGTCCTCCGCCCGCAATACGGTCGGGAGGTACGGTTATTCCAGCGTAATAGTGATGAAGGTATTGCCGTTAGTGGAATTTTGGCTGCCGGGCCTTCGCTGGGTATCATTAAGCCCTACTATGTAGAAGTAACCTCTGGTAATACATCCCGGAATGTGCCAGTTTCACAGTTGAATGGGTCTACTACTCCCACAGGCGAGGTAATTACCGGGGCGGGTGGGTTCTTCCAGGGCTTGGGTGAGTCCAAACTAACCGTTGGGTTAAACGTAAAAGCGGCATTAAGTTTTGAACTCAGTGCTTTCAGAGCCAACACGACTGGGGTAGAAGTGGGGTTTCTGGCCGAAGCATTTCCGAATAAAATTGTTATTATTCCCAATAACAGCCCCAATGGTAACCGTTCAGACGGAAACCGAAGTTTCTTCACCTCCGCTTACATCACCTTATTTTTCGGAAGCAAAAAATAAAACAGTCAGCCAGTTAGTTGGCTGATAGCTGACGTAAGTTTTAGCCCAACTGGTTGTCTGACCAACTCATTGACTGGCTAACTCTTTGACCGTTTCCTGAACTTTACGGGCGAAAAACGAATTTTGCTGAAAAGGATTGAGGAGCTATGATTGAATTACCCATAATACCCTCTCAGGGACAAATGAGCCAGTCGGATAGCCGCACCTCGGAAAGCGGCACCTCCATCGATGCGGGTCCTGTACGAAGAAAACGTCCTGACTGGTTACGTGTGAAATTGCCCATTGGACCAGAATACGCCAAAGTCCGCAAATTGGTTGATGAGCACAAGTTACATACAATTTGCGAGAGCGGTAACTGCCCAAATATGGGCGAATGCTGGGGCGCTGGTACCGCTACATTCATGATTCTGGGCAATGTTTGTACCCGTAGCTGCACGTTCTGTGCGGTGGCCACCGGTCGGCCAAACGAATATGATACCGACGAGCCCCGTCGCGTGGCTGAAGCCATTGTCCTGATGAAGGTTAAACACGCGGTTATTACCTCTGTGAACCGGGATGAACTAAAAGACCGGGGAGCCGAAATCTGGTACCAAACCGTCCGGCTTATCAAAGAAGCATCGCCCAATACCACCATCGAAACCCTTATTCCTGATACAAAGGGAAACTGGGAAGCCCTCGAACGAATGATTTCGGCTGGGCAGGAGGTTGTTTCGCACAATATGGAGACTGTAGAGCGGCTGTATCGTCGTGTACGCCCACAAGCCCGCTACGAACGGAGCCTGGAGCAGATTCGCCGAACTAAGGCTTACGGTCAACGAACAAAATCGGGGATCATGCTTGGTCTGGGCGAAACGCCGGAGGAAGTGTTTAAGGCGATGGACGATTTGGTCAGTAACGGACTCGATATTCTTACCCTGGGTCAGTACCTGCAACCGACCAAGATGCACCACGAAGTCATCGAATGGATTCACCCCGAAACATTTGCTACGTATAAAGAAGAAGGTCTGAAGCGCGGGTTAAAGTACGTGGAATCAGGACCCCTGGTCAGGTCGAGCTACCACGCCGAGAAGCACGTGAACGTATGACACTCGTTACAGACACTTAAAAACAAATAAACATTTCTGTTATTTAAAGCTGTTATTTAAAGAAGCGAGTCCGGACCGGGAGTCCGGACTTTTTCTTTACTGCATGAAAAAATACGACTTCATCATTGCCGGCGGGGGCATGGCAGGCTTAAGTCTGGCTTATTACGTAAGTCAGTCATCGTTGCGTGACCGTAGTATTCTTATTCTAGACCGGGAGCCAAAGGACCGTAATGACCGGACCTGGTGTTTTTGGGAGCGAAAACCCAGTCCTTTTGAGGCCATTCTGTATAAAACCTGGAACGATGTTAGCTTTCATGGCACTACCTATGCCGGTCAACTGGGTATGGGATCATATCAGTACAAAATGCTGCGTGGTATCGACTTCTACGACTTTGTGAAAGCAGAACTGGCCAAATATCCGAATATCGAGCAAAAACAAGCTACCATCGAACGGATTAAAGACACGCCACAGGGTGCTTTTGTGATTGCTGAGAATGAGCCATATATTGCCGATTACGTGTTTGATAGTACATTTCCGCTACAACTGAACAAGCCCGAAAATCATAATCTGCTGCAACATTTTAAAGGCTGGTTTATTACCACAGAAAAACCTTGTTTCAACCCGGCTCAACCCGAAATCATGGACTTTCGGATTGAGCAACACGGCGATTGCCGTTTTCTGTATGTGCTGCCTTTCGACGAAAAAACGGCTTTAGTTGAGTTTACGCTCTTTAACGACAAACTCCTGACCGATGCCGAATACGAAACCGAATTGCGCCAGTATATCGACCGGTTTCTGGATGTGGGTACGTATCGTATTTATGATACCGAGTATGGAATTATCCCGATGTCGGATGAGCCGACGCGGGAGAACCCCTCCAGGCATATCGTTCGCATTGGCACATCGGGCGGCTTTACCAAGCCTTCTTCGGGGTACACGTTTCAGCGTACCCAACGGTATTTGCAGCGTATTGTACAGAACCTGGCGGCTACTGGTAAACCGCATCGGTCCGTGCCCTGGTTCAAACGCCGTTTTTTGCTGTATGATAGTATTTTTCTGAATGTACTGGAGAAACATCGTCACCCTGCCGATGATATTTTTACCCGAGTGTACACGAGAAATCCAGGTCGTGTTTTTACCTTTTTAGACGAAGACACGCGTTTTGTTGAAGAACTTCGGCTGTTTGCCACCATGCCCAAATGGCCATTTATTGTCGCATTTTTTGATGTGATGCGCCGTAAATTATTCGGTTAGTAAACAAGGTATCAATTCATCACTTGACCCTTGCTCATAAACTCGTAGCTTTGCGGTTTAAAATCAAGCTATACGCAAAGCGAAATGCCTTATCTTTTCACTTCCGAGTCTGTTTCTGAGGGACATCCCGACAAAGTCGCTGATCAAATCTCCGACGCATTAATTGATAACTTTCTGGCGTTTGATCCTTCCAGCAAGGTAGCCTGCGAAACACTCGTTACAACGGGCCAGGTTGTGCTGGCTGGCGAGATTAAAACCGACACCTATCTGGATGTTCAGAAAATTACGCGTGAGGTAATTCGCAAAATAGGCTATACCAAGAGCGAATACATGTTTGAGGCTAACTCGTGTGGTATTTTCTCGGCCCTGCATGATCAGTCGGCCGATATTAACCAGGGCGTTGATCGGGAGTCTGTCAAAGACGACTTCGAGTCGAAAGCTAACGCTCAGGGTGCGGGTGATCAGGGGATGATGTTTGGATACGCTACCAACGAAACTGATAATTACATGCCCCTGCCGCTTGATCTGGCCCATGCCATCCTGCGGGAGATGTCACAGATTCGCAACAATGAGAGCGATCTGATGCCGTATTTGCGGCCTGATGCCAAATCGCAGGTGACGATTGAATATTCAGATGATGATCAGCCTATCCGTATCGATACGATTGTTGTATCGACCCAGCATGATGACTTCGCTGATGATGAAACGATGCTGGCTAAAATCAAAAAGGACATCATCAATATTGTGATTCCCCGCGTAAAAGCCGCTCAGAAAGCCGAACTACAGGGTTTATTCGATGGTGCCATCACGTACTACATCAACCCAACCGGCAAGTTCGTTATTGGTGGCCCTCATGGTGATACAGGGCTGACAGGTCGTAAAATTATCGTAGATACCTACGGCGGAAAAGGTGCCCACGGTGGTGGTGCTTTTTCGGGTAAAGACCCGTCTAAAGTAGACCGGTCGGCGGCTTATGCGACGCGGCACATTGCCAAAAATCTGGTTGCCGCCGGCCTGTGCGATCAGGTGTTGGTTCAGGTATCTTACGCCATTGGTGTTGCCAAGCCGTGTGGTTTGTATGTGAATACCTACGGCACGGCCAAGGTGGATATGCACGATGGTGCTATTGCGGAGAAAGTGAGTGAAATCTTCGATATGCGCCCTTACGCTATCGAGCAGCGGCTCAAGCTTCGTAACCCTATTTACTCGGAAACAGCCGCCTATGGCCACATGGGCCGTAAAAACGAAGTGGTAAAGAAAACCTTTGGTTCAAATGGTCAGACGATTGAACTGGAAGTTGAACTGTTCACCTGGGAAAAGCTGGATTTTGTTGATAAGATAAAAGCTGCTTTTGGCCTGTAAATCGACAACAGATTAGGCTACATTATTGTTGAAAATAGCGAAAGCCACTCCGTTTGGAGTGGCTTTCAGTTTTACGGGATTTATTAGATTCCCTTACAACTCATCCGATTCATAAATCTCATCCTCTACATCTACCTGTGATTTAGCTTCCGTAATGGCTGGACTGGATATATTGTTGCGCTTTTGTTTAAACCGAACGAGTTTGTCTTTCAACACATCCATTATTCGGTCCGTTGCGCATTCAAAGCTTTTGTCTTGTTCTTTGACGAATAACTCCTTGCCCGGCAACAGTAGTCTAACCTCAACTACTTTGTCTTTGACCTTATTGGAGTCGGCGCCTTCTAGTTTTAGAAACACCTCGCCACTAATAATTCGGTCGTGGAATGTGTCTAACTTATCAAGTTTGGCCTGGATAAAATCTAACAGGCTCTGATCTGCCGTGAACTTAACGGCGTGCATTTGTAGTCTCATTGTGTCGCGTTTTAAGTGAATTGATACGAAGAACATCAATGGACTGCCTAAGTTTGGCTTTATGAACCACAAAGTCAAGGCACTCTACGAAAGGTGCAAGTCCGTTTGTCACTGATTGCTGTACTAACTAAGATAAGGTGCTGATAACGTTGTTCTTCTGAATAAAGCAGGGCTGGGCGACTGGTAAAGTTCTTTCTATAATATAATTTCAGTGTTACCGTAATGTTACCCGAACCGGTTGTTCAGGCCGTAACGTAATCAACGGTTTCATGGTAATCCGCTGATTAGCTGTCGGTTGAATATCGAATTCACGGACCAGCATTGCCAGTAATATCTGCATCTCCATCAGGGCAAACTGGTTACCAATGCATAAACGGGGGCCACCTCCAAAGGGCAGATAAGCATAGGAGTGAAGCTGCTCACTTGGGCCATTTGGCGCAAATCGATCCGGGTCAAACCGTTCGGGATCAGGCCAGTTGACGGGATCGCGGTGGAGTAAGTAAGGGGAGATAAGGGCGGTAGCACCCGCCGGAATCGTGTAAGGACCAAGATGGTCATCATGCAGCGCCAGACGACTCATAATCCAGGCGGGTGGATAGAGCCGCATGGATTCCTGAATAACCTGCATCGTGTAAGTTAGTGACCGAAACACATGGGGCGACGGACTAGCCACATCGCCCAGTATCGCCCTGCTTTCAGCCTTGATTTTAGTCAATACAGCTGGATTCTGAC
Source organism: Spirosoma spitsbergense DSM 19989 (assembly GCF_000374085.1). GTDB lineage: Bacteria > Bacteroidota > Bacteroidia > Cytophagales > Spirosomataceae > Spirosoma > Spirosoma spitsbergense. Next base: position 57,200 of record NZ_KB893433.1, on the reverse strand, counting down.
TTAACAGGTAAAGTGTCCAGGCCATGGAGACGGATGTGGTTTCATGACCGGCGGCAAACAGCGTTACGCATTCGTCGCGCAGTTGCTGGTCAGACATGCGCTCGCCCGTTTCCCCGTCTTCGGCCGCCAGCAGCATCCCGAGCAAATCATCACTATCGTCCGCCTGTTGCCGGCGCTGGTCAATGACATTGTAAATAAAGGAATTGACCAGCGTTCCAGCGTTTCGAAAGCGGACATTAGCTGGTGTTGGCCAGTTTAGAGGAAATCGAATGATAGACAGCATCCGGTCATTCGCCATGTAATTAAGCGTGTCGAGTGCCGACGATAGCCCATCCAACTTGCCAATAACGTCGGAACCGAACAGGGTTTTACAGACGATTCGCATGGTCACATCCATAAACGCCTGAGAAATATTGACGGGCTGTTGTCGGTTAAGGTGTTTCAGTTCGTCAATCCAGGTTGTGGTTTCGTCAACCATCGTTTGCGCCAGGGCTGCCAGCTTTTGCCGGTGAAAGGCCGGTTGGGCCAGTCGCCGTTGCCGTCGCCAGAAATCACCTTCGCTGGTGAGCAGGCCATTCCCCAGGAAAATCTTTAATACCTCGAAAGCGGGTGACCGGCCATAATTCCGGTTGTTTTCCTGCAGGATGTATTTGACGTCTTCCGGCCGAAAAACCAGGTACTGATGCCTGCCACCGATACGAAAATGCACCAGGCGCTCCCGCTGACGTTGTGCTGTTTGCAACGTACCGAGTGGATCGCGCAGAAATGAAAAGGTATTACCCACCACGGGCAATCCCGGATGCAGGGGGACAGGAAGGGATGAACTAACCGTTGATTCCATAAAAAAAGCCGTTTTGAACAGGGTTTCTGAACGACTATAAAGATACGGTTGCCTGTTCAAAATCAATATGAATTGATGGCTTCGCTTCCGTTGTATCAAACTGGGATTTTGAGCGATATAAATCATTGGTTATGTTTATAGTGAAAGAACAAACAAACATGAATATAAATGGCGATGCTAAAGCGGCCCGAACGTACGATGCCATTGTAATCGGCTCCGGTATTAGTGGAGGCTGGGCAGCGAAAGAACTGTGTGGCAAAGGATTGCGTACGCTCGTGCTGGAGCGTGGGCGTGATGTTCGGCACATTGTCGATTACCCAACGGCTACCCAAAACCCGTGGGAGTTTCCGCACCGCAACCGGATGCCCGAAGCGTTCGATCAGGCCAATCCGATTGCGACCAAGTGCTATGCACTGGATGAAGCAACCCAGCAGTTCTTCGTGAAAGATGCCGAACATCCATACGTACAGGAAAAACCCTTTGACTGGATTCGGGGGTATCAGGTGGGCGGGAAGTCGCTGATTTGGGCGCGGCAAACGCAGCGATGGAGTACGTTCGATTTTGAAGCCAACGCCCGCGATGGAGCCGCCGTCGACTGGCCTATTCGCTACGAAGATGTTGCGCCCTGGTACAGCTACGTCGAAAAGTTTGTGGGTATCAGCGGTAACAAAGATGGACTGGAAACGCTGCCCGATGGTGAGTTTCTGAAACCCTGGGAGTTGAACTGTGTAGAAAAACACATTCAGAAACGGGTAGCCGAAAGCTACCAGGACCGAAACGTGATTATAGGGCGATGTGCCCACCTGACCGAACCCAAACAAATTCACTACGACCAGGGCCGGGCACAATGCCAGGCCCGGCACTTGTGCTACCGGGGTTGCCCGTATGGAGGGTACTTCAGCAGTAACTCATCTACTATTCCCTGGGCTGCCAAGACGGGCAAACTGACTCTGCGCCCGGATTCTGTGGTGCATTCGATTATCTACGATGAAGGAAAGAAACGGGCAACCGGTGTTCGGGTGATCGATACGCATACAAAGCAAATGACGGAGTACTATGCCCGAGTTATATTCGTGAATGCCGCCTGTCTGAACACCAACCTTGTTCTCCTTAACTCTACTTCTAACCGTTTTTCAAATGGATTGGGAAATGATAATGGCCTGTTAGGGCGCTATATAGCCTTCCATAACTACAGGGGTAACATTGTGGCCGATTATGAAGGTTTTGCCGACGGATATTATTATGGACGACGACCCACTACGGCGTTTATGCCCAATTTTAGAAATGTTCGGAAGCAGGAGATGGATTTTCAGCGGGGTTATATGGTCGCGTTTAGTGCGGCCCGTGGAGGCTGGCAACGCGGTAATGCACAAGCTGGTTTCGGCGCCGATTTTAAGGATAACCTGAGCGACCCCGGTCCCTGGCATGTGTTTATGATGATGCAGGCTGAAACCGTTCCGCGTTACGAAAACCACGTTCGGCTCAGTACCGATCAGAAAGATCCCTGGGGTATTCCGCAATTGGTAACGGACATTGACTATACGGATAACGACCTGAAAATGATGGCCGATTTTCTGGAGCAGGGCGCTGAAATGCTGGATAAGTCGGGCTGTAAAAACATCAAGCCCTACGATGATCATCGAAATCCTGGTCTTGATATTCACGAAATGGGCGGAGTACGCATGGGTCGCGACCCGAAGACATCGTTGCTCAACGCGCACAACCAGCTTCACAGCGTGAAAAATGTGTTCATTACCGACGGAGCGGCCATGACCTCGACTGGTTCACAAAATCCATCCATTACCTTTATGGCTCTCACCGCACGGGCGGCCGATTTTGCGGTTAAAGAGATGAAAAAAGGAAATCTATAACGTGCTAGAAATAAATCAGAATACCAAAGCTGCCCTTTTCAGTCTTTGTCAGCAATACGTACAACAACGGATTGATACGGCCCGGCAAGCGATGGAAGCCGCACAGGAAGCGGCAAACTCCGAATCGAAAAGCAGTGCGGGCGATAAGTATGAAACAGGCCGTGCCATGGCTCAGCTCGAACGCGACCGTAACGCTCAACTCCTGGCAGGTGCTTTGCAACTGAAACGTGACCTTCAACAGGTTGTGATTGATAAAACCTACGAATCCGTTCAGCCGGGGAGTATTGTCACAACCAATCGAGGTGGGTATTTTATCAGCATTGGTGCGGGTAAACTGTTACTTGATGACGCTGCTTATTTTGGCGTATCGTCCGGCTCACCTATTGCCATTGCATTGGCAGGGCGGAAAGTAGGGGAGGTAGCTACGTTCAATAAACTGACGTATGAAATATTGGGGGTGGTCTGAACGAGACAGATAGACCTGGTAGCCTACATTGTTTTTTCGATTAATGAGAATTACTCCACGCGTTATTCAATAGCCAACAGCCGATCAATCCGTTTGATCGACTGAATAACCGAGCGTACGGTGTGGTAGTTTATTTTCCAGGAATGGCTCATGTGTGTCCAGATGGGTACACCTTGCCGGGTCATTAACGGCCACCATTCTCCTGCCGAGTGGTTAATCATGTTGTCCATCACAAACCGGTGAACATTTTCGTAGGCTTTGCCGTATTTTTCATCTCCGAAAATCCGCCAGGCATCCAGAAAACCAATCAGCACTTCGGCCTGCTGCCAGAATTCCTTTTCCCGGTCATATACCTCACCACTGTGCGAACCTTCCACGAAAATACCCCCAAAAGTCCAGTCAACGCCGTAATCGACTGCGTGCGAAAAGGATTTGAGGAGTTGATCCCTGTAGGTTTCATGGGGTATGTCCAGCACATCGAGTGCGTGCAGCAGTAGCCAGGCAAACTCGGCGTTATGGCCATAACTGGTGTTATCATCAGCCGATTGTTTGCTCCCGTCTTCGGTAAACCGATCCCAGCCCCAGATGATGTCGAACTTAATTTGCGGAGCTACCTCCCAGTTGGCCCAGAACTGTGGAACGCCGGTGCCATAAACGGGATGCATTATTTTATGAACCAGTAGTTCAATTATTTCCAGCAGTTTCCGGCGATGGATGGGTTGCCGGGTACATTCATACAGGGTGGTGTAGGCTTCCATCAGGTGCATGTGCGCATCGAGCGTTTTGCGGTCGCCCCCACCTGAACCTGGTCCTTTCAGTGTCCAGTCCCGATAGAACATTTCAAAGTAACCGCCGTAACAGGTATCCGATGCGTATTTCTGCAACAGATCGAATACTTTTTGAGCGTACTCAACACCGCGCGTATCGCCCGTTGCCAGCGTATATTCACTCAGGCAGTAGATAGCGAAACTCTGACCGTACACTATTTTCTGGTCATTCAGTACGTCGCCTTTTCGATTGGCCATCCAGTAAAAGCCGCCGTTTTCGTGGTCCCACATATGGGTAAGCAGGTAATCGACCCCATGCCTTGCCAGTTTAGCCAGCTCGCCGTTACCATAGCCTGCCCGGTGCGCCGATGCGTAGGTGTAGATGGAACGGGTTTGGGCAATGAGTGACTTTTCATCCTCGCCCGAATCCTCACCAAACTGGTTAAAGTGTGTAATAAAGCCGCCGTGTTCATAGTCGGCTGTGCGGGAAGTCCAAAAGGGTAATAATTCGTGGGTCAGGTGCTTCTGCCATTCCTGCCGCCAATGGGTAAGCAGTTCGTTACGCATGGGATTGGTATTCATCATGAAGGGTAAGGATTTCAGTCAGACTGGCTGTTCCGGTTTGGCCAAGTTTCTGCACGGTAACGCCAGCGGCCAGATTGGCTATTTTCAGCCCCTGTTCGGGCGTGGTTCCGGCTCCCATGCAGGTGGCCCAGGCGGCAACAACAGTGTCGCCAGCCCCAACAGTATCCAGCTCACCCCGTAAGGCTAGACCGTCGATGTACTCCGTTCCGGCCTCATCGGTGTATAGAATACCGGCTTGCCCGCGCGTAATCAGTAAGGGAACGTTTGTCTGTTTTCGGAAAACAGCTCCCTGCTCCACACACCAGTTCAGGTCAGGATTTTCGGGCAGGTCGATGCCTAAAAAATAAGCTAATTCGGCGGTGTTTACTTTTAACGTGGCTCCCCGAATGTGCATACCAACGTTACGCATATCCGCTACCACCCGAACCCTGGGAAAACGGGCTATTAACGCATTCAGTACAGCTACCCGGTTGGCGGTGAGTAAAGGATTCGGAAACTGTTGATTGATGATTAATACATCGAGATCGGGCAGGCATTGCTCCAGACCCGCCATGAGGCTGGCAAAAAGGCGATCAGTAAGGGAATTAGCGGTACCAAAATCAATTCGGTTCAATTCCTGATGCTGCCGGTTTGGTTTGGTGTACAAACAGGTAGTCCACTGCTCGGCGAGTAGCATATACTGGGTATTCACCCCCAGCGAACGAAACAGGTGCAACATTTCACGCCCAAACAGGTCATCTCCAATGCATCCTATGGCCCAGCAGTGTTCCACACCCAGCGCATGCAGGTTCTGCACAACATTACCGGCGGCTCCCAATGATGCACGGGGTTGGCTTCCCCAGAAAACTTCCCGGCCTGTTTCAAGTGAGTACTCACCGGTGCGGGTCTGTATATCGAAGTATAGATCGAGGGCAAAATCGCCGATAACGCCTACCTTCAGGGAAGCAAAGCGCTGAGAGAGGGCCGTAATAGCGGGGCTGGTCATGATGACTGAGTTGGGTCTAGTAAAGCAAAAAGCTACATACGCTGTCCTGACTACTCTTTTTTATTTCTCGAAAATCACCTGATCGTAGCTTGCTAAGGCCCCGTCTGCTTACCGGAGTATTGGTAATCATTACCTTTGCTCTCCCAAATTTATTTGCTGATTTACTGCTATGTTCTTGTCTGTACCACCCGATCCGGCTCCCATTACCCGCTACCAGCGTGCCATGTTTGGTTCCCGATTACTATTAGCCGCGATTCACTATATTCCCGTTTTTGAGGAACTGAGTGCAAAGCCTCTCTCGTTGTCTGAACTCCGTTACCGACTCCAGCTGAATGGGCGACCGGCTATGGTGCTTTTTCCGGCTTTGTGCGCTATGGGGGTGTTGGCTTATGATGCAGCCGGTCGGCTATACATCACGGAACTGGGGCAATTTGTCAGTGCAAAGTATGTCCCTAACCTAATTGGGTACACGGGTTTGGAGAAGGATGACCCAGGCGTAATCGACATGGTTACACTACTCCGGAACGATGGACCACTCGACATACACAAGGGTGTTTCATTCGTGAAAGATGAAGTTACGCCTTCGCCGATGGATGACCCGAAACTGGCTCGCACGCTAACCCTGGGTCTGGCGGGTCGTGCCCGATACCTGGCTCCGCTGGTGGCGGCTGCGCTACCCAGGAGCAACGGTCATCTGCTCGACGTTGCTGGTGGTACGGGTTACTACACCTACGAATGGCTGCTCCGAAATCCTGCTGCCACGGCTACCGTGTTCGACCGGCCGGCCGTACTTGCCGTGGCCGCTGAACTACTGGATGAATTTAGTCAAAGCGGACGGGCAGGTGCGGAAACGATAAAGAAGCGGGTGACTTTCCTGCCCGGTGATATGCTGACGGACAACCTCCCGGAGACGGATATACTTCTAGCCGCAAGTCTCTTCCACGACTGGCCTGCGCCAACCTGTATTCAGTTGGCCAGCCGGTTTGCCAGGGTGCTTCGTCCGGGTGGTACGCTTTGGGTACACGATTCGTTTCTGAACGATACGCTCGATGGACCAATGGCCGTCACAGATTACTCAGCCCAGCTTTTCTGTGTGACAAAAGGACGCGCCTACAGCCGGGCAGAGTACCGGAACTGGTTTGCACAAGTTGGATTAATAAATACTACGGATACGGTAGCTACTCAGATGGATTACGGATTGATTTGGGCAGGAAAGCCCCGGTAGAAACTGTTGAGTGTTAGACAGGAGCCGATACGGTTCGACTGTCTGCTTAAACAACAAGAGAGCCAAAAGTTCCAGAAATTAGTCTTGTCAAATTGTAGTCAGAACGTCATTAATGACTAACGGGCGTTGTTTTAAAGGCAGGACCGGATACGGAATTGGAGGGGACCCGGTTTATTACTTCTTTTAGCAGGCCGCTACGCAGGTTCAGCACCCAACCGTGTAAACTCGGTATCTGATGGGTGGCCCACATATTCTGGACACTGGCAGTTTCGGATAGGTTTAAAATCTGCTGCTGAACGTTCAGCTCGACCAGGCGGTCGAAACGATCCTGAGTATCGTTAATATGGTTCAGCTCGTCCTGGTATTTATGCTGTACGTGTTTTATGTTGACCAGCCACTCATCAATCAGGCCAAGTTTTTTGTCTGCCATAGCCGCCTTCACCCCTCCACACTCATAATGGCCGCAAATAATAACGTGTTTCACCTGAAGTACTTCTACTGCATATTGCACTACGCTCAGCACGTTCAAATCGCCGGGAACGACCAGGTTGGCAATGTTGCGGTGTACAAACATTTCGCCGGGATCTGTGCCCGTAACTTCATTAGCAGGTACACGGCTGTCTGAGCAGCCAATCCATAAAAAATCAGGCTTTTGATCGGCAGCTAAGGATTCGAAGTAACGGTCATTCAATTCAAGCTTGTCCTGAACCCACGCTTTATTGAATAGAAGTAGTTTCTCAGATGGTTGCATGACTGCGCAAGTTTCGTTTTTCTTTTGTCACATCCCGAAGTTCATAATTGATATCTGAGGTGCGGGCAGTTTGGGCGAACTCTGTCAGCAATGTGTAAATATCATGGTCGATAAAGCTGGCGTAACGCCCGTCTATCAGCACTGAATCACCGGGTTTCAGTGACCGCAGGGTTTCTTTCAAACGTGGTTTACTCGGAAAATAGATGTCCTTTTGAAACTTCACCAGCACATTGTGCCCATCACGAATAACCCGGAACGACGATTGGGCATTGGTGTAGAGAACAAATGAATATCCTACCATTAAACCAACCAGAATACCAATCAACAGATTCGTAAACAAGATGCCAAGTATCGTTACGATAAACGGAATAAACTGGCTCATACCTTCCCGGTAAACCGACTTGAAAACAGTTGGATTTGCCAACCGGTATCCAACCACAATCAGGATAGACGCCAGGCAGGCCAACGGGATACGGTTGAGCACAGAGGCCGCCAGAAATACAGATATCAGCAACAGAAATCCCTGTATCATGGTAGATAGCCGGGTTCTGGAATTGTTGAAAATATTGGTCGAGGTACGCACCGCAACAGACGTGATAGGTAAACCGCCTACCAGGCCCGACAGGATATTCCCGATCCCCAGTGCGGCCAGCTCCCGGTTAGTAGAAGACACCCGACGGAGCCGGTCAACCCGGTCGGCAGCTTCCACATTGATTAATCCCTGAAGACTGGCTACCACCGCCAATGTACCGGCAATACCGTAGGTACGAATTGTGCGCAACGCACTGAAATCCGGGGAATCGAAAATAGATGTCCACGACTTATTTTCCGATAGGATCGGAATACGAACCATGTGTTGATTTGAGTTCCCTAAATACCAGCCCGGCACGTAGTAGCGGAATAATTCATTTAGCCCGATACCGACCAACACCACGAGCAATGCCGCTGGCACGATCTTGAAAAAACGACTGCCCTTTTCTTCCTGCTTACGCCAAAAGATAAGGATCAGCAGGGCTGCAACGCTAATTAGTATCGCTCCGGGACTAGCCGTTACTAACGCCCGATAAATTTCAGAGAGAGTGTTTTCACTATCCGCCAATTGCCGAAACTCATAATCTCCTTCGAAATCGTTATCGCGCCCTAACGCGTGGGGAATCTGTTTCAATAAAATGACCAGACCAATACCCACCAGCATCCCCCTTATTACTGAATTAGGAAAGAATCCGCTAAGCCGCCCCGCCTTTACCAGACTTAGTATAAGTTGAAAAATACCCGCCAGAATAACGGCTACCAAAAAGGCCCTGTAAGAGCCGGATGCCCGTATGGCTTCAATGACAATGACGGCCAGTCCGGCCGCCGGGCCACTAACACTTACCTCTGAACCGGATAATAACCCAACTACCATTCCTCCGATGATACCGGCGACTAAACCAGCAAACAAGGGTGCTCCCGAAGCCAGAGCAATACCAAGACACAACGGGAGAGATACAAAAAAAACGGACAGCCCGGCCGTCATATCATCTGGCAGATAGGCTGTACGGTAGTGCGTTAGTGACCGAAAAGGGCTATAATAGGGCATTTTCTGAGTAGATATGTCGTAGATTCAGTGCTTTGCCGGAAGGGGCAAAATCATGACAAATTGCAAAAAATGTTACATTGCACCAACGAAAAGGCAACACTCCGTGAGCAAACCCCATTGACAAGGCCTGTCGTTTTAGTCGCCTTTCAGAAACGGATGAAAGTGTCCGCCGTTACTTTTTGCGTTTCGGCGATGTGCGGGCAGCTACTTCGGCCTGAAATTTAATCTTGAGTTTTCGATCAAGCTCTCTATCCCGTGGGACATAGATGCTGGTTTTCCCGTCCGAGAATTTGAGCATCCAGTAAACGTTATCGGTAGTGGGGGGGATGGAGGTGTAAATCGGCTTACTCATAATATAGATGATAGTGATGGGGCTGGTGTCCGCGTTGGCACCTGGCTTTACTGGACAACGAGGAGTGGCCGTCGTTGGTACTATAATTTCTGGCAGCAGCTGGCAGAATACCGTCTGATAGCGAATTAGCTTACGCTAAACGACCTTTTTTACATCAACCGCGTTTAGCCCCTTTGGGGTCCTTGTGACTTCGAAGGTTACTTTGTCCTGTTCGCCCACTGCATCAACTAAACCGTTCATGTGTACAAATATACTTTCCTGCGTCTGAAGATCCCGTATGAAACCGTAGCCCTTAGAGGCATTGAAAAATGTTACGATTCCCTGGCGAACTACATCCTGCGCTTCAACTGCTTCTTGTCTGGATACGCCAATCTGAATGTCTTCCTGATCAATAACCCGTTTCTTCCGGGGATCGGGCGGTGTGGAGGTAATATTTCCATTTTCATCCACGTAGGCCATCATCAGATCAAGTGCTTGCCCTTTCTGCGCATTTGCTTTCCGTTCTTCCCGTTTTTCTTCTTTGTCTTTCCTCTTTTTCTGTCTTGCTTTTTCTTTTTCTTTTTTACTAAATGTCTCCATTCTTTATTGGTTTACGTACGAATAACCTGTTTGCTATAAACAGGTTATGGTTTTTGAGAGGAGCGTTTTTGTATTGAACTGTCATCAGTTCATATCAAATTGCCTGTCCTACTAATAGTCAACCGTATAAAATCAAAATTAGTTGTTTGATAGGGTCTTTAATATTCAAACGTAGAACTTATTAGCTCCGCACCTCCCTATTTATGATCCTGTTACCTATTCAGGACACTGTCAACAACCTGGCAGCGGTACAGAACGTAGGGGACTTTCCTGTAACCCGGAGATTAACCCGACGTTTACCAGTTGGTCCTGGATAACTACTGTAGTGCTCACTCATTACTCCATCTATCCTGTCATTTCATACAGAGCTAACAGAATAACTGATTGTACACGAGCATGTACGAACTCCTTTTTCTGGCATGTCCTTTGCAAACGTGGTTTTGTAAATCAAACTACACAATAATCATTATGAAAAAGTCCTTATTGCTAATGACCCGTATCAAACACGTTGCTGGCACGTTGCTACTCGTAGCATCACTGGCTCTATTTCAGGCCTGTAGCTCTGATGGAAAGAAAGAATCACGTACTGAGGACGCCATCGAAAACACGGGGGATGCAATGTCTGCCGATGCCAACGACGCAGCAGATAAAGCCGATGCCAAAACGGACGAAATGGCTGATGATTTTAAGCGGGAACGCGATGAAGCCATAGAGAAAATGAAAGTACAAAAAGATAAGCTGGATGCTAAAATAGACGAATTGCAGGCAAAAGCAGATAAGCAAAGCGATAAGGCAAAGGCTGAAACAGAGCGCCAGAAAGCCAAGCTGGAAGAGCAACGGAAAGAACTGGACGATGACATGGACAAGGCTAAGAATGCTACTGCCGATGCCTGGCAGGATGTGAAAAGCGGCTTTAAGCAGGCAGGTCGTGAAATCGGTGACGCCTTCGACAAAGCAGGTGATAAGCTTGACGGTAAAAACTAAGCGTCTTTACCAATTACACAGCCTTAAAAAAAGCGCTGACCGATTTACTTAGGTCGGCGCTTTTTTGATGCTGTGGAGACATTTCCCCACTTTTGTTGATTGTTTTACAAACGTGGGAACCGGCACAAATTAGTTTGATTCTATTGGGACGCTATTATTGATTTTATTCCTGAATAATCTGTTTGTTCTGCCCAGGTAAGGGCCGTTACTTGAGCAGACTTGCCTGCACTTCGGTGCTTAATGCTTCTGAGTTTGGTCTTTTAGAAACTTCAGCAATAATTTTTCGGTGCCGTCCAGCCCGTGCGGGTCCGTTTGCTTAAAACGGGCCTTTTGTTTGATATATGGGGTTAAATCCTGGCATTCGTAGGCTTCCAGAATCTGGGGATGTACATAGTGTTTTCGGCAAACGGTTCGGGTATTTCCCAGCTTGTGAGATACCTCATCCAGTATTGTGTTCACGTTTTTCTTCCGATCTTTTTCGGTTTCACAGGGAGCCAGTTCGGCCAGCAGTCGAAAAGCGTTTACGGTACCCGCCCAGGTTCGGAAATCCTTCGCCGAGAAATCGTCGCCCATTGTTTCGTGCAGATAGTCGTTCACCATACCCGAGTCGATTGGGTGGCGGTTACCCTCCGCATCGACGTATTGAAATAACTCTTTACCCGGAATATCCCGGCAGGCTTTTACTAGACGAGATAACCGCCTGTCAAGCAGAGTTATATCGTGATAAATGCCTTTTTTTCCTTTGAAACTAAACCGGACTTCACGACCATCCATTTTTACGTGACGGTCTTTGAGGGTGGTAAGGCCATATGTGCCATACTCTTTCTCGTAGGCTGCATTACCGACCCTAATGAGGGTTTGCTCCATAACGCTCAGCGCAATAGCGATCACTTTTTCGCGAGTGAGCATCCTGATCTTCAGGTCTCTGGCCAGTCTGGTACGGAGCAGGGGGAGGGCCTGACCAAAAGCTACCATCCGGAAAAACTTTGTCTGACTCCGAATCGCGTTCCATTTTGGGTGGTAGCGGTACTGTTTTCGATTTTTAGTATCAATTCCCGTTGCCTGCAAATGGCTGTTGGTTTTTGGGCTAATCCAGACATTTTTCCAGGCAGGGGGCAGGGCCATGCTTTGGATGCGGGTCAGGGTATCGGAGTCGGTCAACTCGTTGCCCTGGGTATCAAAATATCGAAACAGGCTCTGGTTATGCTGCCGCTGAATACCCGGCATGGTATCTGACATGTAAACCAGTCGGGCCGCCCGCGCCGTTTCGACGGGGTCGTGGAGTAACTCGGATGCATTCACGGTTGTTGAGTAGGTAAAAAATGCGTCATTGAGTAACTGCTGTATCCGCCAAATAGTTATCAGGCTGGCCTTCCTGCGCACCATAAAAAATACTTTACCGCAAGCCCACGCGCCAATCGGAGGCCTTTCCAAAAAACCAGAGGGATAGTGCTGTGGCGTACTGGTAAAAATCCGTTGGGTGAATGATTGAGTAAAATGCTTCTGCTTTGGTAGCCAAGCCCATCATCATAGCGGCCAGCACTATCCAAAGACCCCGTTTGTTACGCTGAAGCAGCGAAAATACGGCTAGTAACATCAGGACCAGGATACCCAGCGATGGGACAATCGGGGTGAAAACGCGTACGCGGGGTAGTAGTAAAGAGGTGAAAAGAAACAAACCAAATGCTACGGTAGCAACAAACGGAAAGAAGGAAAGTGTACGCTGATTAAGTAGTGCATATACCGCCATAACGACGCATACAACCCCCATCGTATCGGACAGGATAATCACGGAACCATGCAGCGGCTCCAGTGATTCGTTTCCGGCAAAATGAACCACTCCGATCAGAGCGGCCAGGGAAATAGTTAAGAAAAAGAACCCCCACAGGAGTCGGTTAAACAGGGGAATGCGTCCGAAAAAGTGCCAGAACACCACGACGCCCACTCCGGCCAGAACAGAGCCGGAAAGGATATGCGAAAAAATCATCACGTAATTTAGGAAGTTTCGGCTACTTTTGCCCAACTTTCTACCAGAAGCAGGAAGGGCCGATAAACGAATAAAGGTAGCGGGTTAAACGCTATTTTTTCGGCTTTCTTCCGTATGTCCGTATTGCCAACGATTTCCAAATTCCTGTTATGTCTGTTCTAGTTAACAAAGATTCAAAAATTATCGTCCAGGGCTTCACTGGCTCAGAAGGCAGTTTTCATGCTCAGCAGATGATTGAATACGGTACTAACGTTGTTGGTGGGGTAACGCCGGGAAAAGGAGGGCAAACCCATCTCGACCGTCCTGTTTTCAATACGGTTCAGCAAGCTGTGGACCAGGCCGGAGCCAATGTATCCATCATTTTTGTGCCGCCCGCTTTTGCTGCCGATGCTATTATGGAAGCCGCAGAAGCAGGTATAAAAGTGATTATCTGCATTACGGAAGGTATTCCAACGGAAGATATGGTAGCGGTGAAAAACTACCTGAATAATAAAGATGTAAGACTCATCGGGCCAAACTGCCCTGGTGTAATGACCGCCGAAGAATGTAAAGTGGGGATTATGCCCGGCTTTATTTTCAAGAAAGGCCGTATCGGAATCGTTTCCAAGTCAGGTACATTAACCTACGAAGCCGTTGACCAGCTCACCAAAGCAGGCCTGGGGCAATCGACAGCTATTGGTATCGGTGGCGATCCAATTATTGGTACTACCACCAAGCAGGCAGTTGAACTTCTTATGAATGACCCGGAAACCGATGCTATCGTTATGATTGGCGAGATAGGTGGCGGCATGGAAGCTGAGGCAGCTAACTGGATCAAGGCCGATGGCAATCGTAAACCCGTTGTGGGATTCATTGCCGGCCAAACGGCCCCCAAGGGTCGCCGGATGGGCCACGCCGGTGCTATTGTTGGTGGCGCAGATGATACGGCAGCGGCCAAGATGGCTATTATGCGGGCGTGTGGTATCCACGTAGTTGAATCACCTGCTCTTATCGGCGATACGATGCTGAAGGCGCTGGGAAAATGAAAAAGTGTAAGAGCGGATCGGGTCGCCGAACCGGAAGGAAAGAGCGAAAGATGGTAAAAGGACTTGACATAGTATCTTGTTCCTGCCTTTTTTCGCTCTTTCCTTCCGGTTCAGCGACCCGATCCGCTTTTTTGCTCTTTGTCTTCTCTATCTCCTCTGCTTTTGCTCAACCTCGGCAGACAGGCACTGGCCCGGGCGAGCGATACTACCCCGTCCACGATTTTCGAGATGACTTTCAGGTATATGACGAACGAGCCAAATCCTACGTACCCTACATTGTTGAGAAACATGCCGACCAGACGGCCCTGAGCGTATATGTAGACCTGGAGAGTAACCGGCATTATAGCCTTCTTATTGCAACCCGGCAGGACGGTTATCTGTTTATCAACGCTGCTCTCAAACGAAAGCTCCGTGCCGAAGGCTGGCAAGTATTAAATATTGATAGCCTGTACAAGGTCTATCGTCAGCCTGAACTATTTCTCACTATTTACGGCAGTCCCGGTCTGGATAACAAGCAATTACTTATTGGTTACCCAAAGTCCGCAACGCAAACGCCCATACTGTTGCATGATGATAACCTAAGTGTGCGACCTCGTCCCAGTACTATTTATAACGACTTTCTGGGGCTGGGGCTATTATTTTTACTGACTACTCACACTTTTCTGTTTACGTTCTATCGTCGCGCTTTTCAGCGATTTTACAACCTGCGCGATCTGCTGTCCGTTCGGGCACAGGAAGAATCGTTTCTTATCAACCGTCCATTAAGTAGTACTAATACGCTTTTTGCGCTTAATCTGAGCTTTGTCATTGCCTATTTGATTGTCTTCTTGCAAAGCCAGGATCTAACTGTATTTACATCGGGGACATTATTACTGGCGGGGCAGAATATGGGCGGGTTGCTAAGTGAGTTTTTTTTGTTGAGTGGTGTTACCTTTTTAAGCCTTCTGGGTAAATATATCTCGCTGGAGGTGATGGGAGGGCTGTATAAGCTGCAGGAGGTGGTTAATATTCACTACTTCAAAATACTACAGTCGTCCCTGTTATTTTTTACGTTTCTAACCCTGCTTCTGTCCATACTAGCGTACAATACTTGGGTCGTATCCTGGTCGCAGAGCGTCTTACTAGTGCCGGTAGTCATCTTTTATGCCACCCGTCTAGCGCTGCTATACTTCGTCATACGCAGCCTTGAACCTATCAAAAATCTTTATTTATTTTCGTACCTTTGTATCGTTGAATTGGTTCCGCTGATCATTGGTTTGCGTTTTGCGCTATGATGAGTGAGTTTTTAGTTAATAAAGTATAGTTGGTTGATAAGTTCTTTTACTATCTAGTTCGTATCGCCGATTCCTAATGACCCGAGTAAAGATTCAATGAACGAGACAAGTATGCAACCCGCCGAAGCCCGGATCACGAAAGTAAACCGGCTCTTAGTGTCCCAATCTCGACCCGCCGACGAAAAATCTCCCTATTTTGATTTAGTTAGCAAGTACAATATCCAGATCGAGTTTCGCCCATTTATTCAAATTCAGGGTGAATCGTTTAAGGATTTCCGTCGTCAGAAAATCAATATTCTGGCCCACACCGCTATTATTTTCACCAGCCGGAATGCCATAGATCACTTTTTTCGTATCTGCCAGGAAGGACGCATTGATGTACCTGCCGACATGAAATATTTCTGTATTTCGGAGCAGACGGCCAATTACCTACAGAAGTATATCGTCATCCGGAAGCGGAAAATTTTCAACGGTACAAAGACAGCTACTGAACTGTTTGATCTGATCAGGAAACATAAAAACGAAAAATTTCTGTTTCCCTGTTCGAACATTCGTCGGAATGATATCCCCGAATTTATGGATACCAGCGGTCTTCATTTTACAGAAGCTGAGATGTACGCAACAGTTTCCACTAACCTCTCTGACCTGGAAATCAGTAGTTACGATATCATCGCCTTTTTTAGCCCATCGGGGGTAAACTCATTATTTGTCAATTTTCCTGATTTCGATCAGAACGGAACACGGATAGCTGCTTTTGGGCCTACTACTGCCAAAGCCGTTATTGAAGCGGGCCTGACACTTGATATCGAAGCCCCGCTGCCCAATGCCCCATCTATGACGGGGGCTTTGGAACTATACCTTAAAAAGGCCAACACTTAATAGAAATGCGGTGTTGACCCTTCGTGCCGGAACCGGGTAATAATGCTCATTTCCGGCATTTTGCTTTTATTTTCCGGCCAATAATTTGCCCTTACATACGTTTAATTGTAAACTGTGATAAAATTTCGGTCGAACTCTGTTATCACTGATATAGAAGCTAGTAAGAACAAAGAGAGAATACGAGCCAATTTCTATTGAAAATCAATTGCTTAGTGTTGATTCCTTCCGCTCTTTTCTTTCGTATGTGTATATAAAAGTCTTTTTGAATATTGTCCAGGCCGTATGATTCGCATACTATACGTTTACGCCTTTTTACTGGCTGTGCTTGCTGCTCCAACGGCTCTGGCCCAACAGGACCCGCAGTTTAGCCTATATATGTACAACCCGCTTTACTATAACCCCGCAGCGGCTGGTTCTGAGGGAGTATCCCGTTTACAACTTACACAGCGAACGCAATATCTGGGCTACCAGACAATTGGTAATGGTGACGGTAGTGCGGCTCAAAGTACGCAGATGATATCATTTAATATGCCGTTGGCTAAAATTAAGAGTGGTATCGGTGTTTACGCTCTGAATGATAAATACGGCCCGTCTATCAATCAGGCGGTGCAATTGTCTTATGCCTATCGCCTGGCTCTGAAGAATGGAACGCTGGCTCTGGGGGTGCAGGCGGGTATGTTCAATCGGGGATTTGATTTTGGCCAGTTTCGCGCTACCGATCCTGGCGACCCACTTATTCCAACCGGACGTATTAATCAGTTTAAACCGGATATTGGCGCGGGTATCTACTATAACACGACCGACTATTGGGTTGGCCTAAGCATGACACACCTGAACAAGGCAACCTACAGCTACGTTGTTGGCCGATCACTTGATCCTTCCGAACCAAAAGCCTATCTATCGGCTGGTTACCGCCTGGGGTTAGGGTATAACATTGACATACAGCCATCTGTACTGGTACAATACAGCACAAAACAGGGCATCCCCGGATCGGTAGCTTCGGTTAATTTGGTGGGAACATACGACAACCGAATTTGGGCGGGTCTGGGATATCGGTTAAAAGACGCGGTAATGGCTACGGCTGGTATCAATCTTATGAGAAATAATGCGCTGCGTATTGGGGCGGCACTGGATATCACTACGGGAGGAGCGCAAATAAAAAGTCCTGCGTCGTACGAAATTTTAGTGGGCTATGCCCTGCCTGCTCCCGATGTTCGTAAGAAACCAATTGTACGCACACCCCGTTTCCGCTATTGATACGGCTGGGCACAGGAAAAGGCCTTTATTTTGGTCATTTGAGCAGTCTTGGCAATATTCTTGTTACGCAGTTTGTAAAAGTAAACTTACTTTCAGGAAGACAGACTGTCCTAAAGTAGAACTGGTTCGTCTGAAGCATAAATAAACGTTCAATCAGGATATTGACGGAAAATAATTCAGAACCTGACAGAACATACAATAACTAAATAGATTTTCGTTTTTAGTCTGGTCTCGCACAAGAAGAAGAAAAGTTTTACGATGATGAAGTATAACTGGTTAACAAGCAACGCAACCCGGGTAGTGATGGTCGCAATAGTGGTGTTGCTGATGCAGGGTTGCGGCTTTTTGAAGTCAAAATTTGGCGGCAAAAGTGGCAAGGGAGGAGAAGTCGGTATAACAAACGGGGAAGTTACCGCTACCGGTCGTAAGGGCTGGAGGCAGCCTACACCTTACGGAATGGTACTGGTACCATCCGGTTCGTTTATAATGGGTCAGGCTGATGAGGATGTGGCAGCCACCCAAATAAACATGAACCGTCAGGTAACCATTAGTTCGTTCT
Organism: Spirosoma spitsbergense DSM 19989; assembly: GCF_000374085.1. GTDB lineage: Bacteria > Bacteroidota > Bacteroidia > Cytophagales > Spirosomataceae > Spirosoma > Spirosoma spitsbergense. Next base: position 39,234 of record NZ_KB893433.1, on the reverse strand, counting down.
ATATGGACGATGCTGAAATTTCCAACCATGAGTATCGGCAGTACGTCAACGCCCTGCTGGCCGATTCGGTTTCGGTGCTGGGCGAAGAAGAAATCATGGCTAAGTACTACCCTGATACAACCGTATGGAAAAATGATTTCACCTACCACAACGGCGATCCAATGCTGGAGCATTACTATGCCCACCCCGCATTTGATACCTATCCGGTAGTAGGTGTAAGCTGGATTGCTGCCAATCATTTTTGTAAGTGGCGGACTAATACCCTGGATGATTTTCGTACCAAAGAAGGAAACTATCGTTCCTTTGGCTACCGGCTTCCCTCAGAAGCGGAGTGGGAGTGGGCCGCCCGTGGCGGCAAACAGGGTGCTAAATACCCTTGGGGAAATCCTTACGTAGCCAATGGGAAAGGTTGTTATCTGGCCAACTTCAAGCCACAACGGGGTAATTACGACGCTGATGGGTATCCATATACCGCTCCGGCAACTGCTTACAGCCCCAATGACTACGGCCTGTACAACATGGCTGGCAACGTAGCGGAATGGTGCCGCGATGCCTATGCCGACAATACAAATGCTATTGTGTGGGACATGAATCCAGACAACCAGAATGCCGATGAGCCTAGAAAAATAGTTCGGGGTGGTTCCTGGAAAGATATTGCCTACTACCTCGAAACCGGTACCCGTTCGTATGAATACGAAGACCAGAAACGCTCATACATTGGTTTCCGTTGTATCATGGACAATCTGGAAGGGCGTACTGCATCGGCACGGGGTGGCAGAGCCAGCAAAGCAGGTGGAAGCAGCAAGAGCAAAAGCAGTAAAAAAACGAAAACCAGTAAAATCTAAAAACTTAATACCCTATATCAATTAACACGCTTATCATGGCAGCAGATAAATCCACGAATTTCTTTTGGGATCGCTTGGTTCCAACCATCTATAGTGCGGGAGCCGCCGTCGTTATTTTCGGAGCCTGGGCTAAAATTACCCACAATGAACAGTTTGGTTTTATGTTAACAGTTGGTCTGTTAACGGAAGTAGTAATTTTTGCTCTGTACGCCGTTCAGAGTTTTACCATGCCAGCTGCTGGAGAGGACGGATATTCCTGGGAACGCGTATACCCTGAGTTGGCAGATGATTATAAAGGAGAAGCTCGTAAGCCTGCACCACAAGCGAATGGCCTGACAGGTAATATGGATCAGATGCTGGCCCAGGCCAAAGTGACTCCTGATGTATTTGAGCGTCTTGGGTCCGGTTTCCGCAATCTGAACGATACTGTATCGAAACTGACGGATCTGACGGATGCAACTGTTGCTACCAACGATTATGCCCGTAATGTGAAAACAGCAGCCGGTTCTATTACCGAAATGAATAAGTCATACGGCACGGCAATTACGGCTATGAACTCAATGGCTGATGCTACATCCGAAGCTAAAGATTACCGCGATCAGTTCCAGAAAGTAACCAAGAATATGGGTGCGCTGAACGCTGTATATGAACTGGAATTGCAGGATACGAACAAGCACCTGAAAGCAATGAATGCTTTCTATGGTAGTCTGACCGCAGCAATGGAAAATATGAGTGATGCCAGCCGTGATACACAACAGTTCAAAAACGAACTGGCCAAGCTAACCGGTAATTTAGCATCTCTCAACGGCGTGTACGGTAGCATGCTGACCGCTATGCGCGGAAATTAAGTCACGAAAGAGTGAGTCATAGGTCGTAAGTGCTGGCGCAGGAATGCTCGGGCGGTAGTACCTACGACTCCCAGACTTTTTCGACTTATGACTTTTTCATTATTATAATTCTCCATAAATAAATGGCAGGCACAAAAGAGACACCCCGTCAGAAAATGATTGGGATGATGTATCTGGTATTGACCGCATTGCTGGCTTTGCAGGTTACTTCCGCTATTCTGGACAAATTTGTTTTGTTAAATAATAGCTTGGAACAGACCACCGCTGAAGCAAGTAAAGTGAACCAGCAGGTACTTAACAGTATTAAAGCTACCGTCGAAAAATCTGGTAATCGGGCTACTGATCTGGAAATTGTAAAGCAGGCTGATCAGGTTCGGAAAGAGACTGCGGATGTTATCGCGCAGATTGACGGGCTCAAACAGCGTATTATCACGGAAGCAGGCGGTGGTCTTGACGAAACCGGATCCGTCAAAAATCTAAGTGAAGAAGAAAAAGTGGCCCAGATTATGGTTGGAGGCAATCATAACGGAGAGGCTTATACCTTAAAGAAGAAGCTTGATGATTACATTGCTGGTCTATCGAAATATAGTCCGGCCAAGTATTCATCGCTGGCCATGAATGCTAAAGATGACCCAATCTCCAGCCGGTCGCCAGAGCAGCGTAACAAGGATTTTGGCGAACTTAACTTCGCTCAAACGCCCGTACCTGCTGCTTTAGCGGTATTGAGTCAGCGTCAAACGGATGTTCGCCGTATCGAGGGGGAAGTGCTGGATGTATTGGCCAGTAAGGTAGGTGCTCAGGATGTTAAGTTTGATAAGATCATCGCTAAACTGAGCATGGACTCGAAGGTAGTGGTGGCAGGTACCAAATTTAAAGCGGAAATGTTCTTGTCGGCATCCTCATCGGGCATACAGCCACGCATGAGTTTAAATGGTGGCCCTGTTCGTATAGTAGACGGAACGGGCTTGATTGAATTTACGGCTCAGGGTGGCTCTTATGACAAAAATGGCCTGGCTAAGCGGACATTGACAGGGAGCATAAGCTATGATTCACCAAGTGGCCCCAAGACCGTCCCCTTAACAGCAGAGTATTTTGTTGCCAAGCCTTCGTATCAGATCGAAACAGGGACATTACCGCCTTTGTACCTGGGATGTGCCAACAAACTAAGTATTCAAAGCCCTCAACTAGGGGCCTTGTGGAGTCCCAACATTTCGGCAGACGGGGCTGCTGTCATACAATCGGGCGAAAAAGGTAAAGTCACTGTTGTTCCCAGTGCAGCCAGTGTAGCGCTGAACATTAGCAATGGCGGTAGTTTATTAGGAACGGAGCGTTTTAAAGTCAGCAAAGTACCTCGTCCTACTATTGAGATCTTCATAGGCGGTACGCGTGCAAATGATCCTCGTGGTGTGCCGGTTTCATCGGCCCGTAGTGTCAGAATACAGGCTGTTTCTGATCCAAGCTTTGCCGCTTTCTCACCTGATGATGCTAACTTCCGTACTACCGGAGCTACCGTATCGCTGGTACGGGGTACTAAACGAGTTAAAGCTGCAAAAGTAGGAGCAGGTGGTGGTTCCATTGGGGAAATAGCTGCTGAAGCGCAACCCGGTGACCGGATTATTGTTGAAGTTGACGGCGTACAGCGTCGCAACTTCCGGGGGGAAATCAGTGATGTACCGGTCGGTAATGCTCCTGTACAGGTTTCGCTATACTAGTGTACTAAAGCGGTTCTCCAGCCGTTACTATAGGGAATTGAACAACAAAGAAAGAGCCATGATACAGTACAAAACAATAGGATATACCGGATTACTTGCCATAGCTGCGCTGGCTCTGGCAGGTGGGCAGGCAACGGCTCAGGAAAGGGCGAGTACCGGCATGAATGCCAACTCGACACGGCCTATCAATGAGAACGACATTATGATGAAGAAAACCCTTTGGCGTCGGATCGACCTGAAGGAGAAGCAGAATCAGTCCATGTTCTCTAAGAATAATGAGATTTCGAGGTATCTGATGGAAGCCGTAAAAGCCGGTTTGATCGATGCTTATGCGAACGACTCGTTAACGACGAAGATAGATCCGCAGAAGTTTCACGAAAATTTGCTGATACCAAGCACCGGTGGCGGCTTATCAGCTGAAGAAATCGCGGCTGGTTTTAAAGAAGACGCAGGTACTGGTGGCGATGGCTGGGATAAGCCTAAGAAGGACGATAAAAAAGCGGCCGATGATGGCTGGGGAGCACCCAAGAAAGCAACTGCCAAGGCAGAACCCGCCGATGATGGCTGGGGAGCACCCAAGAAAAAAACAGCTGTAGCCAAGACAACGAAGGGGAAAAAAGGCGCTAAAATAGCACAACCGATTGTTGAGGAAAAGAAAGATACAGTAGCGGTTGCCAAAGGTCCTACTTTTTCGGGCGACGAATACTTCCCGAAAGAATTGAACATTCTGGAGGTAAAAGAAGACTGGATTTTTGATCGGAAACGTTCGCGTTTGTATTACGATATTCAGTCTGTAACACTACTATTACCAGCCGATAAGAATGCTGCCGGTTACGAAAAACCTATTGCTTCTTTCAAGTACAAGGATCTGGATAAACTGTTCCGCAGTGACCCGAAGAAGTTTATCTGGTACAACCCACAAAACCAGGCTCAACACAAAAACCTGGCCGATGCATTCGATCTGCGCCTGTTCTACGGTCGGATTACAAAGGTGGCTAACCCCGGCGATACGGACTTGGTTGGCATGTATGGCGACCGGGAAGGTTTGTTAAAATCATACCAGACTGAATACGAACTGATGGAGACCGAGCACGGTCTTTGGGAATACTAGAAATTTTTAGTTATTGAGATCGCCTGTTTGGTGGGATAAAAACCCTCGAAGCAGGCGATTTCTCTTTGTTAAGAGCAATCCCGAAGTTTAGTGGAGCAACACATTTTCAGAGTTAAAACGACAGGCGCTGTTACCCATAGATTATCCGGGAGGTAGCGACTGTCGTTATAGGAGGGCCAACGTTCGAGGTCAAGAGGGACTAACCGCAGCCGTATCGAATACACGTCCGAGATTACTGTCCCATATTTTGCCGATTTTAACTTCAGTAAAACGAATTCTTGACAGGGCATCCACAACGGCGTAGTGAATACCGGCTTTCTGACTCTGCAAGGTCTCTGTGCGCTCGCCGATTCGGTCTCGATTTTGACTACCAGCCATAGCCTACTTCGTGTCAGAATGATCGGTTCCGACGACATGGGCGAGGTTTCAGTAGTATTAGGAACGTATTAATCCAATTGGTATGGCGCCAGCTCCTCACTGAAATTAGCCATATTGATAAGCAGATCACGGACAGTACCCTGGGCAATATCATACACCCAGCCGTGAATACGGGGATACTCTCCCTCAGCCCGAGCCTGTTGTACGAAGGCCAGCTTCATAATATTCAGACATTGCTCCTGTACGTTCAACTCGACCAGTCGACGGAAGAGTGCCTCATCGTTAGGCAGGGCATCCAGCTCCTGGCGATGAAGGCGGTGCACATCACCAATGTTCCGAATCCAGGAATTGAGAGCCCCCAAATCTTTACGATCCATAGCGGCCTTAATACCTCCGCAACCGTAATGGCCACACACGATGATATGCTTTACTTTTAGAAATTTGACAGCGTACTGTAATACTGCATAGGAATTGGTATCATTATTAGCGACCAGATTGGCAATGTTCCGATGAACAAACACTTCGCCCGGTTTAACGCCCATGAAGTCTTCAGGTTGTACTCGGCTATCGGAACAGCCAATGTAGAGGAATTCCGGTTCCTGTCCGTCGGCCATCCGGTTGAAGTAGTCGGCATCCTCCTCTAATTGTTGGGCAACCCATTGGCGGTTATAGGCGAATACACTTTCATACAAAGTCATATCGTACTTAGTTTTTGTTCAACGATTATATATAAAACGGAATGCTTAACAAGCTAATTTAGGTAAAATTAGAACGTAAATTGATTTGTTCAACGCTTGTGGCTATTGAATAAGTCAGTGTAGTTTATTGGTTGTCCAGGCTGGAAGAGTACGGCGCACTCGTATGTTTAATTTGTAAGAGCAGTTATTGGTACCGGACAAGGAATGGGCATTTGAACTCTACCTAAACAGAAATCAGGTATGAAAGTAGTGTGATGGAAGTAGAACTAGACGATTGACGCATTTGCGTATAGATTGTTGAACTTGCCCGGCATTACGTAAATGGATGCCTACTGGTACGGACAGGCTGGAATTTATCAACCGCAGACGACACCTTCAGAACCACTTCGTGCAGGTGGATGGACAGTTTATACTCCTTATCGTATTCCTGTCTGCTGCCTGATTTTCTGCTGATTCTCTGTGCCTGGCTTTTACGGATTGAATCACTAACTTTAGGTAAAAAACGTACGCAGACTGATATGGACAAGATTAATAAAGAGGAAATCAAGCAGGAAGTATTTGATCTGTATGACGACTATGCCCATAGCCGCATTGACCGGCGGGAGTTTGTACAAAAGTTATCAACCTATGCCGTAGGTGGCCTTACCGTGGCCTCACTGATGAGTTTTATCATGCCCGATTATCAGGGTGCTATTCAGGTTAAAGCGGATGACCCTCGCCTGAAGTCGGATTACATCAATTATCAGTCGCCTAAAGGGGGCGGAACGATTAAAGCCCTGCTGTCGATGCCGGTCGATACGAAAAAGAAACTCGGTGGTATTGTGGTAGTGCATGAAAATCGGGGGCTGAACCCTTACATTGAAGATGTAGCCAGACGGGCTGCTTTGGCCGGGTTTATCTCGGTTGCTCCCGACGCACTCACCCCGTTGGGCGGCTACCCGGGTAATGACGACGAAGGGCGTACAATGCAGAGTAAACGGGACAAAAACGAAATGCTGGAAGATTTCATTGCGGCTTATGATTATTTGAAAAATCACAAAGACTGTACGGGCAAAATTGGGGTTGTTGGTTTTTGCTTTGGTGGCGGAATTTCCAATTCGATGGCTGTACGGGTTCCCGATTTATCCGCATCCGTTCCTTTTTACGGCGGTCAGCCCGCGAGCGAAGATGTACCCAGCATAAAAGCTCCTCTCCTGTTGCACTACGCCGGGCTGGATACGCGGGTGAATGAGGGATGGCCAGCGTATGAAGCGGCACTAAAGAAGAACAATAAAGAGTATACCGCTTACATGTATGACGGGGTTAATCACGGCTTTCATAATGATACAACCCCTCGTTTTGATAAAGCGGCTGCCGAGCTGGCCTGGAAACGCACAATTGACTTTTTCAACGAGAAACTGGCCTGAAGGGTCTTTTAGCCAGGAAAACAGTTTCTGATCTGGCCACTACCACACAGGGTTTAAAACCGGACGGATTACTAGCCCTACAGCCAGCGGCTAATGAACTGGCTAAAAACGTCCTTGTACTGATCGCTGACCGGAATCATAGCCGACCCAATCTGTACGGAGTTGCGCGTGACGGCATTGATACGATCCAGTGCCACGATGAATGACCGATGTACGCGCATGAACTGTTTGGGGGGGAGTTTGTCTTCGAGTGCCTTTAAACTGGTGAGGGAAAGGAGTGGTTTTTCCGGTTCCGTTTGTCGATATACTTTTACGTAATCTTTCAATCCCTCTATGTACAGAATGTCTTTGTACGCAATCCGCACCAATTGGTATTCGACTTTCAGAAACAGGTAGTCGGCTGCCGTTTCAACGGGAGTAGCTGCCGGAAGGGCTACCGGTATTGGTTCTACACGATGAATCAGTTCGAAATAAGCGCGGGCTTTACTGGCTGCCCGCAGAAACTCTTCGTAGTTGAACGGTTTGAGCAGATAATCCAGCGCATCGACCCGAAATCCATCGAGGGCAAACTGATCGAAGGCGGTGGTAAAGATGATTCGGGTGGTATGCGCTCCCCGGTTGCTACGTTCCAGTACGCGGGCCAGTTCCAGCCCGGTCAGATCGGGCATTTGGATGTCCAGAAAAATGACGTCTACCGGCCCGGCCATTAACCCCTGCAAAGCCTCCACGGCACTACTATACTGCCCTTTTAAATTCAGAAACGGCGTTTTCTCGATAAACGCACAAACCAGCCCCAGGGCTAATGGCTCATCATCAACCGCAATACAGGAAAGTTTCATGATAGGTCGAGTGCAAGGTGTACTTGGTATTCACCAGATGAGGTTTGTTCATTGATTTGCAGCGTATAATGCTCCGGATACAACAAATCCAGTCGTCGGCGGGTGTTAATCAGGCCGATGCCGTTACCTGCTTCCAGCGAGGGCATTTTCTCGATAAAGACGGTGTTGGCAACATCCAGAATCAACTTGTTTTTTCCTTGCTGAATGCCAATATGAATCCGGCTTGGCTGCGTGGCACTAACGCCGTGCTTAAAGGCATTTTCGACAAAAGGCAGCAGAATCATGGGAGCTACGGGCTGGTCGTGCAGGGGGCTTGGTGTACTAAACGTAACCGTCACCTTATCGGTCAGTCGCAATTGCATAAGCTGGATATAATCGCCGACGAAGGCGAGTTCCTTACTTAGCATTGTGGTACCCGTTTGGGTATCGTAGAGAATATAGCGCATCATACGCGAGAGCCGGTGTATGGCTTCGCGGGCCGTTTCGGTGTCAATCAGCGTTAGGGCGTATATGTTATTGAGGGTATTGAAAAAGAAGTGCGGGTTAATCTGTGCCTTCAAAAAGGACAGTTCAGACGCGGTTTTCGCCTGTTCCAGCGCCAGCCGGAGCGTCGTTTCTGTCTGCCACTTTTGCAACATGGCCAGGCTGGTGCTAATGCCCAGCACCAGCAGAATGGTGAACAGGGCCGGTTGGATCCAGCCGTATAATTTAGGCACGCCTTTGCCATCGGGATGAAAGGCACGGTGCATAAGAACCGGTAGGTTAAACCACGTTTCTACCGCAACTAAAACCAGAACAATAAGCACTACAACACCCAGTAGGGCGGCTGCATAACGCCCCGTTTGATTTCTTAATAATAGTCGTGGTACCAGCACCTGCGAATTCAGGTAGAAAGTCGCGACCATCAGGCAAAGGAAAATGCCTTGTCTCACCCAGAATAAACCGGGGAGCCGGATTTCGGCATTGAACGACTGAGAAAAGAAAAGCAGGTAACCCAGCAATCCCCAGCCCAGCAAATGACTCAGCAAGGAAACGTAACGACGGGAAAAAGGAGTAGCAGCCATCAAGGGTCTGGAAAGCTACAAGTTTAGACTAAAAAGTGATGCCCGGTGTCATAAATCGGTCTACAGCCCGGATTCACCGATAAGAGGGGCGTTTCAACCGACGAATGGTCGTTAGTCGACCATTGCCTGATCAGAAGGGCTTTTGTCGGTTAAAACGGGGGATTGGCCGATGTCTACTGCTTCCCTGTCTATTGCGTTTTCGGGATTCAGGAATGTGCTGTTGCTTTGACTCATTAATCTCCCCGATACGAATGAAAAAGCACATCTTCTTCCTGTTCCTCACCCTGGGTCTCTTTACGCAAACCCTATCGGTATTCGCTCAGTTCGGCCCTCCGGGTGGTGGCCCTGGTGGACCCGGCGGCTTCGGTCAGGATAATCAGCGTAAAAAGGAATTTACGGGCGTAACGGAAGATGCCCCAAAAGGCAATGGTAAAATTACCGGCATTCTGGTCGATTCCATTTCGGGTAAACCCGTTGAGTTTGCTACGATTGCCCTGATGAGTGTTAAAACCAACAAACCCATTGATGGGACTACGTCCGATGCCAAAGGACAGTTCTCGATGAATAAACTAGCCCCTGGCGACTACCGGCTTCAGTACTCGTTTATCGGCTACAAAAATGTTGACTCCCAGCCCTTCACCATTGCCAAAGGAACAGACCTGACTATGGGAGCGGTAAAACTCCCGGCCGATATCCGCACCCTGGGCGAAGTAGTGGTAACGGGACAAGCCGCACTGATTGAAGAAAAAGTGGACCGGCTGGTGTTCAACGCCGATAAAGACATGACATCAAAAGGGGGCGACGCATCGGATGTGTTGAAACGCGTGCCGATGCTGTCCGTTGACCTGGATGGTAATGTTAGCCTGCGCGGTAGCCAAAATATTCGGGTGCTGATCAATAACAAACCGTCTACCATCGTAGCGTCCAGCGTGGCCGATGCGCTCAAGCAGATTCCCGCCGATATGATTAAAACGGTGGAAGTGATTACCAGTCCATCCGCCAAATACGATGCGGAAGGGGCAGCAGGTATCATTAATATTGTCACCAAAAAAATTACGCTGCACGGCCTGACGCTGAATGTAGATGCGGGCGCAGGTTTACGGGCCTCTAACCTGGGTCTGAACGGTTCATTCCGACAGGGTAAACTGGGTATTAGCCTGGGTGGTTTTGGGCGGGCTATGTACAACCGGGCTTCCTCAACGCTGGACCAGACAACGCTGGTTGGCTCGCAACTCCTGCGGACCAGCCAACAGGCAACGGCTTTCGACAAGCCGGTTTTCGGTCAGTATACGCTGGGGTTCGATTATGATTTGGCTAAAAATCAGTCGCTGACGGCTAACGTCCGGTATGGTACCCGTAATTTCATCCAGCAGCAGCAGCAGCTAACCAGTACGTATACCCAAACCTCGCGGAGTATCGACTCGTTGCTGACCATGACCAATCGTGATGTGAACCGAAAGGATCTTTCCAACTCGGTCGATATGAATCTGGATTACATTCACACCTTCAAACCGCAGCAGGAGTGGTCTATCTCAACGCAGTACAGCCGTACGGGATTGACAAATAATTTTTATGCGGACATACTGAACAATATGGGTGCCCTGACAGGGCGCCAGCGGAACCTGAACAACAATACCAACCAGGAAATGACCATCCAGACGGACTATCAGACACCCATCCGGAAAAATCAGCTGCTGGAGTTTGGAGGGAAAGCCATCATGCGGCAGGTCGACAGCCATTACCAGTATCAGGTGGGCAGCAGTTCCGGTGAGCTGATCTTTGACCCTACCAATCCCGCAGGCTCGCTTTTGTACAGCCAGAACATTGGTGCCGGTTATGTTTCGTACACCTACGTAACGCCCAGCAAGTACACCTTTAAGGTGGGAACGCGCTACGAACATACGGGCATAACGGCGACGCAATCGACGGAGCAAAAAGGGAGTACTCCCCTGGCCATCCCTAACTACGGCAATCTGGTGCCCAGCATCAATGTGTCAAAAAATCTGAAAGGCGGAACCACCCTGAAAGCTGCTTACAACCGCCGGATTCAGCGGCCGGGTTTGCAGCAACTGAACCCTAACCCGAACGCGGCCAACCCGCAGACGGTGATGGTTGGAAATCCTACGCTGAAACCCGAACTGACGGACAACGCTGAACTGAGCCTGAGTTCGACCATCAAAAAAACGTACCTGAATGCCGCCCTGTTTGGCCGACTGACCAACAACGCTATCACGCAAATCCGGCTTCCATCGGATACGCTGGCCGGAGGAATCATTACCACGTATCAAAATATCGGGGTGCAGCGTACCGCTGGGGCCAACGTCTTCTTCAACACCAACCTGACGGCAAAGTGGAGCATAAACGGTGGTCTGGATGGGTACTACGTGTACATGCAGGGCCTGACACCTGGGGCTGACGGCAAATCCATGATGATCAGCAATACCGGGGTCAGTATTGGGGGCCGACTAATGAGTCAGCTACAACTCAACAAGGGATGGAGTGCACAGGTGTTCAGTTTCTTCCGGGGACCAAGCCCCCAGTTGCAGGGTACGCAGGGCAGTTTTTACATGTACTCGCTGGGCGTTCGGAAAGACCTGGCTAGTAAGCGGGGCAGCATTGGGCTGGCTGCCGAAAACTTTGCCGGAAACGGTATAACCATGCGCAGCACCCTGAACTCACCCCTACTATCGCAGGTGAACGTCAATCACTTATACAACGCTAACCTGAAAGTAACCTTTACATACCGGATTGGCAAGATGAGTTTTGAAGAACCCCGTCGTAAGGCTCGTTCGGTGAGCAACGACGACGTGAAAGGTGAAGGCGGTGGCGACGCTGGTGGTCAGCAACAGGCCGCACCAGCCGCCAATCGGCCAAGATAATCGTTAGTATACCCCGTTCGTTTTAGTATAGTTTCACCAGTTTTACCAATCAAATTTTTCCCATGAAATCATTCGTATTCACCGTTGCCGCGTTCCTTACTTTTTCGGTTGCCAACGCACAAACATGGGCGGTAGACAAAGCCCATTCCAAAGTAGGTTTTTCGGTTACGCACCTGATGCTGTCGGAAGTAGACGGTAACTTCAAAACGTTCGATGTCAAAATCATGTCGGCGAAACCGGACCTGTCCGATGCGATGATCGAGCTGACCGCCGACGTAAACAGCATCAACACCGAGAACGACCGGCGCGATGGCCACCTGAAAACCCCCGACTGGTTCGACGCAGCCAAGTTCCCAACGCTGACATTCAAAAGTACCTCGTTCAAAAAAGTGGACGGCAAGAAATACAGCCTTACCGGCGACCTCACCATGCACGGCGTTACAAAGCCCGTGACCCTGGAGGCTGTTCTGACGGGCCCCGTAACGATGGAAAATCCGCGCGGCAAGCAGGAGAAAGCTGGTTTGAAAATCAGCGGTACCATAAAGCGTTCCGACTTCGGCGTAGGGTCTTCCTCAACGGCTGTGGTTAGTGAAGAAGTAGAAATCAAAGCTGCCGGTGAATTTGTGAAGCAGGATACCGCTGTAGCCGATAAGAAGTAATAACCCCGCATGGGTATACCCATTAACACGTCTGGGCTGGTATACCAATCTTTTTCTACCCCCATCTTTAGTAAAAGACAGGTATAATAGCCTGTCTTTTATGCTTTTGAAATCATATCGCCTGACTCATTTCGGAGTCAGCGGAAATCGACTAAACCAGTTAACACTAGTAACGTAAACAAATGAAAAATCAACCATCACGCCGTCAGTTCCTGGGTGCCACGGCAGCCCTTGTTTCGGGAGCCGTACTCAGCAGCAACAACTTGTTCGGCGCACCCGCCTACATCCGTAATCTGGGTAAACCGAATTCACTGATAAATGGTGTACAGATTGGGGCTATCACGTACTCGTTCCGGGATATGCCCGACCAGAGTGCCGAGGCCACGCTGAACTATGTACTCGACAGTGGGATCAGTGCGATTGAGCTGATGGGCGGTCCGGCCGAGTCGTTTGCCGGGGCACCGAAAAACACGGTTAACATGCAAACGGTATTTCCCCTAATGCGGAAACGCCGGGAGAAGCAGGAACTGACAGCGGATGAGAACAAAATGCTGGATGAAGCCGAAGCTCAGATGAAAGCGTACCGGCAGGAGATAACCAAATGGCGGCTGTCTGCCCCCATGAACAAATTTGAGCAGATGCGGAAGATGTACAACCAGGCGGGTGTGAAAATCTACGCCTTCAAACCCGACACGTTTGGCATGCAGAGTTCTGACGCTGAAATTGAATATGGCTTGAAAGCGGCTAAATTACTGGGTGCCAGTCAAGTCACGCTCGAACATCCCGGTAATGATGCCCAAACCCTTAAGCTAGGGACGATGGCCCAAAAACAGGGGATGAAGGTTGCTTATCACGGGCATGAGCAGCAAACACCCACCTTTTGGGATACCGCCCTCGCCCAGTCGCCAGCCAATATGCTGAACCTGGATTTAGGCCATTTCGTAGCGGCTGGTAACACCGACCCCATTGGATTTGTGAAACTGAAGCACGACCGGATTGCCAGTATGCACATCAAAGACCGTCAGACGCCCGAACACGAAAAGGGGAATCTTCCCTGGGGACAGGGAGATACGCCATTGCTTCAGGTGCTGAAACTGATGCGCGACCAGAAGTATACCTTCCCTGCTACGGTGGAACTGGAATACAAAATTCCTGCTGGTTCGACCTCCGTAGCCGAGGTGAAAAAGTGTCTGGACTACTGCCGGAATGCCCTGAGTTAACTGTGTATAATTGGTCGTTGTCAAACGGTTACCAATCGACACTATTGGTTTTTCTGTCAGATTACTACCCGACAAGCCTTGAAAGTCAAAACCGACTGTATGATACGGCACACTGTTGTTTTTAAACTGAAGAATCCGCCAGCCTCGCCGGAAACGAACGATTTTTTTACAGCTGCAAGGAAGCTGGCCGCTATTCCGGGTGTGCGCAACTTTGAATGCCTGAAACAGATCAGCCCCAAAAATAACTTCGATTTTGGTCTGTCTATGGAGTTCGACAATGCTACGCTGTACGAGCAGTACAACCACCACCCGGATCATGTTCACTTCGTACAAACCTACTGGGCGAAGAACGTCGATGATTTCCTGGAAATAGACTATGAACCCTTGCCGTAACGGGGTAATACTTCCTGATAATCAACGGGTATGGCTTGAAAGTTAGACTAATTATGAGTACATTAGGCCTCATAATCAACGTGTTTGTAAACGATTAACCCCAATCCATATGAAAAAAACGTATGCTATACTGGCACTCGGTGTTGCCGGACTTTTATTTCTGGCTACCACGACCCGCCCCATCCAGAATCAGTATGGAATGGTGACCGGAACGCCCTCCATCAAGTCCATCAACGCGCTGACGTTCGGCCCCGACGGTGTGCTGTTTATCGGCGATGGGAAGAGTGCCACCGTTTTTGCCGTCGATACCAAAGATGCCGCTCCTGTGGACAAATCTGCCGGAGCCGACATCAAGAATATTGACCAGAAAATTGCCGCCCTGTTGGGTACCGAAGTGGCCAATATTACCATTCAGGATATTGCCGTCAACCCCGTATCGAAGAACGTGTACTGCGCTGTGCAGCATAGCGATGGTACGCCGGTTTTGCTGAAAATAGAAGGCGATAAACTATCGGCTGTATCGCTGAAAGACGTTCCGTTTTCCATGCTCGCGCTGACCAACGTTGCCGCCGAAGATGCAAAAGATCGCCGGGGCGAATCCCTGCGCGTGGCGTCTATTTCCGACATGGGCTATGCCGACGGAAAAGTGATGGTTAGCGGGTTGTCGAATCAGGAATTTGGCTCTACGTTTCGTAGTATTCCCTTTCCGTTTACCAACACGCAGAACCAGGCGTCGCTCGAAATTTACCACGCGGCCCATGGCAAGTACGAGACAATGGCGCCCATCAAAACCTTTACGACGACCGAAATAAAGGGTAAAAAATACCTGCTGGCCAGCTATACCTGTACGCCACTAGTATTGTTTCCGCTGGATGAGTTGAAGGCCGGAAGTCACGTAAAAGGCCGTACGGTGGCCGAAATGGGAAGCGGTAACTCGCCCCTGGATATGGTGATTATGAAAAAGGGGGATGAATCCTTCCTGATGATGGCCAACTCAAGTCGGCCGGTATTCAAGGTTAAGTACAAGAATCTGGAGGAGTATCAGGGTTCGCTGACTACGCCCGTTGTGGAAAACTTCGCGACCGCCGGGGTGGATTTTGTCTCGTTGCCCCTCACAAACGTGATCCAGCTCGACAAACTGGACGATACCCACATGGTGCTGCTCCAGCGTCGCTCAAATGGTAGTCTTGACCTTTGGACATCTAATGAGCGGTACTTATAAACGTTGCTGGTGCTTTTTGATCAGGTTATACATTGGGTGTAACCTGATTTTTTTTGTTTCCTGTCAACAGTCAACCGAGGATGCGGGCATCCGAATCAGATGGGCCGATAAACGGGCCACCGGACTACGCATACCCCGACAACTCGCACTGGCTGTTGCGGCCGATTCATTGAATCAACGGATGGCCGTACGACTGGCGGGTAACGAAACGTCCATGTTGGGGCAGTTTCAACTGGCCGACAACGACATCCTCTTTGAACCCCTGATTCCTCTCACGCGTGGTTTACACTACACCATCTGGTTAGGCAATAAACGCCTTGGGGAAGTCGCCATTCCCAACCTCAATCCCGACGATAAACCAACGGTACTGGGCATATATCCCACACAGGATTCATTGCCCGAAAATCTGCTGAAAATATATCTTCATTTTTCGAGACCCATGCGGGAAGGGCAGTCGCCGAAGTACGTAGCTATTTTGAAAAATAAGAATGATACCCTGCCCGGTGTATTGCTCGATTTGCAACCGGAACTCTGGAATGCCGACCGAACGCTACTCACGCTCTGGCTGGACCCCGGTCGTATTAAACGCGATTTGCAGCCAAACAAACGCCTGGGAGCACCCTTACAAACGGGCGTTCCCTATCAGATAGTCGTTTCTGCCAACTGGCCCGATACGCAGGGGGCCACGCTGGGACGGAGCGCGACAAAATCGTTTGTAACGGTTCCCCGAGACAGCCTTTCTCCCGACCCTGAGCAGTGGTCAATCAACCAGCCGAAACAGGGAAGTCTAGACCCTCTGGAGGTTACCTTCGGTGAGCCGCTGGATTATAGTTTACTCACCGAAACGTTACACGTTATAGATGAAGAGGGGAGGGCTATTGCGGGAAAATGGCAACCCGTCGATGAGGAAAAGCGCGGCCTGTTCAAACCGGTGATGTCGTGGAATACCGGACAGTATCGCCTGAAAATAGAGAGCCGACTGGAGGATTTGGCTGGTAATAATCTGAATCGCCCTTTTGACCGGGATATCACCCGTAAAAATAAGTCCCCTACGCCCCATCTTTTCGTTGACATGCTATTCCGGGTAAAATAAGATTACCAGTTTCCATATCCTGATTTCCGCTGCCGAAAGGGTATCCATCAGCCACTGTTTACTTTCTCTTCAAGAGTTACAATCAACTCATTTATGAGATAAACTGGCTGTTTTAGCCCTACTCTTACTCTCTATACGTTTGATTATGAACACTGCACCATTTGACCCAACACACGCACACCCTTTGGCATTGCCTGTTGGCACTACCCTCGACCGGTACATCATGCATCGGCAACACGCCTTTGCTTTTGCCACCGGCGAATTATCTCAACTGTTACGGGATATTGCCCTGGCCGGTAAAATAGTACATCGTGAGGTAAATAGGGCGGGGCTAATTGATCTGACCGGGGGTATGGGACAGCAGAATGTGCAGGGTGAAAACCAGCAGAAACTGGACGTCATTGCCGATATCCGGTTCCGGCGGGCACTGACTAATGGGGGCGAAGTATGCGCCCTGATTTCGGAAGAGGAAGAAGAGATGATTCTTACCGGGAATAATAAAGGGAAATACGTGGTGGCTATTGACCCGCTGGATGGGTCATCGAACATTGACGTAAATGTATCCATCGGTACTATTTTCTCTATCTATCGTCGGGTTAGTCCCATCGGCAGTGAACCGACGATTGCCGATTTTTTGCAGGGTGGACACGAACAGGTAGCGGCCGGCTATATTTTGTATGGTTCGTCAACTATGCTCGTGTACACCACCGGGCATAGCGTCAATGGCTTTACGTATGATGCGTCGCTGGGCGAATTCATTCTCTCCCACCCCGACATAAAAACTCCACAGGACGGAGCTACTTATTCCTGTAATGATGGCAATGTTGATTCGTATGGCATAGCGGTGAAAACCTATTTGACATTGTGCCGGAAGCGGCAGTTTTCTGCCCGGTACATTGGGTCGCTGGTGGCCGATTTTCACCGGAATCTGCTGAAAGGCGGCATTTATCTGTATCCACCCACACCGGCCAATCCGAACGGTAAACTTCGGCTGTTGTACGAATGCTATCCATTGGCCTTCATTGCGGAACGGGCCGGGTGCCGGGCGGTTAACGATACCGAATCCATTCTGAATATTCAGCCTACCGATGTACACCAGCGCACCACCCTGTACATCGGCGCACCCGTCATGGTCGATGAATTGATGAGTCTGGTAAATCCAAAACCAGTCAGTAAGCAGGCGTCGACGGCGGCTATTTAATGTTCTTCCGACGGTTCCGCTGGAAATCCTCGAACATCATATTACCCAGTCCCTGTAGACCACTGTAGTAGGCCCGGCCATTGTTCACCTTCGTGAACTCCTGCACAAACTGCTTCAGGTACGGGTCGGAGGCAATCATGAACGTGGTAATAGGAATCTCCAGCCGACGGGCCTGTGCGGCCAGGGTCAGGGTTTTGCTCACCACCTTCCGGTCCAGCCCGAAGGAGTTCTTGTAGTACTTGATTCCTTCTTTCAGGCAGGTTGGTTTGCCATCGGTGATCATGAAAATCTGCTTGTTCTTGTTCTTCCGCCGACGCAGCAAATCCATCGCCAGTTCCAGTCCGGCAACGGTATTGGTGTGGTAGGGGCCAACTTCCAGATAGGGGAGTTCCTTCGCCTGAATCTGCCAGGCATCGTTGCCGAACACCACAATGTCAAGCGTGTCTTTGGGATATTTCTGTTTGATTAGCTCTACTAGCGCAAGGGCCACTTTCTTGGCGGGGGTAATGCGGTCTTCGCCGTACAGAATCATCGAGTGGCTGATGTCAATCATTAGTACGGTGGAGGTCTGGGTTTTCTGCTCTTTTTCCGTTACTTCCAGATCGCGCTCCATCAGCGTAAACTCTTCTACCCCGCTGTTGATCTGCGCGTTTTTGATCGACTCGGTCATGGAAATCTGTTCCAGCGAATCGCCAAACTGGTAGGTGCGCAGGTCGCTACTCAGCTCATCGCCGGTGCCTGTATAGGGCGTATTGTGGTTACCTCCTGACTTCGAGCGCTTGAGTTTGCCGAAAATTTCTTCTAGGGCGGCCCGGCGTATAGTCTGCTCACTTTTGGGCGTCATTACCAGTTTACCCTCCTGATTCTCTTCGGTCAGGTAGCCTTTTTCCTTAAGGTCGTCGAAGAAGTTACCGATGCCGTATTTGTCATCGGTCAGCCCATACTGCCGGTCAAGTTGGCTCATCCAGGACATAGCCTGTTCCACATCGCCGGAAGTGAGCAGTAGCAGTTGCTGGAAGATATTCAGCAGTTTATCAAAATTGCTGCCTTCTTTCTGTTCGGGCGGCACAAAGTCGGAGAATTGAAAACCTTTCATAAAAAATCGTCAATGAGTAAGTCAGTCGTAGGGTACGCCAGAAGAACAGTGCGATTCGCGGATTTGTTCGCTTGCCAAGGGCCACAAGCCTGATCAATTACAACCAGAAAAAGCCGTGAACTATTACAGCTGTGCCAGCAGATACAGTACGGCCATCCGAACGGCTACGCCGTTTTCTACCTGATCGAGAATGATGCTGTGGGCCGAGTCGGCTGCATCGGAGGTGAGTTCGACGCCCCGGTTGATGGGGCCGGGGTGCATGAGTACGATGGGCCGGTCCAACTCATCGAGCATCTGCTTCGAGATGCCGAAGTAGAGGGAGTATTCGCGCAGGGAAGGGAAATATTTGATCTGCTGCCGCTCCAGCTGAATGCGCAGTACGTTGGCCACATCGCACCAGGCCAGGGCGGCCCGTACATCGTGCCCCACCTTCACACCCAGTGATGCCATGTGTTTCGGAATCAGAGTTTTGGGGCCGCAAACCATCACTTCCGCACCCTGCTTTTGCAGACAAAAAATATTGGATAAAGCCACCCGCGAGTGGGTAATATCACCGATAATAGCTACCCGTTTCCCCGCTACATCGCCGAGTTTCTGGCGGATGGAAAAGGAGTCCAGCAGCGCCTGGGTGGGATGCTCGTGGGTGCCATCGCCCGCGTTGACTACGTTAGCTTTGATGTGTTTGGTCAGGTAGTGCGGGGCGCCGGGGCTGCTGTGCCGCATCACGACCATATCTACCTTCATAGCCAGGATGTTGTTGACTGTATCCAGCAGGGTTTCCCCTTTTTTGACCGAGCTTCCCGAAGCGGAAAAGTTGACCACATCGGCTGACAGTCGTTTTTCCGCCAGCTCGAACGACAGCCGCGTACGGGTAGAGTTCTCGAAGAAAACGTTGGCAATAGTAATATCACGCAGCGATGGGACCTTCTTGATCGGGCGATTGATGACCTCCTTAAATTGCCCGGCTGTATCCAGAATAAGCTGAATGTCGGACTCGGTCAGTTCTTTGATACCCACCAAATGGCGGACGCTGAGGGCAGTTCGATGGGTCGATTGGGCCATGGGAATAATGCGACCGCTTCGGCGGTCCGATAAAATTGGGCAAAGATAGGCCGCTGAGCGATAAAGTTATCAGTAAAGAAGCTGATTCAGTCGTTTTGGAACGGAAACAGGGGTGATTCGATGTGCGACTCGCTCATCAACTGACTGAGCTGACGGGCACGGTCCGGGTTTTGAGCGGCTACGTTATGACTTTTGGTAGGGTAAACGGCATCTCTTTTTTCGCCAGCCGGTCAATATTGGGTGTCTTTATCCGCTAAAATCCATATCACCATAGCCTAGGCCATCGGCTAGAATGAAAATAATGTTAGCTAACCTTGTGCGTTACCGGTTGCGTAACGAAGCAAAAAGACAAGTCGATGTTTCACTGCTGTCACCACAAAAAGATGAAAGCTGGAACGGCTTACTCACTCCAACACTACACACCCGTACCCCGGTATCAGAACCCGATTGTCTGATACCGAACTGCCCAGTGCCGTAGCGAATACGACGCGCTGGCACCAGGTTTCGCCGGGGGAGAAAACGACTTCGATGGGATTTCTGGTCAGGTTATGTACGACCAGTACACGCTGACCATTGCCCGAACGCCGGATAAACGAAACGGTCCCTTTTTGCCGGATACCTGTCTGCTCCAGTCGGCTCAGGTTATCGTTCAGTACGGGGTGACTGTTGCGGAAGTTGATCAGTTGCTTGTAGTGATTGACCAGAGAGTCGGGGTCGGCCTGTTGCCGGGCTAGTGGGTTGACGGTTTGGCTGGTGGTGTAAGTGCCGCGTCGCCAGCGGGTGCGCTGCCGGTCCTGGTCGCGGGTGTCCCACAGGAATGGCTCCCGGATGTGCTCGTCGGGTTTCATGCCCAGCATCCCGATTTCTTCGCCGTAGTACAGGTAGGGCAGGCCCGGCAGGGTCAGGAGCAGGTTGGCCGCTACCTTCAAGTGATTCAGGTTGCCTTTCAGCAAACTGCCAATTCGGTTCTGGTCGTGGTTCGACAAAATAAGTCCGTCGATGAACTGCGGGTTGACGTTGGCAAATGCCCCGTGGACGTAGGCCATAAATTCAATCAGATCTTCGGTATCATCCTCCCGCCGAATGATTTCGGGAATCATCAACTGCAAATCGAAGTTAAAATTGGCTTTCAGCCCCCGGAAGTAAGGCGCAATGCGCTCCGGCCGGGTCCACACTTCGCCCACGGAGTAAGCGCCCGGTTTGGCCGTTTCCACCACCCTGCCAAACTCTTCCCAGAACGCATGATTTTTCGGCTCTTCCGCTTCCCGGTACAGGTGCCGGGCCGCATCCAGCCGAAAGCCGTCTACGCCTATATCATTGAGCCAGTAGCGAACGATGGTGAAAATTTCTTCGCGCAGTGGCGGGTAGTCGAAGTTCAGGTCGGGCATACCACTCCAGAACATACCGTAGTATTGCTCGGGGCTGGTTGAGCCTTTTACCGAATGCCAGGGGTTGCGTTCACCCGAATCGGCGGTGATGTCGCGGGTGGCCAGTTTGCGGGCTTTGATTTCGTGGGGGTGCAGCCAGTTGTAGAACTTCCGGTATGGATTATCCGGTCCTTTGGCCGATTCCTGAAACCAGTGGTGCCGGATGCTGGTATGGTGCAGCACCAGGTCAATGATAACCGCAATGCTGCGCCGATGCGCTTCATAAATCAACCGTTTGAAATCATCCATCGTGCCGTACTCGGGATCGATGCTGTAGTAGTCCGTCACGTCGTACTTGTGGTAAGTAGGTGAGGGGCTGATGGGCATGAGCCAGATGGCCGACACGCCCAGGTCTTTGAGGTAATCGAGGTTGTTGGTTATCCCGTTGAGGTCGCCGATACCGTCGCCGTTGGAGTCGGCGAAGGAACGAACGAAGATTTCGTAATGCACACCCGTCTGGCCAACGGGTACCAAAACGGATGGAGAGACATCCGGTTCACTAACTGCCAACATAGACTGACTTTGTTTAACGCTTTACTACTTTTAACAATCGCTGCCGGTTACCCTGCTGTACCTGCAAAAAGTACACACCCGCGGGCAGCGATTGCAGACTGATGGGCCGACTGACTACATCGACCGGTTTGCGAATCTGGAAGGTCTGGATTGGTTGCCCGGTCACTGTACGGAGGCTAAAATCGACCATGCCGCGGTAGCCGCCTGTTAACTTCACCGTCAGGTAGTCGTCTGTCGGATTGGGGGAGAGGGTGATCTGGTCGATGGGTTCGTCGGTGAGGGCCGTTACCTGACCTGGCACTACGGCAAAAGGCACCAGCCCCGCTTCGGGCGTGGGGAGTTTAGTGGTCGAATAAAGATGAAAAGCTCCCGGCTCCAGCGTAACCGATCGGTTCACGTCATCTACCTGAACCTCCTGCCCCGAAAAGAAGTGGTACCACTTCCCCCCGGCTGGAAAACTCAGGTTGACCGTCTGCGCCTTCACGTCGAAATTGCCAATCAGAAATACCGTTCCCGATGTACTCCGTAACGTTAGTCGCTTCACAACACCGCTAAAATCAGTTGTGAAATCGGTGGTGGCAAAGGCGGGTACGGTGGTTTTCAGCTTCGCCAGTGCACTGTATACTTTGTACAGTTTCAGCCGGTCTGTATCCTGGTAATAGTTCCAGCGAACGGGCTTGGCAGCTGTGCGGCAATCGTCTTTGATAGTCGTGCCATCGGAGCACGTGTTGATGGACAGGTCGTAACCCAGTTCGCCAAACTGCCAGATCATCTTTGGTCCGGGAGTGGCCAGCAGGAAGGTTGCGGCCAGTTTGGCCCGGTCGAGGGCGATAGGTAATGATTTGACGCTGTAGCTACCTGTTGTCAGGCCGTTCTGCCGCACGTCGTACACAAGTCGTTCTTCGTCGTGGCTTTCGGCGTAACCCACCAGGTTCGGCTGCTGAAAATTACGTTTCTGGTACGACAGACCCGAAAAGTCTCCCTGCGCCGAGCGGGTTGCCCCCCGGAAATCGCCGTTGTGATTTCCCCAGAGCAGCATGCCATAGTTGGCCAGTTCGGTTTCTTCCTGACCGTCGGCAAAATGTTCGAGAATAACGTAGGCGGTCGGGTCGACGGTGCGAATCTGGTTGTAAATCCGTTTCCAGATAGCAATCCGGCTGGCGTCGTACGCACCCCAGGCCCCTACATCGTTCCCCGTATTTTTCTGGGTAAAGCCTTTGGAGAGGTCGAACCGGAACCCATCAATTTTATACTCCTGTAACCAATAGGCACAAACCCGGTCAACGAAGTTTCTGGTATCGCGGCTCTCGTGGTTAAAATCGAAAAAGACACTGTACGGGTGCGTGGCCTGCTGGTTGAAATACGGACTGTCGGCAGAGGGGCGGTCGCCTGCCCAGTACATTTTTACGTACGGAAATTCGTAATCGGCCTGATTCAGCACCATATCAAGTACCACGGCAATACCCTGTTTGTGCGCTGCGTCGATAAATCGTTTCAGCGCATCTTTGGGGCCATATGCTTTGTCGGGCGCGAAGTAGTAGGTGGGATTGTATCCCCACGAATCGTTACCCGAAAACTCTGTAACCGGCATCAGTTCGATGGTGTTGATGCCCAGTCGTTTCAGGTAGGCCAAACTATCCGTTACGGTCTTATACGTCCGGTCCTGCACAAAATCGCGCACCAGTAGCTCATAGACTACCATTGTGTTCACGGCGGGGCGCTGAAAGTTGGTTGTCTGGAACACAAAGGGTGTTTGCCCCGGCTGCAACACGGATACGATGTTGCCCTGCGCTTTGGCGGGAAACGGCTTCAGGCCCGGATAAGTCGAGGGTGAAATATACGGGTCGTTGTTCCGGTCGAGAATTTTATCGGCGTAGGGGTCGCCCACCGGAATCAGCCCGTCCACCAGGTACTGGAAAGCCGTTTCTCCCGCCGGTAAGTTGGGCAGGTCGAGCCAGTAACGGTTGCCATCGGGCGTCTGATTCATCAGGTAAGCCGGACTGATGGTCCAGTCGTTAAACTCGCCGAGCAGATACACAAAACTCTTTTTGGGCGCGTACAGCACCAGCGTGGCCTGGTTCGGCCCGGTGTAGTTGATGCCATCCTGTATCCCAATCGTCAGGGCGGCTACTGGCGGGCGGGGTTTTACCGTGAAAAAAAACGTGTCGGCAACAGTGGTGGCGGGAGTGGCACTCAGCGATGTTGCCCGTACCACAACCGTGCGTTGCAAACCAGCCAGATTGCCCGTGTTCAGCGTCGTGCGGAGCGAATCGGTACCCGTTGAACTGGCGGTAGACTGACCATCTACAAGCACCGTAAAGGTGGCTGTTTGCGACGCTTTGTACCGCACCGACAAATCGATATTACCCTCGACGTAGAACCGTTTCTGGCCTGGGGCTAATCGGGAGAGGTTAAAGCTGTCGTCGTAAATCTGAACGAATAAATCCTCCGTCTGGGCCTTGCCATCGCCACTTTTTAGGAGCACGCCCAACCGCCGGATGGGCTTACCGGCAGGAACGCCAAAGTAGGTACGGGGTTTTAGTTTTATCTGCCAGCGGTCATTGCCGAGGGCAGTCATCAGACCCGGCGTAAAGGGTTTTGAAAAGTCAGTTTGCCCGGCGGGCTGAAACTCAAAGGCATTACCGGTTGCCGTTGAACCCGCCCCCGCCCACAGGTACACGTCGTTCTGTTTTCCCAAAAGACTCTGTGCCCGGCCGTCTTTCGCCAGTTTCAGGTCGAAGATGAGGGTTAGTTCGGTATCGGCTGTTGGGAAAGTGGGTTGGGTCGTAATGACCTGACCCACGGCGGACAGGCACAGCCAATAGCCAAGCAGTAAAGCGTAAAATAATACCCGCATCTCGTTTTCAGGATAAGTGGTATATAAAAATAGTCAATTTTCTGGCCTGCTTTCGTAGGCTTTCAGAGCCTGATAAACGCGGTGCGTGGGTAGCCCCATGACCGTATAAAACGAGCCATCCAGTCGTTCGATACCCACCAGGCCAATGAAATCCTGCGCCCCGTACGAACCCGCTTTATCGAACGGTTTACAGGTGTGGATGTAGTAGGTAATTTCATCAGCGGTCAACGAGACGAACCGGACGATTGTTTCGTCGGTAAACGAGTGCAGGTCAGGCTTACCGGTAGCATCAGGTGCCAGAATAGCCACGCCCGTTCGAACGCGGTGCGTCCGGCCCGATAGTTGTTGCAGCATCTGCCGGGCTTCTGCTTCGGTCTGCGGCTTATTCAGGATTTGACTGTCTACGATAACGACGGTATCCGCACAGAGAATGATTCGGTCGTTCAAATCCGGCAAAAATTGCTCCGCTTTCTGCCGGGCCAGGTATTCGGCTACGGCGTCGACGGGCATCGTTTCGGAAAATAGTTCGTCGGTGGGGCGGGTTTCGATGGTGAACGAAAAACCGGCATCGGTCATGAGTTGTTTTCGGCGGGGTGACCCCGATGCCAGTACCAGTGGATAGCGTAATGTGAGCATATAAGTAAAAAAGCGAATCACAAAAATAACCCAAACACAGGGTTTTTACGTAGATTAGTCAGCTTCGACCTAAAAACACATGACCATTCGATTCGCTACGCCCTCCGACGCCCTTATACTAACCGAACTGGCAACAACGACCATGCGTGAAGCCTTTGGCCCACCCTATAACCCGGCTGAACTGGTAGAGGAATACATTCAGTCTGCCATTACGGTACCCTTAATGGAGGCCGAACTGAAAGATCCCCGCGCTACTTTTTTTCTGCTGGAGTTACCCGACAAAACGGTTGTTGGTTACGTTAAGCTTCGCCAACATGCCCCTCCCCGCCGGATACCCAAGCGAAACGCCATTGAAATTCAACGTATTTATCTGTCAAAAACGCAGATTGGTCAGGGGCAGGGGAGAAGGCTGATGGAACACTGCCTCAACTGGTCTCGTCAGCAAGGGTACCATGCCGTTTGGCTGGGCGTGTGGGAACGAAATACGAACGCACTGGCCTTCTACGAAAAAATGGGTTTTGTGCGATTCGGTTTCCATTATTTCCAGTTTGGCTCGGAACGACAGCGGGACTTCTGGGTCTGGAAATCGTTAATTAGTTAATTCATTGGGTTTCAGGGATAATTTTTAATCAATTCATAAATAAAAGGGCGGGCTGAAATCGTCACCAGTCAGGCATAACGGCTGGCCTTGTTCGTTAGTTAAACCATTTGCCACACGAAGTATCTAACCAGCGTTTTCTTTATCAATGCACCAGTTTTATCCGAACAGACAACTCATTACGCTGCGTCATTTCCTGACGTGGTTGCTGTTGCTGTTTGGATGCAGTGTGGCTACTGGTCAGGCAGATACTACGAAGGGTTATCTTTCCCCCACTTCGATAGATACGTTGCAATCCAGTGCTGCTATAGATTCTATGGCTACGCTCCGTTCGATCGCCATCAGCGATAGTATTCTGATGCAGCGGGATAGTGTTTTCTATACCCGACTGAAGACCAAAATGTATAAGCATCGGGTAACCCGCCAGATTTATGACGCGCTGTTTCAGGATGTGTACAACAGCCGGGTCAGAACGGGTGAGGTGAGCCAGATTGAAGTCAACCCGTTCAAACTCTTTGAAGGACGCATCATCGGCGATATTTACTTTCGCCGACTGGGCGTATTTGGCCAGACGGTGTATGATACCCTTCGCAAACCTAATAACTGGGTTGAGCGGGTGGGTAGCCGTTTGCACACCAATACCCGCGAGCACGTTATCCGCAATTCGTATCTGCTGTTTCAGCAGGGCGACCTGCTGGATCCGGTTGTGCTGCGCGATAATGAACGGTTGTTACGTAGTTCGTCTATTTTTCATGATGCCCGGATTCTGGTGGTGCCCCGCAAGGGAAGTCGTCAGTTTGTGGATGTGTACGTGATTACGCAGGATGTCTGGTCACTGCTGCCGAATGGGGGATTTGGTGGTTTGACTAATTTCAGCGTAGGGTTCGATCAGGTCAATTTCCGGGGGCTGGGCCACCAGCTTTTCGTGCAGTTTGCCTATTCAGGTACCGACCCCCGGCAAACGACTGAATACCAGGGCCGGTATAAAGTTCCATTCATTGGTAAAACGTTTCTGACGGCCGAGGCCAACAGGCTGTACCTGCGCGACTTAAAACAGACCTCTGTCAAGCTCTATCGGCCTTTTATAACGCCCAACACCAAATATGCGGGTTCAGTTGAATGGAATCACACGCAAATAAATAACCGGCTTGTTACCCGCACCGATAGCGTTGTGCTGGTACCGGTTAGTTATGATTATACCGACGTTTGGGTTGGCCGCTCATTTCGGCTGTTTTACCGCCAGAATGATTCCGAAGAAAAAGGTCGTTCGCGCCTTATACTGGCCGCACGATACACAAACTATGATTACAAAAAACGCCCCAACATAACGGCCGATACAAATCAGATTTACCAGGACAGCCGCACCATACTCGCGAGCGTTGGTTTTTCCCGGCGGAAATACACCCGTGATGTACTTATTTATGGCTTTGGTCGTACCGAAGACGTACCGATTGGCCAATCGGTGGCAGTAGTTGCGGGGGTCGACAATGCAGAGCTGGGCCGTCGGATGTACCTGGGAACGAATTTCTCGCAGGGCCGGTACGTCCGGCACGTTGGGTACGTGTATGGGCTGGTTAATCTGGGCGGGTATATCCGCCAGAATAGAATAGAGCAGGGGGTTTTCTCCTTCGAGTCGAATTTCTTTAGTCCACTCATGAAAACGAAGTGGGGCAACATGCGGCACTTCTTTAACACGCGCTACACAACGGGAATCGACCGGTTTAGCAACGAATACATCGTGCTGGGCAGCAGTGGTAGTGGTATCAATACCGACGGTATTGGGGTGAACAGTGATGCCCTGCGGGGAACGAGACGGTGGTTTGTCAACTACGAGAACGTACTTTTCTCCCGGCTTAATCTAATCGGCTTCCGGGTTGCCTTCGTTACGTTTGTCAATCTGGGGTTGGTCAACTTCCCCGACCGGCCACTGCTGAGTGGTCCGCTTTATCAGGGCTATGGCCTTGGATTTCGGCTCCGGAATGAAAACCTGACGTTTACCAGCTTCCAGATTCGACTGGCCTATTATCCCAATATCCCGAACAACACAATACCCTTCAGGCAGTCTTTTGAGGAAGTGCCGACATTACGTTTCCGCGACTTCGATTTATCAGCTCCCCAGATTATTCCATACCAGTAACAAAAATAGATTGATTAAATGTTGCTACATTAAATGTAATTGTCTTATCTTTGTAGCATGTCTATTGAAACCGACATTAAACAAAACACTCCGTTCCGAACGCCGTATCAGCGAGTGATGGTAAACCTGATGTACACCAGTAACTGGATTGCGACGAATCAGACGCAGTTATTGAAACCATCAGGCTTGACCCCACAGCAGTACAACGTGCTGCGGATACTGCGTGGGCAGTACCCTAATCCGGTTAAGGTGAGCGACATTACGGAGCGTATGCTCGATAAAATGTCGAATGCATCCCGCCTGGTCGA
The DNA here is from genome assembly GCF_000374085.1 of Spirosoma spitsbergense DSM 19989. Lineage (GTDB taxonomy): Bacteria > Bacteroidota > Bacteroidia > Cytophagales > Spirosomataceae > Spirosoma > Spirosoma spitsbergense. The sequence continues at coordinate 11,032 of NZ_KB893433.1, read as the reverse complement.
TAAACTCGTTCTCAAAAAACTGGCGTTACGCACCGAGTGCCCCAGCGACCGCCGGGCAGTTGATGTTGTTATTACCAAAAAAGGGATGGAGTTGCTGAGTAAAATAGACATTCACATGGACGAATGGTCTGACAAGCAACGCAAAAAGCTGACGGAGGAGGAAGCCACTCATTTGAGTCATTTACTTGACCGGCTTAGAGAATAATTCATGAATAATCAATTGTCGTATAATCAATCAACCATTTACAACTAGAATCAATGAAAAAAGTGACACTATTTGCTGCCTTGTTTTTTGCTTCAGTAAGCGCTTTCGCTCAAAACTGGACGCTCGACAAAGCCCACTCTAACCTGGCTTTCACCGTAACGCACATGATGCTGTCGGAAGTGGATGGTAAGTTCCAGGATTTCGATGTGAAAATGACCTCGGCAAAGCCAGATTTCACTGATGCTCAAATCGACCTGACTGCCGATGTGAACAGCATTTACACCAACCAGGAAAAGCGTGACGGTCACCTGAAAAGTGGTGATTTTTTCGATGCCGCTAAATACCCTACTCTGGCGTTCAAGAGTAAGTCGATCAGCAAAGTATCGGGTAACAAATACAAACTGATGGGCGATTTGACGATGCACGGCGTAACGAAACCCGTAACGCTCGACGCCGTAATCACCGGTCCGGTCACCAATCCGCAGAACAAGAAAACGCTGGCTGGCTTTAAAGTGAGCGGTGAAGTAAAACGGGCTGATTTCACGCTGGGTAGCATTCCTGCCGCTGTTGTAAGCGACGAAATTACTATCCGGGCTACCGGCGAGCTGGTAAAAGCGAACTAATTGTCTGTCTGCATAAGTAAAGTCCCCGCCTTCTGGCGGGGACTTTTTTTGTGGGCTAAGTCCCCAGAAAAGCACCGTCTACAACAAACAAAATAGCTCCCGCTTCGGTGTGAGAACGATGAGAACTCAGGTTATCCGATACTTCATACGACATACCCGGCGTCATCCGGAAGACTTCTCCGTTTTCCAGTTCGGTATCAAGTACGCCGGAAATAACGTACAGGATATGTCCTTTCTGACACCAGTGATCTGCCATATACCCAGGGGTGTACTCCACCATGCGAACGCGCAGGGTGCCAAACTCCAGCGTTCGCCAATAAGCCATTCCAGTTTCGCCCGGATGCTCAGTGGCTGGAATACTGCCCCAGTCGGTCAGTTGAAAAGGGATAGTGACGGCTATCATAGCAGGTTGGGTCGTTTAGAGGAAGGCGGGAAAGTCGTCCATAAAGGTTATTTCGGCAGTGGCATGATTCACGCAACAGCAATAGTGTACCAGTCCGTTGGAAACAACGATGTACGGAGCCTGATGAACGTGGTTGTACCGGGCAATCTGGTCGAAAACGGTTTGCGTAAGCGGGATATGCGGAGCCTTGCACTCGACCACCAGAAAAGGCTGACCCTGCCGGTCGAAGACCACAACGTCCGTTCTCTTTTGGGTTTTGTTCAGTGTCAGACTTCCCTCGGCCCGAATGAGGGCTTTTGGGTAGGCATAATGTGAAAGCAGCAGATTGACGATGTGTTGCCGAACCCACTCTTCGGGCGACAAACGGACATACTTCCGGCGTAACAAATCAAAAATGTACGGTTTTCCATCGACTTGCTTAGTTTTGTACTCAAAGGCCGGAAGATTCAGCGCAACCATACATCAAATGTAAAGAGCAAAAAGGTGAATCGCTACGTCGAAACGGAGCAAAAGATTGAATGAAAATTACATCGTTTGCCTTTGCCTGTTTCGCTCTTTCACCGTACCGGTGGCCTGCTCACTCACTCATTATTTATGAAAACGAAAGAAGAAATCGTTCAGAACTGGCTACCACGCTACACAGGTACGCCCATCGAGCAATTTGGCGAATATATATTATTGACCAATTTTATCAATTACGTTGACCTGTTCGCCAGGAAATTCAATGTAGACGTGTTTGGTGTTGGGCGGGCTATGCAAACCGCTACCGCCAACAACATAACCATCATTAATTTTGGTATGGGCAGCGCCATGGCGGCTACTGCTATGGACCTGCTCTCGGCTATTTCTCCGAAGGCCGTATTATTCCTGGGGAAGTGCGGGGGGCTGAAAAAAACGCAGGTTGGGGATTTGATTCTGCCCATTGCGGCCATTCGGGGCGAAGGAACAAGCAATGACTATATGCGACCCGAAATCCCGGCCCTGCCCTCTTTTCGCCTACAGCGGGCTGTGTCGTCGACCATCAAAAAATACGAACTAGATTACTGGACGGGTACAGTCTACACCACCAACCGGCGAATTTGGGAACACGACGAAGCATTTAAGGAGTATCTCGTAGAGCTACGGACGATGGCCATCGACATGGAGACGGCAACCATCTTTACGGTTGGCTTTGTGAACTCCATTCCGCATGGTGCGCTACTGCTGGTATCCGACAATCCACTGGTTCCGGAAGGGGTCAAAACCGAAGAGAGCGATAAAATTGTTACGGCCCAGTTCGTAAATATTCACCTGGAAATAGGCATTGATGCCCTGATCGAACTCGAATCTTCCGGCGATACGGTGAAGCACCTTCGCTTCGAGTAAATCAATCTTTTTCAAAGAAATTAAAAAGTGGCGTCGGTTTCTCAAAAACCGACGCCACTTTTTAATTTCCCAATCCTACCTTGTTCTTAGTTGCAATAGTCACTAATTGCTTTGTAAGCAGGGTTATAGCCAAGTTCACCCGCTTTGGAGAGGTCTAAACAGCCGCCATTTTCATCGCCGAGGCTGTGTTTGATCAATCCCCGAACATAATACACTTCGCCATAACGGGGGTTCAGTTTAACAGCGCTGTTGCAGTCCATAATAGCGCCCCGCTGATCGCCCTGTGCTGATTTGATCAGGCCCCGGCTAAAGTAGGCTTCGGCGTATGTTGGGTTAAGTTCGATGGATTTGTTCAGGTCAATGATGGCTGATTTCTCATCGCCCTGTTTGCTGCGGCTAACGCCCCGGCTAAAATAAGCTTCGGCCCGTTCGTCGCTCACGTCATTGATTTTGTTGCGTTCTTTTACCAGGTTGCGAAGGTTGTCGAGCGTAGCCCGGCTGATGCGCCCACTGTACACGACTTTTGTATCGCTGTTAGTATTATTCATGCCAATAGCTTGGTTGAAATCCTGGACTGCCCCTTTCTGGTCGCCCAGCTTGCTACGGCAAAAGCCCCGACCGTAGTACGCTTTGTAGTTGTTACCCTGGAGTGAAATTGACTTGTCGTAGTCGGGCAGGGCCCCTTTAAAGTCGTCCATTTTCGCTTTGGCGAAGGCCCGGTAGAAATAGGAATCAGCATCGCTGGCACTGAGTTCAACGGCTTTATTCAGGTCGGTTATTGCGCCGGTAAAATCCCCCAACTCCACTTTCGCTATACCCCGCCCTGTATACGCCTGCGGACGTTTGGGTGTCAGCTCGATTACCCGGGTGAAATCGGGCAGGCTACTGGCGAAGTCACCCAGCTGCTGTTTGGTAGCACCCCGCACGTAAAATGCCTGGGCATTGTTTGGGTCTAGCTCTATCGTTTTGGTGAAATCTGCCAGGGCACCCCGGTACTGATCAATGCGGGTACGACTGATACCCCGGTTATAATACGTCTGTGGATCGTCGGGATTTAGTTCGATAGACCGGCTGAAATCAAGCAATGCACCGCGGTGGTCTTCCTGCTTGCTCTTGCTAACGCCCCGGCTCAGGTAGGCTAAAGCATCTTTTGCATTCAGTTCAATAGCCCGGTCATAGTCCAGAACAGCTCCCCGGTGGTCTTTTAGGTTAGCCTTGGCCAGGCCTCTGTTATAGTAGCTGGACGAATTTTCGGGATTCATCGTAATTGCCATACTAAACGCCTGCAACGCGCCCGTAAAATCATTGGCTTTGGCCTTCGCAATACCGTTTTCAAAAAAGTCGACGGCAGTCTGTTGCGCAGTAGCAGAAAAAGTGAGACTGGTACACAAAAATAAAGTTACCAGCGGCAGTACATGTCGCTTCATAAGATAAGTACAAGTGTTTTGGTGAGATTTTTTGGCCGTTGAGCGGGCTAAAATTAGGGCTTAGTTGCCGTTCGGTCAAGTTGGTAAAATGATATAATTGATAAAATCGCTCCGTAAGCAAAATTTACAGCCAAAAAGGTACCCAAAAATAGCCGGTTGATTACCTAAATATATAAAAATATGCCATTTTGTCTATTTTTATTGCGCTTGTTTTTGAAAATAAGACAAAATGGCATATTTTAAGACTCTTTCAAGTGTTGGTACAGGATTTGACTTAAGGGATAACGTGTTTGAACAGTAAACAACATTTAGACAATTAACAAAATCATGGCAACCTTAGCTCGCTATAATCAACTCCCCACTTTTTTCAATCCATTTTACGGTCGTCCTGTAATCAATCGGTATTATAACACAACGCCTAATGTACCGGCGGTGAATGTGAAAGAAACCGAAACGGCATTTGTTCTCGAACTAGCCGCTCCCGGCCTGAAAAAAGAGGACCTGAAAATCAACGTAGAGAAAAATAACCTCACGATTGGGTACCAGTCTGAGCAGAAAAACGAAGAAACGACGGATAAATTTACCCGTCAGGAGTTTTCCTTCAACTCGTTTGAACGTAGTTTTCGTCTGCCCAAAAACGTGAACGCCGACGAAATTAAGGCTGCTTATACCGACGGAATTTTGACGGTTGAACTACCAAAAATTGAAGCAAAAGAAGAGAAGTTAGTGAAAGAGATTGCCGTTGCCTAATGGCCTTTTTCATCAATCGGAAAGCCCGTGCTGATTAGCGCGGGCTTTTTTTATAGCCGCAAAAGTAGGTTCCGGACTACCTGCATAAACGCTTCCAGTTTGTGCGCATCCAGGTGCCCGTTGGTACGGACGCCACTGCAAATGTCGAGTCCGTAGGGCTGAACCGACTCCAGCGCCTTTTGCACATTTTCGGGATTCGACCCGCCGACCAGAAAAACCGGTACCTGCGATTGCGCTACGATTTGCCGACTCTCCCGCCAGTTATGTACCCGGCCCGTACCGCCCAGTTCTTTTAGGGCAAGAGTTGGATTGCCGGAATCCAGCCCCAGCGCATCGGCCCCGAACAGGATGGCTAACCGGGCTTCTTCCAGGCTGCTGATACAACAAATTTTAACCCTTGTTCGGAACGGAGATTCCATTGTTTTCGGTTGAGTAAGCAAAAATATACGTCGTAAACATACGACTTGTGTCTGAATGGTGCCACTGACCCCTCCCGATGCGTTTGCTTCGTTGCGCATCCCCGATTTTCGTTACTTCGTTATGAACAGTTTCCTGATCACGGCTACGCTGCTGATTCAGGAAGTTACACTGGGTTACGAACTGTACAAAATGACGCATGATCCGCTGGCACTGGGATTGGTGGGCCTGGCCGAAGCGTTACCGTTCATTGCCCTTTCACTGTTTGGCGGGCACCTCGCCGACCGGCGCGACAAGAAACGTATTTTGCAGTGGAGTTTGCTGGTTATCCTGCTTGGCTCTGTTATCCTGTATCTGGCTTTTCAACCATCTGTTGTTTCCGGCCTTTCGCGAACCATGCAATTGGTTATTATCTACGGGGTAATCATGCTGATTGGCACAGCTAAAGGATTTTACTCACCGGCCAGCTCCTCGCTGAAACCGTTTCTGGTCCCCCGCGAATTATACACCAACTCGGCCACCTGGAGCAGTTCATTCTGGCAGGCCGGAGCCATTGCCGGGCCGGGCATTGCCGGGTTTCTGTACAGTTGGTTTGGTTTCGACAATACGCTGATTTTTGTTATCGTTTTGCTGGCTGTCTGTTTCCTGTTGCTTACGTTGATTAAACCCAGGCCCGTACTCGTAAGCAATGAACCCGCGAAGAATTTTCTGGAGAGTCTGAAAGAGGGATTTCGGTTTGTATTCAACACCCAGATTGTATTCTATGCCATCTCGCTCGATTTATTCTCGGTACTGTTTGGGGGCGTGGTGGCTATCTTGCCGGTTTTTGCCGAAGATATTTTAAAAGTTGGGGCCGAGGGGCTTGGTTTCCTGCGGGCAGCTCCATCTATCGGTGCCTTGCTGACAATGGCGTACATGACCAAACACCCACCAACGCATAACGCCTGGCGGAATATGTTGCTGGCCGTGCTGGGTTTTGGGGTGGCTACCCTCGTCTTTGCGCTATCCACCAGTTTTTATCTGTCCCTCTTTATGCTTGCCTTGACGGGTGCATTCGACAGTATCAGCGTGATTATCCGGCAAACAATTCTGCAGATTTTTCCACCCGACCACATGCGCGGGCGTGTAGCAGCTGTGAACGGCATATTCATTAGTTCATCGAACGAGATTGGTGCGTTCGAGTCGGGGTTGATGGCCAGTTTGCTGGGTACGGTACCATCAGTGGCCTTAGGCGGTTTAGTTACGCTGGGAGTGGTGAGCTATGTATATGCCAAATCGAAAGCATTATTTTCGGTACGTTTGGACGACAGCATGACAGGGCTATAGGTAAAACAGCAAAGGCTGTTGCTAGTGAAACTTGCTCTGTAGCCAGCTAAGCAGTTAGAAAAACCACATTTCCCCTTTTACACATACACGCGGAAGGGCGGATTATCCGGCCGTCCGAAATAGTTAAGTGCCAAACCAATTGAAAACCAGTTAAACCATGAAACATACGTACCTATTGGTGACCGCCGTGCTTGTTACTTTCAGCTTTATTGCGCTGATACCAGCCAAGGCCCCTAAGCCAATGAAATTAGTGAAAGCCTGGGAAACAGATACGACACTTCGCACGCCGGAGTCCGTCCTGTACGACGGTAAAAATACCCTGTACGTAGCCAACATCGACGGACAGGCGGACGCGCTCGATGGCAGTGGTTTTATCTCGAAAGTATCGCTCGATGGCAAAATTGAAAATTTGCACTGGACATCGGGCCTGAACGCGCCTAAAGGGATGGGAATCTACAAAAAACGGCTCTACGTAACGGATGTGTATCGGCTAATAGCCATTAACACCGAAACAGGACAGGCCGAAAAGACCTGGGATGCAATTGGTAAAGGCTCCTTCCTGAACGACGTAACGGTAGCAAAAGATGGTACAGTCTACGTATCGGACAGTCGTATCGATAAAATCTATCGCCTGAAAGACGACAAATGGGAGGTGTTTATGGAAGGCGAACAACTCAACAAACCCAATGGCCTGCTGGCCGTCGGTACCGATAAGCTCATGATTGGGAGTGGTAAAATCGGTGCCCTGCGGTCGGTGGATGTAACGACGAAAGCCATCACCACCTTGGCCGATGGCATGGCCGCTACCGACGGAATCGTGCCCGAAGGCAAGGGTAATTACTTCGTGTCGGACTGGAATGGCCAGATTTTTCACGTCAATGCCAACGGTACAAAAGAGCAACTACTGGACACCCGAAGCGCCAAAGTTAACTCGGCAGATATCGAGTACGTAGCGAAGAAAAAACTGTTGGTTGTTCCTACGTTCTACAAAAACAGCCTGGTTGCTTACAAGGTGGAGTAAGGGGTATTTCTGTTAGTGGAGCTGAAACTCAGCGGGAAAAACTACACCGCTAATTCTTCCAGTTGTTGGGCCAGTTGCTGCCGTTTTTCGGCGAAGTAGCTGGCCCAATCCGGTAACTGGCTAACCGTTTGATATTGGGTCGATTGCTGCAACGCCTGAACCTCCGTTTGTAACTGCGCAGTGAGGGCTTGCAACCGTGTTCGCTCATGTTTTAGCAGTGCTTTCTCGGTGACGGTTTCGGAGCGGGAAACAAACGTGTCTCCCCGTTCCAGGGTTGCCAGAATTTCCGTTACGCGGGTCAGGTCGTTACGGTCGTTGGCTAATTTAAGCTCATTAAAAAGGCTTTCTGCCTGTGTTTTGAGGGCTTTGGCCACTACATCGGGGTGGCAAAGCTGGGCCGCTTTCCGAAACCTTCGTTTCAATTCCTTCTGTTCATCAGCTGACAACTCGAAACGGGGTTGCTGCCGGGTTTCGGCGTATTCCTGGCTATACTGGGTGTAATCCGTTTCGGCTTCGGTGCGTTCCTCATCAGTAATCGCCTGTTTCCGGCGGAGGTTGAGAAGTTTCAGAATGAGGTCGCCGAGGTGGAGCGAGTGCTGGACGCTGAATTCATGGAGCAGTTTTTCCATGTCGGCCTTTTCGGCTTCTAGTGCTTTCACCTGTAGTTCCAGAATTCGGATTTCGATTTTCAACCCACTCAATTCGGCATCCACATAAGCGGTAAGCGTGGTATACTGTTTTCCGAACAGATCAATCCGGCTAACGGCTTCGGCAAATTGATTGCCTTGGAGCAAAGCGACAATTTTCTCCAGGTCTTCCGGTAGCTGTTGTTGGGCCAGTTTATCAATATGCGGTTTAAGGTCGTCGGGTTCGTCCAACGCGATCAGCGTTTTGATGAGATCGAGTCGTTTGAGCACCTTGCCAAGATCGAGCGGGGCTTTATCGGGAACTCGTATGTAGCGGTCGCGTAATTGCCGAAATTCGGCTACAAACTGTCTGGCTAACGACTCCGCATCAGTGGTGATGGTAATGTTCTCGTGATTTTGCCGGGCTTTGTAGCTCCAGTTGAACGAGCCGGTAATGACCGTTTGTTCATCAATAACGCAGAACTTATTGTGCATCAGCGTTTGTTTCTCACCACCAGAACCGATGATATAGACCTGTCCTCCTGCCTGACTCAACCTATCAAACGGCAGTCCACCCTCCCGGAAATTGATCGTATCATTCGTAAGCATTAACTTCACTCGAATGCCCGTTGCTGCCCGTTCGCAAAGGCACTGAAACAAATCCCGATCCGTAAACCACGCCACTGCCACGTACACACTTTGTCGAGCCTTTTGTAACTCGGCAATAATTGTTTCGTAAATGTGGGTGAAGTGAGCGGTGGTTTCCATCAATCGGGCAAGTTGAGCAGGGCTTGTACTTCGTCTGCCAGCAACGGAAGGCTTTTATTAATAACACCCCAGATGGTAACTAAATCGACGGCATCGTAGGCATGAATAACCCGGTTCCGCAGGTTAACAATCTGGCGTGCATGGGATACAGTGACGGGATTAGGTAATTTGAGCAATCGGCTCATGGCTTCACCAATAATTTCCAGCTCTCGCTCAACCGCCCGCTGAATCGTGAGGTTTCTGGAAAACAGCACAAAATCACGAGTGCCACCCAAATGCAAATCAATGTGGGTAATGGCTTCTGATATGTCAAACAAATACTTACGGGCTTCATCCTTCATAAATCGGCGTTTTCGTTTGGTTGAGCACCTTAATGAAATACGGATTTTTAAGGGATGACTCCGTAATTAAGTCAACGGGCCGTTGCAGGAGATCTTCCAAGGCTTCGGCAATAGCAAAGTAGTTTTCGGCGTACGTAACCGGGTCCAAACCCTCCTCGAAGGCAATTAATAAATCGACGTCGCTATCCGGCCCAAAACGCTCCGTACAGACCGATCCAAACGCATACGCCCGCTTCACCTGATTCTGTTTCAAAATTTGCGCGATGCGGGGAAGATTGCGATTAAGGATAGGTTGAATGGTCATAAATTAGTGTTCTTACTTTTAGAGATTTCGTTCTTGCATTCTCAAATTGACTCAGAAAGACCGTTTTCATGAGCGGTCCAATGTCTTAAAAACAGACTCCCGGCTAACTTGCTCGTTTCTATCGGCCTCCTGAAGCAGAATACCCAAGCCAACATCCTCCTTATCGTCTTCGGCAATAACGGTAGTAGAGAAATTTAACCGGGCTAGCAATTCCAGCTCGACATCGTCTTTTGGGATAATCAAAAATTGCATCGTGTGTTTTTAAATTAATTAAAACTTTAAAGGCTTTTCAATCGTTTCACGTGCTAAACTTATATATGGAAATAGCTATAACTATACATCTAGAAAATCCTGGAAAAGTTATAAAAATAACTTATTCTCAAGCAGATCATAACTTTCAAAGTTTTTTTTTGAATAAAGAAGAAAACGAAGCTGTTCTAATTTTTAGAAAAATTAATAATATTCATGAAAAACAAAGTTTTAAAACAGAAATATATGAAAATGTTAGTTATTACACAATAATGAAAGATGAAACAATATTAATCAATCAGTAACTAATAAAAAAAGATATTTTTACTAATTAATTATTGTAACCAAATTTTTTTAATCTTCCCAATATTCAATTCCCTTAGAGTCAAAATAACCTGAACATATACAGTAATTTATAGTTTTCTTGTTGCAGTATTCTACCCGTGCTAAACCATTACTAAATTTTCCAGCATTAAAGTAGAGTAGTGGGATAATCTCATCTCCATTATTAGTAATATACCCCCATCTATTGTTTTGTTGTACGACTGCTAGACCTTCTGAAAAAGTTCCACTTTTATTGAATTCGCTTCTGTCATATCTTGGCTTAACTATTTCATTTCCAACTTGATCTATATATCCAATTTTTGAATCAACAGATATTTTCGCCAAACCATTTGAAAATGATTCAACCTCATCATATTTTTCGACTTCAATAGTCTTTTCCCCATTCATATTTATAAAAAAACGACTTTTTTCATACCCTCCGTGTTCATCAACGATGTATATGGATTCGTTACTATATTTATGTTTATCAATGCTCTCCCAAGTATATTCGAGAGCCAAACCCTCGGAAAAAGTCCTAAAAGCACCAGTAATAGGAAGAATTTCCTGCCCAGATAAGTTTATAAATCCACAGAAATCATCATCTGTCATTACTAATGCCAAGCCCTCTGAAAAATTATCTGCATAACTGTACTTAGATTCAATTACTTTTTCACCTCTTTTGTTAACATATCCATAAAATGAAATGTAAGGATGCCAGTTATCAGAAAAGATAGCCATACCTTCGAAGAAAGGCAAAATATTTGGTACTCTGACAATTCTTGTGGTCAGATGGCTTGGGCTAGTACTCTGAGCCGAAGATGAGCGAAATTTGGTAGCCCATAACTGATCCGTTTGACATACCGAATCACATTATTGAGTCCCT
>NZ_KB893432.1 GCF_000374085.1 Spirosoma spitsbergense DSM 19989 | reverse complement strand
AGCGGTGATTATGTGCAATATCTATTTTTCCGAATCGGGTTTGTGTAGTATTTTTTTTCGGGGGTTCACCGGGGTTGGCCCCATTGAGGTCTGCAATATATCTTTACCCAGATCGGTCATGATATGGGCAAATTTCTCTTCGTAGGCCAGGAAATTAGGTTGTTGTTGCAAAGCTTGAAACTCATCATACCGGGCATCAACGAGGGCATGTAATTCTTCTCTGGTCATGGGAACAAGGGCTTTTTGAGGCTATGTCAACAAGATACTGGTATTTTTGAAATGCACCCAATACTTGCTAGGCCAAAGAGCGGAGAAATGGCCATTGGTTTTGGAGGATATTTATTTAAGTCTGATTCAATTCGTACCCAGATTCAAAAGGAGTCACAAGGTTCTAAGGTGTTAAGTATTTCGGCAAAAAGATTATCGAACATTACTTTGTCAGGCCCTACAATAACGGAACAAAAAAAGATTGTAGAATTTTTTATTGCTCTTGATACTAAAATAGAAATACTACAGAATCAGAGGGATTCAACAAAATCATTTAAAAAAGGTCTTCTCCAACAGCTTTTTGTTTAATCCGGTATGGCCACACAATCCGAACAGGCGTTAGAAGAAAACCTTATCCGGCAATTAGTTGGTTTGACCTATAAGCAGGTAATTATAAAGGACGAAGCCGATTTACTAGCCAACCTCAAAAGCCAGTTAGAGAAGCACAACGGCGTACAACTGTCTAATGATGAATTTGCCGTAGTCTTAAACCACCTCAACAAAGGCAACGTCTTTGAAAGGGCCAAAATCCTACGGGATAAAATGCAGCTTACCCGGTCTGATGGGAGTAGCCTGTATATAGAGTTTATCAATCAGGAACATTGGTGTCAGAATCAGTATCAGGTTACCAACCAAGTCAGTATTGAAGGCACATACAAAAACCGGTACGACGTAACCATTTTAATCAACGGCTTGCCGCTGGTACAAATCGAGTTGAAACGGCGGGGGCTGGAACTCAAAGAAGCCTTCAACCAGACCAACCGCTATCAGCGGCATTCCTATTCGGCGGGGTTCGGTCTGTTCCAGTACGTGCAGTTGTTCGTTATCAGCAACGGGGTAAATACCAAGTATTACGCCAACAACCGCAAACAGTCGTTTAAGCAGACGTTCTATTGGTCCGATGTGGAGAATAAGCCCATCAAGCAGTTAGAAGCCTTTGCCCAAACGTTTCTGGAGCCGTGCCACCTCTCCAAAATGATTACTCGCTACATCGTATTGCCTACTACCAACGTGCTGATGGTATTCCGCCCGTATCAGTATTACGCCGTAGAAGCTATACTGGAGCGGGTAAAATCAGGCAATAAGAATGCCTACATATGGCATACCACTGGGAGCGGTAAAACCCTTACCTCATTCAAAGCCAGCCAGCTACTCAGTGCCGTAAAAGAGGTACACAAGGTCGTTTTTGTGGTTGACCGCAAAGACCTGGACTACCAGACACAACGCGAGTTTGACACCTTCGCCAAAGGCAGCGTCGATACCACCAAAGACACTAACGCGCTGGTTGCACAGTTTACCAATGATACTAAAATCATTGTTACCACTATTCAGAAGCTGAACACCGCTATCAGCAAAACTCGGCACCTCAACAAGATGGATGCCCTAAGGGATAAGCGGATTGTCTTTATTTTCGATGAGTGCCACCGCTCACAGTTCGGCGAAACCCACAACCGGATTAAAGCGTATTTCCATAACAGCCAGCTTTTTGGCTTTACCGGTACGCCCATTTTTGCGGCCAATTCGGTCAAGAACGAGTTAGGCAAGCGCACCACCAAAGAACTATTCGGGGATCAGCTACCCAAGTACGTGATTACCGATGCCATTCGGGATGAGAACGTATTAAAGTTTTCAGTCGAGTACATTGGCCGCTATCGACAGAAAGACGACAGCCGTACCGAACTGGATATTAACGTAGAAGCCATTGACACCAAAGAGTTATTGGAGTCAGAAGACCGGCTGGAAAAGATTGTTGATTACATCATAGCCAACCACAGCCGGAAAACCCACAGTAAGGAGTTTTCGGCCATGTTTTGCGTCAGTAGTGTCGATATGCTGATACGCTATTACGACCTGTTCAAACGCAAAAAGGCCGAGGGCAAGCATACCTTACGACTAGCTACTATCTTTTCGTACACCGATAACGAAGAGGACAAAGACGCAAACGGCAACATTCCCGACGACGACGTAGAAGTACCAGAGGGGGCCAACATTAACACCCACAGCCGGGATAAGTTAGACGAATACATAGGGGATTACAACGCCCTGTATGGCACCAAATACAGCACCAAAGACAGCCAGTCTTTTTACAACTACTACAAGGACATTGCCAAGCGGATGAAGGAACGGGAGAAAGAAGGATTTCTGGACACCGACCGGGTTGATATTCTGTTAGTGGTCAATATGTTTCTAACCGGGTTCGATGCCAAGAAACTCAACACCCTGTACGTAGATAAGAATTTACGCTATCATGGGTTGTTGCAAGCCTTTTCCCGTACCAACCGGATTATCAATGAGCAGAAATCACAAGGCAACATCGTTTGTTTCCGCAACCTAAAAGCCAATACGGATGAAGCCATTACGCTGTTTTCCAACAAAGAAGCCATTGAGGATATTATCATGCAGCCGTACGAAGACTACGTACAGAAGTTTGATACCGCTTACCAAAAACTGATTGCCCTAACCCCTACCGTTGACAGTGTTGACGACCTACCGAGTGAGGTAGAGGAACTGGCATTTGTTCAGGCGTTCCGGGATCTTATCCGGCTGAAAAATATTCTATCCTGCTTTAGTGATTTCAGCTTTGACGGGCTGCAAATGGATGAACAGGACTTTGAAGACTACAAAAGCAAGTACTTAGACCTGCACGAAAAAGTAAAAACCAGTAACCACAAAGAGAAAGAAAGCATCCTGAACGACGTTGATTTTGAACTGGAATTAATTCAACGGGATGAAATCAATGTAGCCTACATACTTAGCTTACTGATGAACCTGAAAGCGGCCAAACCAGCCGACCAAGCCAAACAAAAGGAAACCATTCAAAAGATGCTTGCCAGTGAAGTACAGCTACGCAGCAAGCGCGAATTGATAGAAAAGTTCATAGCCGAAAACCTACCCGGCATTGCCACCGCTGATGAGGTGCCCAAATCATTCGATGAGTACGTACAGGCCGAACGTAACAAAGCACTGGATAAACTGTCAGCAGAAGAGAACCTGAATAAAGACGGGCTGCAAAAAGTAATCAGTGATTACCTTTTCACTGAACGTGCCCCGCTCAATGATGACATAGTAAAAATCCTGAATGAGAAGCCCAAACTAATGACCCGCAAAACCATTGCCGAACGGGTAAAAGAAAAGATACTGGATTTCATAGATACCTTTTTCAACGGCATTCCCGATGTGGAGTAAAGTCAAAAAATCACTAAAAAAAAATGGAGAGAACTTTACGTATTGCGGCTAACATATCAACAATTGTCAGTATTCTTGTTTTTGTGTATCCTCTTACACAACATGAAACTTTGACATTCACTTTTATCCAAAAGCTATTTATAGCTATAAGCTTAGTAATATGTGCAGGTTACGTAATCCATGAAATAATATCTGCACCCAAGAAATACAAGACTGAACTCGAAATAAATAATTACATGAAAAATTGGATAAAAAAACCTGGTAGAACTGTTATTTTTACTCGTGATATGAGTTGGGTTAATAATCGAGAAATAGAAAACGACCTAATGAATAAATCTCGTAATAGAGAGCTAATCATTTGCCTTCCAAAACATACCTTATTCACCAGTGTATTAGTGCAGGAGGGTGCAGAGATTTACACCTACGAACACTTAAATTTCACTCCAAAATCTAGATTTACATTTATAAATTATGGCTCAAATAGTTCTAAAGTTGCCATTGGTAGAAAAGATGATGATCATAATCATATAATTACAGAATTTACAACTAAAGACACGATTGAATACTTTCTAGCTGAAGATTTGGTGAACGTGTTAAAAAGCATGTAATATGAGCATTGAAGAAGAATGGAATAGAATAGCCCATGCTAGATTAATAGATAGACTTAATGGAAATGACACTAGTTATAATGATGTGTTACTTCCTAAAATGTGTAATAGAGTAAGTGAATTAAAAGACTCAACTATAAATATACTAGATTTTGGATGTGGAACAGGTGAGTTAACTTACGAAATTTCGAAAATAGGAAAGAATATCTGCGGTTTAGATATAAGTAAACATTCAATTGAATTAGCGAGAAAATATTTTGAGAATGAAAATTTATACTTTGTTGATAAATCACTATTTGAAACGAATTTCTCTTTCAAATTTGATATTATCATTGCTAATATGTCCTTAATGGATATAGATAATATTGAAATTAACTTTTCTGAAATTTGTAGAAACTTAACAGTTGGCGGAAAAATTCTAATAATAATAACACATCCTGCTTTTTGGCCAATATATTGGAATTATTGTGATGATAATTTTAGTTATATTCAAGAGAAAAAGATTACTAAAACTTATAAAACTAGCAATACTGTTTTTGAAGGTTTTAAAACAAGTCATTATCATCGTCCAATTAGTGCTTACTTTAATCTGTTTAAGGAAAATAAACTAAAATTACTAGACGTTCAAGAGTTGAGAAATTCTAAGGATAAACATTGGTATCCAAGATTTATGTATTTTGAATTAGAAAAATAAAATCCATTATCACTAATTTTACGTTATAGACATTATCTTGAAAGTTTAAATTCAATACCTATATAATTAAAAGCATATAATTAGAATTTACGTTTTAATTCTGCCACTTCATAAGTCTACAGCACATTGCCCTTTTCAAAGAGAGAGCAATGAAATAATTCATTGTAAAATGCTTTATATCGAACTTCAATTTTATCTATTTTCTCTATATTAGAGGTGAAATAGAGAAAAATATGAAGTTTGAAAAGGGACGCGATAAAACAGGAGGGCGCGAATCTGGAACCCCGAATAAAGCCCCGAAGGAACTACGGCACCAATTACAGGCCATCGTACAAACAGCCTTAAATGAATTACCTGATACATTGGCCGCAATGGAACCCACCGACCGGGCGCGAATGCTTACCGCCCTACTGCCTTACGTGATGCCCAAACTAAACAGCGTTGAACTACGGGCCGAATTAAAAGAGGATGAGCCAAAGAAAGGTTTACCGCCCTGGCTGGGAGTAGCAGCCAGTCAACATGATTCTAATTTCCACCCTGAAAACGAACGGCACAATGGTATTTGAGAAGGGACGCGAAAAAACGGGAGGGCGTAAACCCGGCAGCACCAATAAAGCCACCACCGATATAAAGAGTAAGATTGCTACGCTGATAGATAGTCAGTTTGACGCGATCACTACCGACCTGGAACAGTTGGAGCCAAAAGACCGGGTAACGGCTTATCTGAAGTTTCTGGAGTACGTACTACCCAAACAGCGGGAACAGAAAATAGACCTATCCACCCTGACAGACGAACAGGTAGACGACCTGCTAAACAGGGCAATGGATAAACTGGATTGATGCCATGAACAGAGCCGAACGCGCCCGAAAAATAGCGGCACTTAATCAACTCTTGCAGGGTAACGATAAGCCCGCCCGCGCTCTATACCCGTCTATTGAATGGGATAGAAGCCAATACAGCGATGAGGATATTTTAGCCTTCAAAGCCATACAGCGGTTCGGCTTCTATGCAGCACTGAAAGAGTCGTCAGTCGATGACAATGAATAGTATTTTCTCCAACACATCAGCCCTTAACGTGATGAACCGAAACGAGAAGCTGAAAATATTACAGAGTTCTTTGCAGGGGCAAACAAATCAATTACAGCAGCTACACCGGGAACGGCGTAAAAAGTCAATGCCCTATCTGGAAGCACACGCCATTATTGATGCCCATAATTGCCCGCCCGAATTATTAGACATAACAGTACTATACGGTGAAATAGATGAAAGGCCATTTCTACAAAAGCATTTACGTGACTGGTTAAAGCTACTGAACGAGTTAGGCAAGATAAACCAGTACGGTGACGATTTGGCAACAGGCTTTATTGATGCCAAAGACAGCCAGTACGACGCGGTAAAACTTAACCTGATTAAAATCAGGAGCCGTGATTTTTCATACTGGAATCTGCCTGATATGACCATCGGAGATTTACGGGCCTATTACAATCAAAGTGAAGCATCTTGTAGTAATTCGTTTATCCTGCTAATGTTCGATACCGATATGAGCCAATACACCCGCTATACCAAATTTCTAAAGTCAGCATGAACCGAGCCGAAAAGATAGCCTTGCTGACAAGTGTGCTACAGCAAGGTAACAGCCATACCAACCGCCAACGCTTGCAGCGGGTTAGGGAGAACGCCCCCCGGTCACTGGTTATCATTGACGATCTGGATTTTGAATTAGGCCAACCAATGACTGACACAGACCCGGTACATTTTAAGGATAAAGGGCAGGAGCATCAAATGACGTTGGGCGAAGCCTACCAGTACGCCCGTCGTTACAGTATTCGGACGTTGATTGTTTTACCGGCCAAACAAACCATCTAAGCCTATGCCACTGCTACCCACCCGCGCCGAAAAACTAGCCCTGCTTTCTAAAATCGTTGTCGGCAAACTTTCCGCTAAAGAAGTAAGCGATCTGCGAAAGAGCCGGGAGCCGCTTTATATAACGATGGATTTAAGCGATGGTGAAGGCACACCGGATGAGGACGACCCAACTTATCATATTGAGATTTGGGACAACTGGCAACAAACGCGCTGTTATTGGAAATATGCTGACGGTCGAATCGAAGACACTAAGTAAAGGAAGCGTTTACAGACCGTTTTCTTTTCGGAAAATCCAGATAAGGTTTAGCAATCCTTTTTCATAGTTCAGACTGTAGTTGTTACCCCAAGTCAAGTTTTCTCCTTTTTCTAGTGCTATTTCAATTTCAGTACTTAAGCTTATGCTATACCTAAGATTGTGAAATTCATTGAGAAGCATATTTGTCAATATGATTTTGGTAGGGCTGTAGTCATCACATGTAGTATGAGACTTGATACTCGCTTCAAAAATGTCAAGGTCTTCTTCAGGAATGTAAATCATGAGTTTGTGGATTTATGGTTATGACATACTAACGCTTAGAAGACTTCACAGCGTTCATTACTTATAGTTGGCGTTCATTAACAGAAGACGTATATATCTACTTTCCACTTTATGACTTTCTCGAATTACCATACCAAACGGCAATTACTATCCGACCTGTTAACAGGGAAGACCGACGCTTTACGAGCCTATCAACGGCAACAGGCAGTTTGTAGTTTTCCTTTTCGATGGGTAATTGATGCCAGAGCCGTAAGCGAAGGAATTAGGGCTATTGGCAAGCAGGGAGAAAATACCCCGATGAGTGAACAGGAGTTTGAGCAATTACCCCAAACTGCCCCTATTTGGAAGATTATTGACTTTACAGGCGGGTTAATTCCGCCCGGTATTGATGAATGAGACAGGGGGCATAATTGGCCCACTTTCTACGTTTAATCAAGCCAATTTGCCTAAACGCATTGCACATTGCATTGCACACGACATAAAAAAAGCACTTAGTTTATTTACTAAGTGCTTGATTATCAGGAGCCTCCTATAGGACTTGAACCTACGACCCCTTCATTACGAATGAAGTGCTCTACCAACTGAGCTAAGGAGGCTTTGGGGCATTTTGAGATCGCAAAGATAGCGGAATCATAATATATCAGGCAAGGAAACGGGCGTTTTTTCTTAATTTTGCCCCATGATTTCCATTACCAACCTGTCTTATTACTTAGGCAGCCGGGCACTTTACGAAAATGCCTCGCTGCATATTAAGCCTAACCAGAAAATTGGCCTTATCGGTCTGAACGGAACGGGCAAATCGACGCTACTGCGCATCATCAACGGCGATTACCAGGCCGACGGTGGCACTATATCCAAAGCGGGTGATGTAACGCTGGGCTTTCTGAACCAGGACCTGCTCAGTTACCAGACCGACGATTCCATCCTGTCGGTGGCCATGCAGGCGTTTGAGCGACAGAACAAATTACAGGTTCAGATAGACGAGGTACTCCACGAAATGGAGACCAACTACCACGATGAACTGGTCGATAAACTTGGCAAACTTCAGGAAGAATTCGAAGCACTCGATGGGTACACCGTACAGTCGCGGGCGGAAGAAATCATGGAGGGGCTGGGCTTCTCGACTGAGGACCTGCAAAAGCCACTCCGGCAGTTTTCGGGAGGGTGGCGGATGCGGGTGATGCTGGCGAAACTGCTGTTGCAGAAGCCATCCCTGCTGATGCTCGATGAGCCGACCAACCACCTTGATCTGCCTTCGATTCAGTGGGTAGAAAAGTACATTCAGACCTACGAAGGGTCCGTCATCGTGGTTTCGCACGACCGAGAATTTCTCGATAACGTGATCGATGTAACGGTGGAAGTCGCCAACGCCAAACTGAATTATTACGCCGGTAATTACTCATTCTATCTGGAGGAGAAAACCCTGCGCAACGAAATTCAGAAAGGTGCCTTCGAAAATCAGCAGGCCAAAATCCGGCAGACGGAGCGGTTCATCGAACGGTTTAAAGCGCAGGCAACCAAAGCCAAACAGGCGCAAAGCCGGGTAAAACAATTGGCCCGGATGGAACGTATCGATGATGTAATCGACGAGTCGGCGCGGGTAAACTTTAAATTCCAGTTCTCCACCCAGCCTGGTCGTCATATTCTGCACCTCGACGATATTTCGAAGGCGTATGGTCCGAAAAAGATTCTGACCCATGCCGATATTCGGCTCGAACGGGGTGATAAAGTCGCCCTGATTGGTGCCAACGGAAAGGGTAAATCTACGTTGCTCCGTATCATTTCGGGGTCGGAACCGGTCAGTGATGGGCAGCGTCAATTGGGGCACAACGTATCATTCAGTTTCTACGCTCAGCACCAGCTGGAGTCGTTGAGTGTAGATGATACATTGCTGGAAGAACTCAAACACGCTAATCCGAACAAAAGTGAAGGCGAATTGCGCGGGGTACTGGGTTGTTTCCTGTTTTCAAGCGACGATGTTTTTAAGAAAATTAAAGTGCTGTCGGGGGGAGAGAAGTCGAGGATAGCGCTGGCAAAGGTTCTGCTGTCGCAGGCAAACTTCCTGCTGCTCGACGAACCGACCAACCACCTCGACATGCAGTCGGTGAATATCCTGATTCAGGCGCTGGAGCAGTATGAGGGTACGTACGTTGTGGTTTCGCACGACCGCTACTTCGTGTCGCAGATTGCCAATAAAATCTGGTACATCGAAGATGAACAGATAAAGCAGTATCCGGGCACTTATGACGAGTATGAGTGGTGGATGGAAGAGCGTAAAGCCGATGCGTTGGCAGGGCAAAAAGCGGAAAGCAAAGGGCAAAACAGCAACGGAAACGGCGCTGCTCCTAAGCCCCTCGTTCCGAGCCCCCCGCCCAGGAGTGGTAACGACGACGAGCGGAAAGAGTGGCAGCGTACACTAAAGCGATTGAGTCAGCAGGCCGAAGAGTCCGAACATAAAATTGGTCAGCTGGAAGAACGTAAACAACGGCTTGAAACCGAACTCGCCGACCCGGCTACCTACGGCGACGATAAACTGATGCAGGCTAAAAACGACGAATACCGGCGGGTAACGGCGCAGATCAGTCAGCTTCAGGACGAGTGGGAAACAGCCATGCTTGAAGCCGAAGAATGGGAAAAGAAACTGGCCTGACAGGCTGACTACCCATCGCGTAATACCAAAGCCAGCCTATAAGACAGGTTGGCTTTGGTGTTTATTGATCGTACGAAAATCCCTTCTGGGGTACTTCCTTCGGTGTGGTCATTCCTGGTACTAATTCATGATGTTCGAATGATTGATTTACCGTTTGGCGGATACCTCTGCAGATGCTATCGAGAGGAAGATCGTTTGCGTCCATACCGAACGGGTTCTCTATTTCTTCGGCAATAATTTCAAGACTGGCCAGCACATAAAATACGAAGACAACCAGTGGGATAATTAGAAAGTGCAGGTTGGAAACGTACCCGAACGGTAGCGTAAGGCAGTAGACGAAGATGAATTTTTTGATGAATGAACTGTACGAGAATGGAATCGGGGTATTCTTTATTCGCTCGCAGGCACCGCAAATATCCATCAGTGACTGCACTTCGGCATTGAGCAGCAACAGGTGTTCGGGTATCAAAATACCCTGTTTTTGCAGAGTGTGAATTTTGCCGAAAATAGCCAGGGCAATCTGTTGCGGGACGTGCTCGTCCAGCCGCAGGTTCGACAGGCCGAAGATATCACTGTTGATAAACTCTTTTTCTGGTGAATGATACCGCAGGTGATTCTTCAGTACGTAGGGGAAATTAGCAATCATCAACTGGAAAAACTGGCGTGACTGGGTATGCTCATCATCCAGTAACTGGTCTAGTTTGAGCGCCAGGTTCCGGCTGTTATTCACCAGGCTTCCCCACAGTTTTCGCCCTTCCCACCACCGGTCGTAGGCGGTGTTGGTTCGAAACACCAGTAGCAATGAAATAACGAAGCTTAGCAGCGTGTGCATAAGCGATAAATTCTTCAGATGGACGTTATCGCTTAGGCCCATTCGTTCAATGATATACACGACGATAAACGAATAAATGCCTATGCCAATCAGAGCAGGGAGCAGTTTTCGAACTGTATCGGCCCGGTTGAACGTGATAATAAACCGGGCCCAATCTTTCGGGTTATAGTTAATCATGGCTGTACTGCGTTGAACAAGCTACAATCATACCGGATTTTAACTGGCTTGTCAACGGGTAGAATCCGATTACCGTTGACTGTTGCGTATAATTGAGTTGATTTTACAGCGTTTAGGTATCAACATACTATTAAAACCGATTGAATGCGTATTTCTTTCTTTTCTTTTCTCCTGGTATTTCTCAGTCTCTGTTCCTTTTCTTTAGCTCAGGAACTGGAAACCATCGACCATATTTATGACCCTAAAGTGGAAACGGTACTCCTTTTTCCGCAGGTGAGCACGAACCCGGTCGGTCAGAATGCCGCATCACCGGCTCTGACACTCAATCCCCCCGTAATTTCGCAGGATGAGCAGGTGCCACTACAACTTGAATTTGATGATCTGACGGCCAACTACCGCTCATTTCGCGCCCGCATTATCCACTGCAATGCCGACTGGCAACGGTCAATCCTGAACGACATTGAATTCACCTACGAATACAATGACAACCCCATTACGGATTATCAGATTTCTATCAACACCAAAATCCCGTATTATCATTACCGGTTTACCCTGCCCCGTCTGAAACTGCCGGGCAATTATGTACTGGTGGTATATGACGAGCGGAACCGGAACAATATCATCTTTACGCGCCGGTTTAGTACCTACCAGAACCGGCTCCTTGTGGCAGCGGCTGTGCGTTTTTCATCGGCTCCCGACCGGCAGTTTACCGACCAGCAACTCGATATATCGATCAACTACCGAGGGTATCAGGTTATTTCGCCCCAGGATGATTTTAAGGTCGTGATCCGCCAGAATTTCCGCGACGACCGAACCCTGACCGGCCTGCGCCCCACCAATGTTCAGGCGTTTGACCAGGTACTCGAATACCGGCTGATTGACCTGAGTAATACCATGCCGGGAGGAAATGAATTTCGCTTTTTTGATACCCGAACCGTCCTTTCCCGCGCCAACTACATTGATCGAATCGACCGGCTCGCCGACCGTAATATTGCTTACGTGCAGGTCGACAAGCCCCGTAACCAGGGAGTGTACATCCAGAGTGATGATTTCAATGGTCAATTCGTGATCGACCACCGCGAAACGGGCAACGGAGCGACTTACGCGGATTACATCGAAACGATTTTTACCCTCAAAATCCCGGAAGTGCCTGACTTCAATGTGTACGTAAATGGCGCGTTCAATTTCTGGCAACTGAATGACCGCAACCGAATGAACTACGATGCATTGCTGGGGGCGTACCGGGCATCGGTTCTGTTGAAGCAGGGTGTTTACAATTACGATTACACCGTCATGTCGACCAGTCCACAAAAAAAAGTGGATGAGAACTACATAGAGGGTAGTTTCTCATCCACTGAAAATGACTACGAAGTATTCGTCTATCACCGTCCCCCCGCTTCCCGCGCCGACCAGTTGGTAGGATACCGGCGGGTGAGTGTCAATCAGCGCAAATAATTGGGTTTCCCCTGTTCCAATAGCCCACGGTTTATTGATTTGATGTAAATAACCGCCGGATTGCGACCACCCCCAACCCCCTCCTAAAACAGGAGGGGGCTACGCTGAAGGGTTCCCTTTTTCAAGTCCCCTCCTGTTTTAGGAGGGGGTTGGGGGTGGTCGCAATCCGGCGAAAAAGCGATTGTTGGTTCGGCGGTTAATTAATTCAAATCAATAAACCGTGGGCTATTGGAACAGGGGAAACCCACGAAAACTATGCACTGTGCAGAAATTCCATAATATCGCCGTCCTGTACGATGTATTCTTTGCCT
>NZ_KB893431.1 GCF_000374085.1 Spirosoma spitsbergense DSM 19989 | reverse complement strand
CTTTGATTTAGAAGGGTGTGGCCTAACCAAGCATCATCGCCTTCGTCGGCTGTTGTTTATCTTGTCAATGAGTCTGATTTGGGCCCTTGAAACGGGCGAGTGGCTCATCAAAGCGGGTCATAAAATACCAACCCGCAACTTGACAGGCCGATGCCAAGCGTTGTTTAGTTTATTCCGTCACGGTTTAGATGAACTGCGCGATAGAATCCTTAAAGGCCAACCTGTTGGCCACCTTGTACCACTTTTGTCCTGTACTTAGGACGAAAAGTATAAACATGCGCTTGCATAGATCATAGAAATCGGCCCTGTAAGTTTGTTTAGCCGCAGGCGGGGCAGTTGTGTCGTTGAAACATAGCACTAACACTGAGTCCGGCGACCCAAAACTACGACCTTTGCTTGCAATCATTACTTTTTAAGGACTACCAAACCTTTTATAAAAATTGAGGACACTACGTCCGCGGGTACCCGGGCCTTATCGGCCAATGATACTAAACAGATGCTCAGTAGCCTGTCGCCTAGCCATCGCAGCACGCCATACCTAGATACCCGGCAGTTTTTTCACAAATCCTTTGGGCCGGTACCGCAGGCGCTTACCCACCACCAGCCGGACATAATCTGAGTGGGTATTGATTAACTCCTGCGAGAAAGTCCGATTGACCCAGGACGTTGAACTGTAAATTCCGCCGTAATACTTATCCGTACTGTAGCCCAGCGTCAACGAAGCGATGCCTTCCCAACCCGCCTTCAAACGACTCTCCGATGGAGCAGATACGGAGGTGGTTTGCTGGAGAAGCAATGATACGCCCGGACGAACGGATAAACTGGTGAAAAAGTACTTTCGAAAAACGAACGTCTTCGTATAGCCTGCATCAACACCCAGCGCGATGGTTCGTATTCCCCGCAACTGGGCCTGGGACTGGAATTCGGATCGCAGGGCCGTGGGTATGAAGGCGGAGTCGGCCCGGATGTTCTGGTAGGTCAGAAAACCGCCAAATACCCAGCTATACGCATTTCGACGTTGCCCTTCCCGCTGCAGCAGGGTAGCCGGAACGGAAAACTGGAGGGGATTCGTCTGGTAGAGGACGTGAACCTCGGCCGTCTGGCTGCGCAGGTCATCCCGGTTCGGGTAGGTGGCAAACCGGTCCAGCCAGTCGGGTTGCAGCAGTTCGGGATTGTACATATAAAATCCCCGGTATGAATGGTACTGGGCAGAAACCAGATAATGATTCCGGTTCAGATTCACCTTGGCACCAAACTGTTTGGTTTTCCCCTTCCGGGTCACATCATAGCCAAGCAGTGGCAGTCTGACGGTTAATTCCGTGCCGATCCATTTGTAGTTGACCCCGAGGCCGACGGACCAGGGCAGGTTCGGCTTGTACTTCAGCGGAACGGTCGAGCCCACCATGCGCATGGTAAAATCTTCCCGGTCAGTCACGGCAAACAGGTGCAAACGACCATAATAGGTGACAATATAGGTGCGGTCGACCCGGGGTGTTTCTGTTTTCAGGAGGGTATCCAGCGGAATACCAAGCAGGCTGAGCCCCTGCCCCATGCTTGCCAGGGAACACCCTACAAACACAAGCAGCAGCAGTGCTTTACGTAGTCGTTTAGTACTCATTGTGTAGTGACATAGCCCCCCTATAACTGATAACATGGTGGCAAATGTTTTCTACAACACAACGACCGCCTTCCCGATAACCCGGCGTTCCATCATGTCGGTGAGTGCCTGGGGCGCTTCGCTCAGCGAATACTCCCGGTAAATATGCGGGGTGAGTTTCCCCTGCATCACCCAGGTGGCTATCTCCTGCATGTTTTGCTGACTCAGCGCGGCTTCTTTCTGTGTAAAGGCACCCCAGAAAACACCCACGATAGCGCAGCCTTTCAGCAGAGCCAGATTCAGCGGAATTTTAGGAATCTCGCCCCCGGCAAAGCCAACGACCAGGTATCGTCCCCGCCAGGCCATTGACCGGATGGCGGGTTCTGCCCATTGATCACCCACGGGGTCCAGCACCACGTCGACACCCTTGCCGCCCGTAATGTCTTTGATGCGTTGGCGCAGGTCTTCCGTCGTATAGTTGATGCCGTGCGCAGCTCCTTTTTGCCGACAAACGGCCAGTTTCTCTTCCGTCGAAGCCGCAGCAATGACGGTGGCTCCCATTCGTTTCCCCAGTTCAACGGCAGCCAGTCCAACGCCACCGGCGGCCCCCAGCACCAGCAGCGTTTCCCCCGCCTGTAGTTGGGCGCGGTCTTTCAGGGCGTGGTACGATGTGCCGTATGCGTACAGGGTCGACGCCCCCGTCACAAAGTCCATCCCGTCGGGCAGGGGAATAGTGGCATTTGCATCCGATAGCCGCTCTTCGGCCAGCCCCCCGTGCGACCCGAACGTAAATACCCGGTCGCCGGGTTTGAGGTGAGTGACGCCTTCCCCCACGGCACGTACCACGCCCGACGATTCGCTCCCCGGCGAGAACGGCAACGGCGGTTTGAACTGGTATTTATCCTGAATGGTCAGCGTATCCGGAAAGTTGAGGCTACAGGCTTTTGTCTGGATAAGCACCTGGCCGGGGACGGGCGTGGGCGACGGGATGTCTTCCAGCGTGAGGGTATCGGGCAGGCCAAAAGAACGGCAGAGAATTGCTTGCATAGTTTAAAGAGTGAAAGAAGGAAAGAGCGAGAGTGTGAAAGAGTGAAAGGCTGACGCGTCAGCAACTTTCGCTCTTTCACACTCTCGCTCTTTAATTTACCATAAAGACCGCGTTGCTGAAAAGCAGTTGGCCATTGTACCAGAAACCCCGGAAAAGCGGGTCATCGGCCAGATACACAATACTGCCGTGCCCCATCGTCTGAACACCCATCAGAAGAGTATTCTTTAGCTTTCCTTTTACGTTCTTCCCCGAAAATCCGGCTACGTAATTATCGTTTTTCAGGTAACCCACATTCCAGCCATCCTTCAGAAAATCGAAGTTATAGGCGTTCAGCACCAGCGAGTAATACCCACCCGACAGGCCGAACCCGAGTGGGTGCGTCGTGTCCATATTGACCCGGTAGATACTCCCCGGCGTTTCATCCGAGAGGGCCGACCGTTCGCGGTCGGCGTACACGTTGAGCGAATCAACCCTATTTTCCCGGCGAACTTTATCTACCTTATCCCCATCGCCCGGTTTCTCTTTCAGGTCGAACCCGTCTTTACCCGCCAGAAACGACGCGGCCCGTTCCATCGCGATGAGTTTGCCCCCTGCCCGAATCCATTCTTTCAGCGCTGTCAGCGTCTTTTCAGTCAGAATACGGCTGTAGTTATAGTTGGATGGCAGTATCAGGACATCCAGTTTGGTCCAGGCCAGGTTACCCAGCGAACTGCCGTCCAGCAGGGTAATCGGATAATTGAGGGTCTGGTCGAAAAAGTGCCATACTTCCCCCGCCGACGGTGGGGGCGTCCCTTCTCCCGTTACAAGACCCACTTTGGGGGCTTTCAGTCCGAATACCGAACCGGAGCCAAAGTCGGAACCGGTCGTAACGAACCCTGTCTGAACCGGCGTATAGTCACTACCGTTAGCCGTAGCGGTTTGATTGACCAATGTTCCCAGCCGATCGCCAAACTGCTCGTTACCAGTCCGGGTGATGATCAGCGTACCATACGGGTACGATTTCCCTTCTACCTCAAATGGTTTTTCGGCAACCCGCACCCGCACATTTTGTTTCATCAGGGCCGTCAGCGTCTTCACCGCCGGTACCGACTGCCAGCGAATCAGGTAGGCGTAAGCGTTGGCAACTGGTGCAGGAGCCGGGGGCGGGGTCGAGGGGCCGACTGGATTCAGGCGGGTTGTCAGGCCGTAGGTTTGCAGGCCATAGGCGTAGGGCAGCGACCAGGCCGTAATGTCGTAGGTAGCCGAATCCTCCAGCGCCGAGTTTGGCTCGAACAGGATTTTCAGCAGCGTCGATTTGGGCTGATAGGCACTGATAATCATGTCTTCGGCGGCTACCGCTGTATTTTTCTCCGTTTTCTGCGTACTGTAATTGAAGGCCCCGACAGCGGTCTGAGTCTTTCCGGCGTAGCCATAGCTAATTTTATTCCGGTCCAGCAGTTGCTGCAACGCCCTGATTCGTCCGGCATCGCCATTGGCCTTAATTACGTAACTTTTGTAGGCCCCAATGGGCGTATTGCGGGATTTATCGAAAAACTGTCCAAACTCCTTCACGATTTCGGCGGGTCGGTCGGCCACGGATTCGAGCGTGGCGATGCCCGATGTGTAATGGTGGTCGATGCGCTGGCGGAGGGTGAGCGTGTCCCCATCCTCCTTCCGGATGGCCAGCCCCGCCCGACCTCCCCCGCCCTGTTCAAACGTCATGCCGATGGCTCCGTTGTAGGTTGGGTAGGTATCGCCGTAGCTGGGATAAAACAGGTCGTAGCGTTCGCGGGTGTAGTAGAGCCAGCCATTTTTATCGAAAGCCCGGCTGCTATACTGCCCGATCGTTTGCTGAAACTGCCGCTGGTAGGGCGTAATATCCTGGTGGTAAGGTTTGGCCGATGGCGCAAAATAATAGGCACTCTCCGCCCCCATTTCGTGAAAATCGGCGTGGAGCTGGGGCATCCATTGCTGGTAGAGTGCCATACGCTGCTGCGTATTTTCCTGCGTTTGCCAGGCCCAGTCGCGGTTAGGGTCGAAGAGGTAATGGGTATACCGACCACCGGGCCAGGGTTCGCTGTGTTCGCGGGCTGCGGGATCCGGGTTGGGGTTGCGGCCCAGCATCTGGTTGTACCAGTTCACGTAGCGGTCGTGCCCATCGGGGTTGAGGCCGGGGTCGAGCAGCACCACCGTCGTGTTCATTATTTTCCTCGAAAGGGTGTCGCTCGTATTCGTTAGCCGGTACAGCACCTCCATAAACGCTTCGGAGCTGACGGCTTCGTTGCCATGCACGTTATAACTCAGCCAGGCTATGGGTGGTTGGGGCGCGGTGGTCGGCGTTCCTTCCAGCAGGCCGGTCCGTTTCAGGTTATTGGTCCTGATTTCTTCCAGCCGCGCCAGATTCGCTTCGGAGGCAATAACGACCACCATCAGCTGGCGGCCTTCGTAGGTCTGACCGTACGGAATCAGTTTGACCCGATTGGGCAGTTGACGGGCTACCTGTTCGGCGTAGGCAATCAGGCGGTGGTGGGGTGTAAATCGGTCTCCCGGTCTGTAGCCCAGAAACTGAGCGGGGGAGGAAACGCTGGTTGCGGTTGTTGTTGATGCCTGGGCTAATACCGGTCTGGACGGATAAGTCAGTACCAGCGTTACCAGAGCCGCCAGCAGAAAAACTTTTTTCATAAATAAAATAAAAAAACGGAGAAGCTAACTGGCTCAAAAATAGCAGTAAATCGGTCAGGAACCCTTTTTTTGGAAATTTTTTGATGGTAGTCATTGCATTTTTAAAACATCACCTTACCTTTGCACCACGTTTCGCCAACAGGGCAGCTAATCAGCTAAACAGTTGGGTCTTTTAAACAAGACGGCCGATTCGTCTAGCGGTTAGGACATCGCCCTTTCACGGCGGTAACACGGGTTCGATTCCCGTATCGGTCACTAACAAATTGAAAAAAGCCCCTCGGAAAAAGGGGCTTTTTTTTGTGCCATTCATTCCATTGTGTGTGCCGTTGGCTGAAGCCTAACAGCAATTCGTAAAAAGGTCCCCAGGGCCTGTTGATGGGAAGCCTTAAACCGTTCAATCCATTGCCGCTGGGCTTTAGCCAACGGAGCCGGGAAAAGGTTGATACTAGTTTCGGATAAGCCCCGATAGGGTGAAGTCAGAAGTTTATCTTATGCCCGATAGATGTCAGAAATGAAAGACAAAACACAGTAAGTGATATATTGCATGCGCAACTACGTAGCATATGGTTGATGTCATTCTCCTGTGGCTCACAACTAGCCTTTTATGTCATATTCCCTGATTCGTGATAATTGGCCCAAAGGCCAACACGGTTCAGTCGGTGCTTTCTTAGATGAGTGCATCCGACCTGAATCAAGCTTGTCTATTGTTTCTGCCTATTTCACTATATATGCCTACTATCACCTAAAAGATCGACTGGATACTATTCAGGAACTACGCTTCCTGTTTGGTGAGCCTAATTTCATACTGGACGACAGCAAGACCTACCGTCGCTCATCCATTGAGCAGGATGCGATTTCATTAGACAACTCTATCAAACAGAAGAATATAGCCAGCGATTGTGCAAACTGGATTCAGAATAAAGTACAGATCCGGTCAATGGTGAAACCTAACTTTCTGCACGGCAAACTTTATCATATTCAGCAGCATAACGGGGCGAAAGATGCCATTTCAGGCAGTTCTAATTTTACGGCCAGTGGGTTAGGCTTTGGTAACCGGCCTAATATGGAGTTGAATCTGATTGTCGACAGTAAATCCTCGCTCAACGACCTGAAAGACTGGTTCGATTCACTCTGGAATGCGGACGAAAGCCTCGTTCGCGATGTAAAGACGGAGGTTCTTAAATACTTAGAGCAACTCTACAAAGACACCTCCCCGGAGTTTGTTTACCTCAAAACGCTCTATCATATCTTTGGAAATTACCTCAGTCAACAGCAAAGTAATGACTTGCTGGATGGCAAATCCCGTTTCACCGAATCAGTTGTCTGGAACAAACTCTATCCGTTTCAACAGGATGGCGTACGGGGTATTATCAGCAAAATAGATCGGCACGGCGGCTGTGTACTGGCTGACAGTGTGGGCTTAGGAAAGACTTTTGAAGCACTGGCCGTTATTAAGTACTACGAAATCAAGAATAAAAATGTGCTGGTGCTTTGCCCCAAGAAATTAGGTGAAAACTGGACTATTTATCAGGCCAAAAAGAACTCGGTACTCAATCCCCTGCAAAGCGACCGCCTGAACTACACGGTTATGTACCACACCGATCTGGGTCGTACGCAGGGCATCGCTCAGGCAGATAATATCACCATCGAAACATTTGATTGGGGCGTTTATGATTTAGTTGTCATCGATGAATCACACAACTTTCGCAATAATACCGTAGGCAAATACGATGCCGATGGTAACCTGATCAAGAGCCGGTACGCCCGGCTGATGGATGATATTATCAAGGCCGGGGCGCAAACGAAAGTCCTGTTGCTAAGTGCTACGCCGGTCAACAATTCACTCAAAGACCTGCGTAACCAGATTTATTTTATTATTGGAGGCAGTGACTCGGCCCTGGCGGAGTCGGCGGGTGTAAAAAACATTGGTAATACACTGGCAGCAGCCCAAAAGCAGTTTACCGATTGGGCCGATCCTAAAAAGACGGTTAACCGCACTGTGCAGGGGCTAATGGAGAAGTTGGACAGCGGGTTTTTCAAACTTTTAGATGAACTGACCATTGCCCGCTCCCGTCGACATATCGAAACGTTTTACGATATGAACGCCATCGGGAAATTTCCAGAGCGACTAAAACCGAAGGCCGTTTATCCGGAAATGGACACTAACCATCGGTTTCGCTCCTACGATGCCATTAACCGTGAAATCTCGGGGTATAAACTTAGCCTGTTCAACCCGTCTGCCTACCTGTTGCCGGACTTTGAAGACCAGTACAGCGAACGCATCGACACAAAGAAAACAGCTAACTTCTCGCAGGCTAAGCGCGAATACTTTCTGATTGGTATGATGAAAGTCGGCTTTCTGAAACGGCTGGAAAGCTCAGTGCAGTCGTTTGAACTGTCCATGGACCGGACAATCAAAAAAATAGAGACCCTGGAAACCAAAGTCAGAGCGTATCAGGCTAATCCCGTTCGCACTATCATTGAAACGGATGAGTTATCCATCGATGCACCCGACGATGAAGAAGTAATGGCGGTTGAAGATGCGTATCTAGTGGGTGGTAAGAAGAAGTTCGATCTGACCCATCTGAAACTGGATGAGTGGCTGCATGACCTCAGCGAAGATAAAGATAAGCTCTTGTCGCTCTACGACTCGGCCTCGGCCATTACGCCCGAACGGGACGCTAAATTGCAGGAATTAAAACAGCTTATCCGGGAGAAAGTAACGAACCCGCTCAACGCCGATAACCGCAAGGTGATTGTGTTTACGGCTTTTTCTGACACGGCCAGCTATCTCTACGAAAACCTGCACGACTGGGCCAACACCGAGTTTGGTATCGAATCGGCCCTGGTGACGGGCAGCGGCAGCAATCAAACTACGTTTCAGCCCAAAGGCTACCGCAACCCGACAGACTTTAACACCATCCTGACCAACTTTTCGCCCCGCGCCAAAGGTCGCCATCAGTTAACTAAAACGATGCCGCAAATCGGCGAAATCGACCTGTTGGTGGCTACCGACTGCATTTCGGAAGGGCAAAATCTTCAGGACTGTGATTATTTGGTCAACTACGACATCCACTGGAATCCCGTCCGAATCATTCAACGCTTTGGGCGGATTGACCGGCTGGGGAGCAAAAACGACAAAATCCAGCTCGTCAATTTCTGGCCCACCAAAGACCTTGACCAGTATATCAACCTCAAAAACCGCGTGGAAGCCCGCATGGCCCTCGTAGACATAACGGCTACGGGTGAAGATAACCTGCTCAGTAATGATCAGATTGAAGACTTGGTAGAGCAGGATTTAAAGTTCCGGGATAAGCAACTCAAACGGTTGCAGGAAGAAATACTGGACCTGGAAGACCTCAACGAAGGGGGCGTATCGTTAACGGATTTCACCCTGGATGATTTCCGAATCGAACTGATGCGGTTCATCGAGAAAAACAAGCAGCAACTGGCCGACGCTCCTCTGGGCCTGTATGCCGTTGTGCCGTCACCCGTTGGGCCTTACGCACACCTGCACGGGGAAAATGGCCAGCTCAAAATTGGAGACAATGACCTCATCAAACCGGGTGCGCTGTTTTGCCTGCGCCAGAAGGCTGATGCCGACCAGAAAGCCACCGACGACACCAGACAGCTTAACCCACTTCACCCTTATTATCTGGCATATGTGTATGACGGTGGCACGGTAAAATACAGTTATGTGAACGCCAAGCAGATTCTGGAGGTGTTCCGGTTGCTGTGTCAGGACCGGACGAGGGCGCATGAGTCACTCTGCGACATCTTCAACGCCGAAACCGAAAACGGGGCCGACATGGCGCCGTACTCTGACTTACTGAAACGGGCTATCGAGTCGTCGGCTAACTCATTTAAAAAACAGGCCAGTCAGCAATTAATGACCGGGCGGGGTGGTGTATTGGTACCCAAAGAGAAACAGCTAACCGCTAATTCCGAGTTCGAATTGGTTACGTGGCTGATTATTAAATAACTTGGGAGATGGAAAATGTAACGCAGCAGGACAGCTACCGGCAGTTTGTGGCCGACATAAAGCAGCGCATCCGGCAGGCGCAGTATCAGGCTCTCAAAGCCGTCAACAAAGAGCAGATTCAGCTCTATTGGGAGTTGGGGCAGCTTATTGTGGAACGGCAGAACCAACACGGCTGGGGTAAAGCCGTGGTTGAGCAACTCGCCAGCGAATTACAGGCCGAATTTGCCGGTATCAGTGGTTTTTCTGCCCGCAATCTGTGGAGAATGCGGGCTTTCTATACCCAGTATGTTGGCAACACCCTAATTCTGCCACCGATGGTGGCAGAAATTAGCTGGTCGCACAATCTGGTCGTTATGGAAAAATGCAAAGACGATCACGAGCGACTGTTTTACATCCGGCAAACGCAACGCAACGGCTGGAGCCGCAACGTACTGATACACCAGATAGAGGTCCGGGCGTATCAGAAGACCCTGCTCAACCAGCAAAATTTTGAGCAAACCATGCCAGAAGCCAGCCAGGCTACGGCGGCCCTGACGCTCAAAGATGAGTATACCTTCGACTTCCTGAATCTGAGCGACGCCCACTCCGAGTACGAACTCGAACAGGCAATTCTGGCCAACATCCGCCGGTTTCTGATTGAAATGGGGGCCGACTTTTCGTTTATCGGCAATCAATACGTGATTGAACTCGATGGTGTCGACTACCGTATCGACCTGCTGCTGTATCACCGCGAACTCCGGTCCTTGGTGGCTATCGAATTGAAAATTGATGGATTCCGGCCTGAATATGCCGGGAAGATGAATTTTTACCTATCGCTGCTGAATAAGCGCGTTCGGAAAGCGCACGAAAACCCGAGCATTGGCATTATCATCTGCAAAGACAAAAGCCGCACTACCGTTGAGTTTGCCCTTCAGGACATCAGTAAACCAATTGGGGTCGCTACGTACTCGCTCACCAACCAACTGCCCGACAACCTGCGTCCGTTTTTTCCCAGCTCCGAAGAATTCGTGCGCCGAATTGAAGCAGTGTCGACCTGGCTCAATCAATGACATATTAGTTACCCGGCTTGTTACCGATGCCCACTCCGAAATCTACCAGAAATGCTATCGACTAAAACCGCTATTCAAACCGCACTTCAGCAGTTTGCCACCGCCAACCTCTTTGATAATGCCATCCATCTATTTCAGACCCTAGGCTATAATACCGAACGCCAGAACCCGCTCGATGAACCAACGTATGCCGGGCTGGTTGAGGAATACCCGCAACTTGCCGAGCGCATTAATACCGACAAGGCCCGCACTGCCCACTGGAATCAGGTAAACTTGCTGTTTCAGCTGACCGAAACGGAGATGAACCGACAAATGGGCCTGTTCGATTCGGGAAAAGTGAACGATACCATCATTGAAGCCTACCTCTTTTTCGCCATTGACCTGGCTGCTCAATCCAATGGCAAAGCCTACTCCCGCACGGCACTGTCAGAAATTACGCGCGAGCTGAACAAGGCATTTCCGATGCCGGTACTGGTGCTGTTCAAATGCGGCCATACGCTGTCATTGGCGGTAGTGAAACGGCGACTTAATAAACGTGATGCCGACCGCGACGTGCTGGAAAAAGTCACCATCATCAAAGACATCCAGCTTGCCGAACCACACCGGGCGCATATCGAAATTCTGTATGACCTGAGCTTCCCCAAACTCCGGTCCGACTACGGGTTCCGCAATTTCGTGGAATTGCACAATGCCTGGCAAAAAACACTCGACAGTTCCGAAATCAACAAGCGGTTTTACCGCGAACTGGCCAACTGGTATTTCTGGGCGCTGGGCGAGGTGAAGTTCCCCGAAGAAGCCATGCCCCGCACCAGCGACCCCGATAACGACCGCCAAAGCTGGAATGCCCAACAGGTAATCCGCATGTTGACGCGATTGATTTTCGTTTGGTTTTTGAAAGAGAAAACCGCCGATGGCAAGCCCCTGATTCCGGCTGAACTTTTTGACCGTAA
This sequence comes from Spirosoma spitsbergense DSM 19989, assembly GCF_000374085.1. GTDB lineage: Bacteria > Bacteroidota > Bacteroidia > Cytophagales > Spirosomataceae > Spirosoma > Spirosoma spitsbergense. Next base: position 1,628 of record NZ_KB893431.1, on the reverse strand, counting down.
AACCCTTGATACACTGCTGAACTACACCGACAAAGCCGGTAGCACGTATTACAAAGCTATTTTGCAAAACCTGTTTTTTGCTACACTCAATACCGAAATGGCCAAAGACAAGCCCGACTCGCGCCAGTTTGTGAAGCGTCAGACGGGTATTCAGGGCTTTTATCGCTACGGTCGGTTTTTTACCGACGAAAACCGGGCGTTGGCTCTGTTTCAGGACGTGCCATTTCTGAACGGTGGCCTGTTTGAGAATCTCGACCAGAATGTGGGCAGCCCCAACGTGGTCCGAATCGACTGCTTTTCAGACCGGCTCGACCAGGAAACCCGCCTGACGGTTCCCGATTATCTGTTCTTTCACCCCGACCACAAAGACGAGGAACTGGATGCCGACCTGAACGATATTCTGGGTACCAAAAACAAGAAATACAAAGTTCGTCCGCTCATCGACCTGCTGCACAAATACAAATTCACGATTGACGAAAACACGCCCGTTGAGGAAGAAATTGCCCTTGACCCCGAATTGCTCGGCAAGGTGTTTGAGAACCTGCTGGCTACCTACGTCCCCGAAACCAGCAGCACCGCCCGCAAACTGACCGGCTCGTTTTATACGCCCCGCGAAATTGTGGACTACATGGTGGACGAAAGCCTGATGGCCCACCTCGAAAGCAAACTCACCACCGGCCCCAACCCCCTACCCGCCGACGGCCTGCGGAACCGGCTGCGCGATCTATTGGCCTATACGCCCGCTGATGGCGATTTCTCAGCCGCCGAAAAACGGCGGCTCATTACAGCGCTGGACGACTGCAAAATTCTGGACCCAGCATGCGGCTCCGGGGCGTTTCCGATGGGCGTTCTGCACAAAATGGTGCATCTGCTCGGCAAACTCGACCCGCACAACGAAGCCTGGCGGCAAAAGCAAGTAGATAAAGTGCTGGAACTGCCCGATGCGAGCCTGCACGACGCACTAATTGAGGAGATTGATAAGGCATTCCGGGAAAATGAACTTGATTATGGCCGTAAACTATACCTGATTGAAAACTGCCTGTACGGGGTCGACATTCAGCCGGTGGCCGTACAAATTACTAAACTACACCAGTAGTGCTAGTTCGTGATCAGAGATTAGTTTGAAATTAACCCGAAAAGGGGTATCTAAAGGTCGCCAAACCAAACATAGACACCCCATGATCGAGTCACTCAAAGATACCCTAGAGGAAGGAAGTCTGGAAGATATGTTGACCATTGTTTATTATTATGTCGATGAGTTTTATCAGAAAATTGGCTTTTTGGTTGAAAGACCAGGTCCCCAAGCGGTTTTCTCCGACAGCGAAGTTATTACACTGGCGTTGGTTAATCAAATGGTAACTAATTCAGAGACAGCGTGCCGGGCCGCCGGTGCGGTATGGCTTCGTTAAGCGCAATTATAGCCATTTGTTCCCTCAACTTATTGAGCGAAGCCGCTTTCACCGACGCAGCAAGGGTTTNTTTAAACTCACCAACTTAATGCGGCAAATGATGCTTTGCCACTTGGGTATTACACGCCAAATCTGGTACATCATGGATAGTATGCCCTTGCCCGTTTGTGGCTATAGCCGAGCGGGTAGACAACATAACCTGGCGGCTGATTTTGGCAT
>NZ_KB893430.1 GCF_000374085.1 Spirosoma spitsbergense DSM 19989 | reverse complement strand
GTTTTGTTCGGTCTGCCGGGTCTGCACCAGGTGGCCATCCATTTCCCCTTCCAAGGCCGATTCCAGGAAGTGCTTGAGTAAGGGAGCGAACAGGCCGTTTTGGCCTGTCAGGGGTTTGCCTTCGTAGAGGCCTTTGATGGCCGCCTGCTTGAAGGACTCGAAATCGAAGTCGTTAGTTGTATCCGTCATGATTGTGAAAATAAGGATTTTTCTTTTTCCCTTCTATTCACCCTCAGCCTTGACACAGTTCAGCGAGCAGTCTCAAAATTGTAGGATCTCCAAAGTAATTTATCAGAATCTCTCAATGTTCTTTCATTGATTGGTGGCCTGAAAATCATCAAGTGAGATTGATAAAAGCTATTGTTGTTTTCATTTAATGTTAACTTCTCCGAGTAAGTTAAAGATGCTGGATCTTTATCTCCTAAAAATTTGTTGCTCAAAATTTTAATTCTTTCCTCATTTTGCTCCTTTTCAATGCCATTATTAACTAAATCCTGGATAAGCCTTATTGTAGCTAAAGCTATGATACTTAGAGTCGCCAATCTTTGTTGTCCATCAATAATAGTGTATTTTTTATCACCTTGGTTTTGTAGGACAATTGAACCCATGTAGTGTATAGAGTCATTGTCTGTTATAGATACTATATCACTCCATAAGTCTTCCCAATGATCTTCTTTCCAAGAGTAATCTCTTTGATACGATGGGACTTGGTAGATCTTGCCGTTGCCAATAATATCGCTGAAACTTACAGTGCTAGTGTCCAGTAAATTGTTAACTGCCATGATTTCTAGGGCTAATAATGTCATACTTACACAACAAGTACTTGTGGTATACGCATGATAAATACTTCATAAATATGTACTTCGACAATTACCTTTCCAACCGTTATCCCTTCTTCTGTTCCTTCGCCCAGGCGTCTTTCAGCGTTACGGTCCGGTTAAAGATGGGCCGTTCGGCGGTAGAATCAGCGTCGAGGACAAAATAGCCTTTACGCATGAACTGGAAATTGGTTTGCGCACCGGAGCGGGCGGCTTCTACCAGGGCCGGTTCCACAAAGGCGCGGACCACTTCGAGTGAGTTTGGGTTCAGCAACTCATGAAATTCACGTTCGTCGGCGGCTGGGTTCTCGACCGAGAAGAGCCGGTCGTAGAGCCGTACTTCCGCTTCAACGGCGTGGGGTACCGATACCCAGTGGATGGTGCCTTTTACGTTGATACCCGACGTATCCGCACCGCTCCGGCTTTCGGGGATGTAGGTGCAGCGGAGTTCGATGATTTCACCCGAGTCGTCTTTTACTACCTCCTCACACCTGATGATATACGCACCTTTCAGCCGAACCATACCACCCGGAAACAGCCGAAAGAATTTCTTCGGTGGATTTTCCATAAAATCGTCCCGCTCGATGTACACCTCGCGGCTAAAGGGTACTTCGCGCTCACCCGCGCCGGGGTCTTCAGGGTTGTTTTCAATCCGCATGATTTCTTCACGACCTGCTTCATAATTGGTCAGGACGAGTTTCAGCGGTTTTGCGTCGGGGTGGCCATCCGTCAGTACCGCCATAACCCGGTGGGTCGTTTTGTTCAACTCCTCGCGGATGCAGAATTCCAGCAGACCAACATCGATCAGGTTATCCCGTTTGGCAATGCCAATCCGATCGGCAAAGGCACGGATGCTGGCGGGCGTATACCCCCGGCGTCGAAGTCCGGCAATCGTTGGCATGCGGGGGTCGTCCCATCCGTTCACGTGGCCCTCTTCTACCAACAGCCTGAGCTTACGTTTGCTCATCACCGTATAGGTAAGATTAAGCCGTGCAAATTCGATCTGGCGTGTGGGGAAAATGTCCAGTTTGTCGATGAACCAGTCGTACAGCGGGCGGTGAACTTCAAATTCCAGCGTACAGAGCGAATGAGTGATGTGCTCGATGCTGTCCGACTGCCCGTGGGCAAAATCGTACATCGGATAAATGCACCAGGTGTCGCCCGTGCGGTGGTGGTGGGCATGTCTGATCCGGTAAATAATCGGGTCGCGGAGCTGCATGTTGGGCGAGGCCATATCCACTTTGGCCCGCAGTACTTTGGCCCCGTCGGGATACTCCCCGGCCTTCATCCGCCGAAACAAATCGAGGTTTTCATCCACAGACCGGTCGCGGTATATGTTCATCAGACCCGGCTCGACGGGGGTACCTTTCTGGGCCGCTATCTCCTCCGAGGTCGAATCGTCAACGTAAGCTAATCCCTTCTCAATCAGCGTTTTGGCAAAGGCATAAAGCTGATCGAAGTAGTCCGATGCATAAAATTCATTCTCCCACCCGAAGCCCAGCCAGCGCACGTCGTTCTTAATCGAATCGACGTATTCAGTATCTTCCGTAACGGGGTTGGTATCATCGAAACGGAGGTTGGTTTGTCCGCCGTATTCGTCGGCCAGGCCGAAATTGAGGCAGATAGATTTAGCGTGGCCAATATGGAGGTAGCCATTCGGTTCGGGCGGAAAACGCGTGTGTACACGTCCCCCATTTTTACCGGCGGCCAGGTCGGCTTCCACAATTTGTTCGATAAAATTGCGGGAAGTACCGGCGGGAGTAGACTCACTATTTGTCCCTTCTGATTCTTTATGTTGGTCGGTCATGTTGCTTGCAAACAGATAAACAGACCGAAAATTACGGCCTTTGCCCCGCTTTGGCAAACCAGCCACCCACAAAGCGGGTACGGGGACGATAATTGCTTCTCCGGAAGAGTTAGCCATTTTTTTGATTATCGGCTGGATACCGTCGGAAATAGGACGTAAAAAATAAAGTTTTGCGTATTCCTTTGTCGACAACTTCAATTATCGGGTTTTATACTAGGACAGGGCGTGTAGAATTACTTAAGTAGTTCAGTAACAGTCAGTAAAATGTTGGCCGGGAGCGAACAAAACAGGTACCTACACGAGTTGTGGCATAGTACACGCTGTTGACTATCTCCCCGCAACATCATTGCCGGACATCGTTAAAGGGCGTTTTGGGGCTTATCGCAAATGAAAAAAACGTTACTATTCCTTCTGTTTTTGCCCGGTTTGTTTCTGGCAATAGATGGATTGGCACAGAAGACCACCGACTCACTGGCTAAACAAGCCTACCTGGCAGATTGTATTCAATACGCTTTGGCGCATCGGCCGCTGGTCAGGCAGTCGGTTATCGATCAGGAAATTGCCGAGCGCACCGTGCAAAGTGCCCTGGCGGCCTGGTATCCTCAAATTGCTGCTGGGTACAACCTGCTTCACTACCTAAAACTGCCTGTTTCACTTTTCCCCGATCTTACTACCGGCGAGAAAAGACCGGTAACGATAGGTGTCCAGAATACCTCTACTGCTTCATTTTCGGTTACGCAAAGTATTTTTAACCGCGATTTACTGTTAGCCAGTCAAACGCAGAATGTGTATCGCGAGCAGGCCACTCAAACGACCGTTAGTAATAAAATTAACGTGGTGGTAAACGTCAGTAAGGCGTTTTATGATCTTATTCTGACCCAGCGTCAGGTAGATATTCTGGCCGAAGATATTACCCGGTTGCAGCGAAGTCTGCAGGATGCAACTAATCAGTATCAGAGCGGTATTGTTGATAAAACGGATCCCCAGCGCGCAAAAATTGCGCTTAATAATTCGCTGGCTCAACGAAAGCAGTACCGCGATCTGGTTGGGGCAAAAATACAGACCCTCAAGCAGTTGATGGGCTACCCACCCAATGGACAATTGCAGGTAACGTACGATACCCTGCAATTGATGAATGAAGTTATGCTCGATACCACCCTGCTGGTAAACCCCCGGAACCGCATCGAGTACCAACTTTTACAAACGCAGCACCAGTTGCTTGATGCTAATGTACGGTACAATCGCTGGGCGTATTTGCCAACGGTAGCGGCTTTTGGGAACTATAATTTTTTGTATCAGAACAGTTCGCTTGGGCAGTTGTTCAGTGCCGTGTATCCAAACTCGGTTATCGGATTGAGCGTTGCGCTGCCCATTTTTCAGGGTGGCCGACGTACTCAACAGACGAAAATTGCCGAATTGCAGGTTCAGCGATTGAACTGGGATTTAGCGGCTCTGACCAGCGCTGTCGATGCCGAATATGCACAGGCTCTGGCTAATTATAAAGGGAACCTGGCTGCATATCAGGCACTGCGCGAAAATCAGGCCCTGGCCGAGGACGTGTACCGGATCATTAACCTGCAATACCGCAACGGTATCAAAACGTACCTGGACGTGACCATTGCTGAAGCCGACCTCCGAACCGCGCGCATCAACGTGTTCAACGCCCTCTATCAGGTGCTGATCAGCAAACTGGACGTGCAGCAGGCACTGGGAGAAATACAGTTTTAAAACCAGTTTGTTGTTTGCGGTTTTCGTTGGGTTATACTGCTTTTCACAACCGAAGCGACGGCCCGTTCCAACGACAAACCGCCAACGACAGACGACAAACGAAAAACCATTGAAAAAGCTACCTATTTTAGTCGCGGCTATTCTGCTCACTGCCTGTGGTGACAAGAAAAATGAACAACAGGGACCTCCGCCCCCTACACCCGTAACGGCCGTGAAGGTGACGAAAGGCAACGCTACGTACTATGAAGAATTTCCTGCAACGGTAACGGCCCTGCGCGAAGTGGAAATTCAGCCGCAGGTGTCGGGCAACGTGACGGGTATTTTTTTTCAGGATGGTCAGCACGTGAGCAAAGGGCAGAAACTGTATACCATTGACGCCCAGCAGTACCGCGCCACCTACGACCAGGCCGTAGCCAACCTGAACGTGCAGAAGGCCAACCTCAACCGGGCCCAGAAAGATGCCACCCGATACAACACGCTGGCCGAGCAGGACGCCGTTGCCAAACAGTTGGTCGATAATGCCAATGCCACCCTCGAAGCGGCTAAAATGCAGGTAGAAGCGGCTCAGGCCAACATCCGGCAGGTGTCCACCAACTTGAAATATACGACCATTTACGCCCCCATGGAGGGTACCATCGGTATTTCGCAGGTGCGGCTTGGCTCGGCCGTAGCACCTGGCCCTACGCCCATGAACACCATTTCGGAAGATAACCCTATTGCCGCTGATGTGCAGGCGGACGCGTCTTATATCGCCCGGTTTGCAACGCTTCAGAGCAAGTCCGGTGTGGTGCGCGACTCCACGCTCATGCTCCAGCTGCCCGACGGGAATTTATATAAATACCCCGGCACGGTACGCATCATCGACCGGGCTGTTGACCCTCAAACCGGTACCCTGCGGGTTCGGGTGGCGTTTCCTAACCCCGGCAAAACGCTGAAGGTAGGGCTGAATGCCAACATTCGCGTGAAAAACAGCACTGGGGAACCCCAGCTCCTGATTCCGTACAAAGCTGTAACTGAACAAATGAGTGAATACTTCGTCTTTGTTGTGGGCGACAGCAGCAAGGTGACCCAGAAAAAAGTGACCCTTGGTGCCCGTATCAACGGCAATGTTGTGGTAAAAGACGGCCTCACCGAAGGCCAGACCATCGTAACCGGCGGTACGCAGAAGATTAAGGATGGGGGTAAAGTTAGTATCAGGAGCGAAGAGTGAGAAGTAAGGAGTTACTGACGCGTCCATATTTTGCGCCAGCAACTCCTCGCTCCTCGCTCCTCGCTCCTCATTCCTAAAAAAAAGATGTTCGCAGAAATATTCATCAACCGGCCCGTAACGGCCATCGTTGTCTCCATTGTCATTGTGGCTTTGGGAGTGCTGGCTCTGCTGAGTCTGCCCGTTAGTCAGTACCCGAACATTACGCCCCCGGTAGTGCAGGTAACGGCCAACTACACCGGGGCCGATGCGCAAACGGTGGAGCAAACAGTAGCTACGCCCATCGAAACGCAGGTGAACGGTACACCCGGACTGGACTACATTCAGACCAACGCCACCAACGACGGGCGGATGAGTATGAACGTTACCTTTAAGGTGGGTACCGACGTTGATATTGCGGCCCTCGATGTGCAGAACCGCGCCGGTATTGCCGCACCCCAGTTGCCCGAAGCCGTAACCCGGCTGGGCGTAACGGTGCGCAAGCGGAACCCGTCGCTGTTTATGCTGGTGGCCATCTATTCCCCGAAGGGAACGCACGACGTATCGTTTACGGATAACTACACCAACATTTACATCCGCGACGCGCTGCTGCGGGTACCGGGCGTGGGCGATATTTTTAGCCGGGCCGACGATTTCAGTATGCGGATATGGCTCAAACCCGACCGCCTGGCCCAGTTAAACCTGACTGTAGATGATGTGCTGGCGGCTTTGCAGGAGCAGAATTTACAGATTGCCGGTGGGTCGGTGGGTGGACCGCCCCAGCCCAGTTCTCAGGCCTTCGAATACAGCGTTTTCACCAATAGTCAACTCAACAAAGAGGAAGATTTCCGGAACATCGTGGTCCGGTCCGATCCGTCGCGGGGTTCCCTGGTGCATCTGAGCGATGTGGCACGGGTGCAGCTGGGTAAGTTTTCATACGCCAGCAATTCGTTTGTGGATGGCAAGCGGGCATCCTACCTGCTGGTATATCAACTCCCCGGCAGCAACGCGCTGGAAACGGCCAAAGGGGTTTACGAAACGATGGACCGGCTGAAAAAAACCTTCCCGCCCGATGTCGCGTACGTAGTGCCGTTCGAGTCGGTGTCGGTAATTCAGGTATCCATTGAGGAAGTGGTCATTACGCTGCTCGAAGCCCTGGGGCTGGTCATTTTAGTGGTGTTCCTGTTTCTGCAAAGCTGGCGGGCTACGCTCATCACGCTACTGGCCATTCCGGTATCCATTATCGGTACGTTTGCGCTATTTGTGCCGCTGGGCTTTACCATCAACAACCTCACGCTTTTTGCCTTCGTGCTGGCCATCGGTATTGTGGTGGACGATGCCATTGTGGTGGTGGAAGCGGTACAGGCTAACATCGACAAAGGGCAGTCGCCCCGCGATGCGACGCTGGCGGCCATGCGCGAAATCACGGCCCCGGTCATTGCCATCGCCCTCATTCTGGCGGCTGTGTTCGTACCGGTGGGTTTCATTCCCGGTATTGTGGGCCGATTGTATCAGCAATTTGCCATTACCATTGCCGTGTCCGTGCTGATTTCGGCGTTTGTGGCCCTGTCGCTCACGCCCGCACTCTGTACGCTGTTGCTGCGCCCGATGCACATCGACGAAAAGGCGACCGGGCTGAATAAGTTTTTCTACAAATTCAACCAGTGGTTTGGGCGCATGACGGACTCGTACTCGAACGGGGTCCGGCGACTGATTAAGGTTACCCCCCTGGTCATTGTCGGGCTGGTAGTGGTGTACATCGGCACCGGGCTGCTGTTTCGGGCCAAACCCACCGGCTTCATCCCGACGGAAGACGAAGGCCGTATTTTTGTGACCTACGAGATTCCCGAAGCGGCCTCCACGGCGCGGAGTCTGGAGGTGTTGCAGGAGATGATGGCCATCCTTAAAAAGCAGCCTTACGTGGCTCATTTCACGGCGTTGGGCGGGTTGAATGCCATCACGTTTGCGTCCAAATCGAACAGCGGTACGGTGTTCATTCAGTTAAAACCGTGGGACGAACGCACCGGCGAAGGCATGCAGGCCGACTCGCTGGTACCGAAACTACAGCGCGCGTTTGCGGGTCTGACCGATGCGAAGATACAGGCCATCCTGCCCCCCGCTATTCCGGGCCTGGGACAGAGTTCGGGTTTTACCTTCGAGATTCAGCAGCGCGAAACGCAGGACGACGTGCAGGCGTTTGAGGGCGTGGTGAAAAAATTCCTTGCCGAACTCAACCAACGCCCCGAAATTGGCCGGGCCTTCTCGTACTTCACCGCCCAATCGCCCGCTTACCGCGTAGACCTGGACCGGGAGCAGGCCAAAAAGCTGGGCCTGAATGTAGCCAATGTGTACCAGACCATCCAGACGCTGCTGGGCAGTCGCTACGTCAACGATTTTATTATCTACGGACGTAAATTCCGGGTGGTGGCGCAGGCGGATACCATGTACCGGGACGATATCAAAAAACTGAATCAGTTTTACGTACGCAACGCGGGTGGACAGTTGATTCCACTGAGTAACGTGGTGAAGACGACGGTTATCGAGAATGCGCCCCTTATTTCGCACTTCAACCTGTTCCGGTCGGTGGAGATCAATGGGTCGGCTAAACCGGGTTTCAGCAGCAGTCAGGCCAACGATGCGCTGATTGAAGTGGCGGCTAAGGTACTGCCCGCCGGGTATGCCTACGATTTTGGCGGACTGAGCCGTGAAGAAATCAACGCGGGCAATAGTTCCATCTTTATTTTCGCCCTGAGCATTGGCTTCGTGTTCCTGTTTCTGGCGGCTCTGTACGAAAGCTGGTCGGTTCCGTTCTCGGTATTGCTATCGGTACCGATTGGGGCGCTGGGCGCCATTCTGGCCCTTACGCTGTTTCCGTACCTGAGCAACAACGTGTACGCGCAAATCGGACTGATTACGCTCATTGGTCTGGCTGCTAAAAATGCCATCCTGATTGTGGAATTCGCCAAAGAGCGCGTCGATAAAGGGGAGGATCTGCTCGAATCGACTATTGAAGCGGTTCGGTTGCGCCTGCGTCCGATTCTGATGACCTCCCTGGCGTTTATTCTGGGGGTGGTGCCGCTGGCCATCGCAACGGGAGCCGGGGGCGTAGCGCGGGCCACTATTGGCCGTACGGTGCTGGGTGGTATGCTGGCGGCCACGTCACTGGCTATCTTCGTTGTGCCCGTGCTGTATGTCGGCATCACCCGGCTGGCTTACGGGAAGAAAGGACTGGAGAAACTGAGAAAGAACGCCGGGAAACAGAGCAAGGAGAAAGAAAAGAAAGAGACGGCAGAAGCGGTTTAAAAAGAGACTCGCGAAGCGGCTATGGCTCATTTGTGTATTCGCTTGTTCTCACGCAGGCCATAACGAAACGGAGAACCAAAACCGGTAGGTTTGGCAGCGACGTCGCTTTTCCAGCTACAAAGTTGGCCCCCGCGCTCAACGTCAATCCGAACCTATGCTTCCTTCGTTTTCTGCTCTGTTACTAAGTGGTCTGCTACTGCTGAATGGGATCACCTGCGCCCAGACCGGCAAGGCGCTGGCTGGTAAGACTGGTCATCATCCCAACGCGACCACCCCAAAAACGCCCATCGACTACGTCGACCCGCTCATTGGTTCGGCACCGAGTCAGACGATTACCGCCCGCAAACACAGCGAAGCCGGGAGTGAATTGCGGGGGCAGATTGCGCCCGCCATCGGGCAGCCCCATGCCATGACCACCTGGACACCCCAGACGCGGGCCACGGAAACAAAATGCGTTGCACCCTACTACTACCAGGATACAAAAATCAACGGGTTTCGGGGAACGCACTGGCTCAATGGAAGCTGCGTGCAGGACTACGGCTCGCTCACGATCATGCCCCTGTCGGGTCCGCTGGTGCTGCCAGCCGCTACCCGGGGTTCCACCTTCCGGCACGAAACGGAGCAGGTAACACCCGCCTATTACCGCGTTCATCTGGATACCTACGCCATCCAGGCCGAACTATCGGCCCACACGAGGGCCGGACTGCTCCAGTTTACCTACGAAAAAGGGGGAGAGAGCACGGTATTGATTGAACCCAACAGCGACGAAGGGCAGGGATGGATTGAGGTTCATCCCGAACGCAATGAAATTGTCGGGTATAATCCGGTACACCGGATTTATCAGGGTTCGGGACAGTTGGCGGGCTTTAGCGGGTATTTCGTGGTGCAGTTCGACCGACCCATCACCACGTTTGGCACCTGGACGAATAATGTTCCTGCCGAGGGGAGCCGACAGGCTGGCAAAGCGGGTATGCAGGCAGCCGTAGGCGCGTACGTACGCTGGCAGCTGGCCCCCGGCGAGGTAGTCCGGGCGCGGGTGGGAACCTCCTTCGTGAGTGAGGCCGGGGCACGGCAAAACCTGCTGCGGGAAATTCCGCACTGGAGCCTGGCCCGTGTCCGGCAACAGACCGAAACGGCCTGGAATGACGAGCTGGGCCGAATGCAGGCTACCGGAAGCGAGGCTGACAAGACACTGTTCTACACCGCGCTCTACCACGCCAACCTGACGCCCCGTATCGCTTCGGACGTAGACGGCGCTTATCCGGGTTTCGCCGACGATTCGACGGTTCACTACGCCAAAGGATTTGACTACTAGGATGATTTCAGCCTGTGGGATACCTTTCGGGCGTGCCAGCCGCTGCAAACCCTGCTCAACCCCCAGCGGTCGGGCGAGATGATGCAATCGCTGGTGCGCAAAGCAGAACAGGGCGGCTGGATGCCCATCTTCCCGTGCTGGAATAGCTACACGGCCGCTATGATTGGTGACCACGCCCAGTCGGTCATTGCCGATGCCTACGTGAAAGGAGTGCGTAACTTCGATATCCAGACTGCCTACCGCTACCTGCGCCGGAACGCCTTCGACGTCAATGCCGACCCTCTAAGCTACGCCAACGGCCAGGGTCGACGGGCACTGGCCTCGTATCTGAAGTACCGGTATATTCCGCTCGAAGACTCGGTCTGGCAGGCGTTTCACAAACGCGAACAGGTATCGCGCACCCTCGAATACGCCTACGATGATTTCTGCCTGGCGCAGTTGGCAAAGGGCCTGAACCATACCGACGATGCCCTAATCCTGTCCGAACGGGCGTTAAACTACCGCTCCGTCCTCGACCCATCCACGGGCTACGTGCGGGGGCGTCACGCCGACGGTCGCTGGATAACGCCCTTCGACCCGTTTGCCCTTCGCACGTCGTTTATCACCGAAGGTTCTCCCGCGCAGTACACGTTTTTTGTACCGCAGGATGTGCCGGGCCTCATCCGGGCTGTGGGCGGGAATGACCGGTTCGTAGCCAAGTTAGACACGCTGTTTGAGGGAGGGCACTACTGGCACGGCAACGAACCCAACAACCAGATTGCTTACCTGTATGCGTATGCCGGTGCGCCCTGGAAAACGCAGGCCCGCGTCCGGCAGCTCATCCGCGACGAGTATGACCGTTCGCCCGGTGGATTGAGTGGCAATGAAGATGGCGGACAGATGTCGGCCTGGCTGGTGTTTAGTATGGCCGGGCTGTATCCCGTTTGTCCGGCCACACCCTACTACGTGCTGGGTAGTCCTGCCCTCGATGCCGTGACCATCCGGCCCCGAACGGAGGGAGGCAAGCCGGGTAAACCGTTCACCATTCAGGCGCAGAACAATTCAGCCGGTAATGTGTACATCCAGTCGGCTACGCTGAACGGGCAACCCTTCTCCCGTCCGTACCTCACCCACGCCGACATTCAGCGGGGCGGTATCCTTCGTTTGCGGATGGGCGACAAGCCAAATACCGTATGGGGTAGCCTTCCTGCGGACAGAATACCATCCGCATTCCCCGAACGATAGCCGCCTAAGTTGGTAATTTTCTGTTGATCAGACTTCTTTTGAGGAGAGAAACGTTCCGGCTACTGAACAGCCGACAGACGCGATGAAGGCAAGGATGGCGGAGGGTAACTCGTATTGATACAACAGGAAAGCGGTGTAGCCCATGAGGAGCAGGGCTACGAGCAGCAGAAAGCGGGAAAGGAAGTAGATCGGCCCGTTTTTCATCGCAAATGTTAGTGTAAAATAGCCCGTATAAGGAGATAGGCCAGCGTAGCCGTAATGAAAATCACGACCGTCCAGGGACCGGGAACAGGAAGCATCGTTTTACGTTTCATACCGCGAATGGCCGGGGAAAGCTCTAATTTTCAGACGCATAACCTGGCATAAGTCACATAAAAAAGACGATAAGGTCAATTCCTGACGGGTTTGGCGGACGTAATCAGTTAATTATATCGCCAGCGAATTTGCGTTGCTCCCTTTCAATACCCGTAGGTACAATTAAGGTTAGATCCCCAAACTAATGAAAGCCGCCAAAGAGTTATTTCAGCAACTCGGCAGATGTTCGGGCGGCTCTGGGCGCAACATAAGAATCGGACGGATTCAGATAGTCGGGCGAATTGACAATTAGAATTATCCTGTCTCCTTCACAAAAATTGATGGATTGTTCGGTGGTGAGGCCGTACGGGTGACCGTTTCGGAAACTAGCGGCTTCGGCCGTCCGATTCTATTGGTTTCATCTCATGTTGGCGGTGATAAAGGCTACTTGGTTACTGGGTAGTAACCAAGTAAGTAACTAAGTAGGTAGTCAAGTTAATCTTGGGCGGTTTCAGCATCTGGTGTATCAATTGGGTTGCGGTGCTTGGTGAATACAAATAGTTGCTCCTGAAATTCGTGGACTTTTCTACAAGCATCTTGTAACTCAGATTCATAGAGTGGTTCCTCGCCGTGGTGGGCACCGTTGTTCATCAATCTTCCCCGTATTTCATTGACAGCGGTGCAAAGTGCCGACATCTCATCGGCTGTTTGCTGAATGGTAGCCCGGTCAGAATAGTACTGACTGAAAAAATTGAACACGCATTTGTGAAACGTGTCTAATTGACCTGCTCTTCTTTTTGCGTCTACACCAGCTAAGCCGGTTTTGTCAATTTTCAAGGCTTTTAGTTGGTTGACTTCAGAAGGCGTGAGTGGGCTGGTAGCCGCAATCTTATCCAAAGAGTCTGATAGCAGGCCGTCTGTATCTTTCTTCAGTCCTTCAATGCCTTTGAAGAGCGTTTTCATCTGTGCGTAACGACTAAGGTTCTCTAGTGTCGGGTCATAATATACGCAAAGAAGCTGCTCAAGCTTTTTACGCAAATACAGTGCACATCCATCGAAATCGTGTTGACTTAGTAACTGATGTTACGCATGGTTGATCTATCTGTAGCAACCTCTTTCTAAATTTACTCAAAAACACCACAAAAAGCGCTCATGGAGTTTATATCCCCTATTTTTGACCTCTACTCGGACTATTTGCTGGTCAATCAGAACCAGCCAACAGCCACCCGACTATCGGCACTGGTGGATGGGAAACTCTCCCATGATGCCATTACCCGCAGTTTGCACCAGCAAGACTACGACTCACGTCACTTGTG
>NZ_KB893429.1 GCF_000374085.1 Spirosoma spitsbergense DSM 19989 | reverse complement strand
GCCATCGGTCGGTCAGCAACTCATTTGTCAACATGTATGGCGCGCTAATCGCCTATTCATTTTACGAACGCAAGCCAACAGCACACGTCGACATAAGTAACCGTCTGCTCGCTTCCGGTGAATCTGAATGGGCCTTAGCTGCTTAAAAGATCTCATAGTTCGCGTTAAATAAGTCTATTGACTGATGAGGTTATTCCCTGTCGACGTTGTACCCCACCCCAAGCCTCCCCCGTAGGGAGGGGTTTGGGGTGGGGTACAACGTCGTCGCCTAATACAAATAAGCGTTAAATGCCTGCCGCCTTTGAGTTTTAGTCGGGGCTGTGTAGTTTTACGTAATCGTCACTTACAAACATCGGAAATCATGAAACAGACAGGATTTACCCTAAAAATGAAGCGTGTCGGTACTCAGATGAAAAAGTTTTTCAACGATGTGATCCAAGGTCGAGTCAAGATTGATGTACACAGCTTAACATAGTGCTACTTATACAACAATCTAAATTTGGCGGTTTCAATGTCAGGGCATTTTGTAAAAATAGGTGTATGGATGGTTATAGCTCTATTGGCTATACACTTCCTCCATAGCTGTTACGCTGAAAAACAGGATATTCTGATAAATCAGGTAAGTCAGCCTAAAAGTTGGACTTATGACATAACAAGTGTTCCATTAGGTGAGCGAATGTATTACGTGTTAATTGATGGAGAACTAAATGATGATGCTGAGCTTGAAGTTCAATCTCAGCGAACGACTTCTAATTCCTCTCTAAACAAGCCAGATACGACTTACACGACCTTAAATGCGATGAGGCTGCCTAAAGGCAAATTCTCTGTGTACTATAATCGAGATGATTCTGGCCCCGAAACGTTTGTCTACCGACCTCTAAAAACAACGAAAGGTTGGGTTCGTGTACAGATAAGTCCAGGATCGTGGAGCAATAAAGACTCATTAAGAAACGACCCTGTCTTCAAATCCCTAAAGAGTTATCCTGTCTTAACTAGTGTGGCTAATTTGACTAATAGATTTGTATTCTACCCATGAGTCGACCTTGGCATGACTGACATAGTTTATTATTTTATTTCCATAACATAATGAGAGTTATAAGGCGATTCTGAAAAAAGTACAAAAAGCCGAGCAGTAACTAACTTATCATGTTACCACCCGGCTTTTTCTACGCTTTCAAGCTGGCAAAATCTATTTTACCCTCCCCAAAAGTAGAAAAAATCTTACTTCTCCGTTCCCTTACTTCCTAATATGTTCCCACCATCTTTTGTGCCAAACGTCAGGGATTCCAGCCCGAGCAGATTTTTACCGCCGGGCTTGGTGAATACAAAGTACAGATCGTGTTTACCAACCGGCGTTTTGAGGGATGATGTCACGTCGGCATACTTGCGGTTATCACCCGTTGGCGTGGTTTTTACCTGGCTGATAACCGGTCCCGTGGGCGAGTCGGTGTGTACCTCGATGGTAGCATCCTGGTCTTTGGCCGCATAATGAAACGTGAGCTGGTCGATGCCTTTCAGGTCGATGCCTTTCAGCATAAACCAGGATTGATCCTGAATATTACCCAGCCGCCGACCCTGTTTGGCCATATCATGCAGTTCGTCGGCTTCGGTTGCCAGTACTTTGGTAGGGCGCAGAATCAGCGCATCCTGCTGGGTTAGGGAGAGGGTTGGCTGCTTACCCCCAACGCTTCCTTTATCGGTGTAGGAAGCAGTCAGGATGTAGCGGCTCGACTGATCGTTGCCGACGTGGTCTTTCAACACCACACTCCCCTGTTGCGGCAGATGGTTGTCGGCGGGTTTCACGCCCAGTGAGAAAATGTATTTGACCATCTCGGTCGTTTCCTCGCGGGAGAGTTGCGGGTGGGCACTCATGGCGTGTTCGCCCCAGACGCCCCCACCCCCGATGATGATTTTGTTGGCGAGCTTGGCCGTGGCCGTTTTATCGTCCCGGTACTTTTTGGAAATCTCCGTGAACGATGGCCCAACGGATTTGGCGTCTATCTGGTGGCAGGCCTTGCAGTCACTACCCGCAATCAGATTTTTCCCTAAGTTGAACGAAGCCGAAATCGGCTGATGACCCAGCTGCTGATCGGTATCGGCTACTTTCGGGATGTAAGTCATCGCGACGTTCACCTTCTTTTTGTCGATCAGTTTGTCCTCCTTATCCGCCACCACGACCGCGTAGTGCAGGGGTGCCTGACTGGGAAAGAAGAAGGTACTATTGTCCGTTGTCGAGATAGCTACCCGCGGCATGGTGTTGCCTACTTTGAGAGTCAGCGTATCCGTACTGCTCATACCCGACGGGTCGGTTACGGTCAGCCGGGCTTTGTAGATACCGTTTTTACGAAAGGTATAGGCCGTTTTAGCCTCCGTAGACGCCACAGCGTTACCCTCAAACCGCCACTCGTAGCGGAGCCGGTCGGCTTTGTCGTAGTCGTAGCTATCGTTGCCGAAAGCCACCGTCAGCGGGGCCAGGCCAATGGTGTCATTCGCAGTGAGTTTGGCGACGGGAGCACGGTTGCCGGGGTTGAAATCAATGCGAACCAACCGCGCATCGACGTTATCAATCCCGTATACGGAGCCGTATTCGAGCATATAAATCGACCCTTCCGGCCCAATTTCCATATCGACCGGGCGACGAAAATCGCCCCGCTCGGGCATGAAGCGTTCCATACCCACGTAGTTCTGCTGATCGTCCATGCGCACGGCAAAGACCCAGTTGCGCATCCAGTCGTACATGAACAGGGCCTTGTCGTAGTACGCCGGAATTTTCGTTTTCGAGGTGCTGGCGGCATTGTAATGGTAGACCGGGCCACCCATAGCGCAGCGTCCACCCACGCCCAACTGCGGAAACTCGTCTGATTTGTTGTACGGATACCACACCATCGCTTTGTTGACGGGCGGCAGCGTTTTCGCCCCGGTGTTGTTGGGCGAGTTGTTGACCGGTGCCATCGGATCGTACAGGTCACCAACGGCTTTGGTCGCAAAATCGTAGTGATGATACGGTTTACTATCGCCCACGAAGAATGGCCAGCCGTAGTTACCCGCTTTTCTTGCCTGGTTAAACTCATCGTAACCGCGCGGTCCCTGCTCGCCATCGGTACCGGAATCAGGACCAATTTCTCCCCAGTACAGGATGGACGTAACCGGATCGACCGAAATACGGTACGGATTCCGGCAGCCCATCACGTAAATTTCCGGGCGCGTTCCCGGCGTTCCTTTCGGAAACAGGTTGCCCTCCGGAATGGTGTAGGCGGGCGCGCCCCCGGGACCGTCTTTTTCAACGTGGATACGCAGGATTTTCCCCCGCAGATCGTTGGGGTTACCCGCTGAGCGTTCTGCATCGAACGTGTGCCGACCCGGACGCTGGTCGATGGGCGCAAATCCACTCGACTCGAACGGAACGGTATTATCGCCGGTCGAGATAAAGAGGTTGCCGTGCGTATCCCAGGTCATGGAGCCGCCCGTGTGGGCACTCACTTCCAGGTCGATGGGAAATTCGATAATGGGTTTCTCGCTGGCTATATCCAGGGTGTTGTCGTCGTTCATGACGAAGCGGGCAATGCGCTGTTTGGTCTGCCCGCCGTCCTGAATGGTATAGAAAAAGTAGAGATAATGGTTCTGGCTGAAATTTGGGTCGATGGTCATGCCCAGCAGACCGTTCAGGTATTTCTCGACGGCTTTCACCGGGAAGTCATGCAGGAGCCGGGTTTTCTTCTGCACCGGGTCGTACATGTAGAATTTACCCGCCCGCTCCACGAAAAACACGCGCCCATCGGGTGCTACGGCCAGTTCCATCGGCTCGTTGAGGTCATTGGAGAGCACCGTTTTGGTAAAACGATTCTCTTCGGGTCGTTTGGTCGTGTCGATTTGCACGGCCTTTTGGTGAGGGGCGGACGTACCTGGGGTCCAGCTATTGAACAGACCCAGCAGGCCAAGCACAGCGCCCCCGATGGAGAAAGAATGGAAAAATGAAAGCATAGTTTTTGGCCGCAGACGTGAAAGAGCCGCCTGCACAATAGGTAAAGCGGGAGTAAGGTGCAGTCTAATGGTCACAACAAAAAATGCCCGTCGTGCAACGGGCATTTTTTGTTGATAACTTGCGAGGCTACCCCCTGCGTATTTAGCCTACTCCACAGCTTTCACCGTATACCCTTCCTTACGCAGTAAACTGATAATACCTTTTTCGTTACCCAGGTGTCCGGCACCGAAGGCAAAAAAGGTTGGTTTCTCTTTGGCCGCTTTCTCCATAACCGGTATCCACTTGGCATTGCGGTCGGCGAGCAGGCTTTCTTCAAACTGCGTAAAGTCGCCCCCACTGAACTGACTGGTTTTCATGGTATTCATCAGCTTTGTCAGATCACGGCTTTTGTACAGGTCAATCATGTTCGTAAATTCCTTCTTTGCATCATCCGGATTTTTGGCCATGTCGACCAGGCCCTTTAGCTGCTCTTCCAGCGGAATTTTATCCAGGGCCGCCAGTTCATCCTCCAGCGATTCCAGCCCGCGCACTTCTTTTTTGTCGGTGGCGGCCATCTGGGCGAACGTCATATCATAGGAAGCAGGCTGGCAGGGCAACATGGTCATGTACATCATGGACATCAGTCCGATGGGTTTCAGCATCCCTAACTGCGCCAGTCCCATGTTCATTTTCTGCTTCAGGTAGGTATCCAGCACGGTGTAATCGTCGGGTTTGAGCAGGTCTTTCACCGTTTTGCCATTGGGCATCAGCATCGCTTTTTGCATACTGCCCATCATGGCGGGGTCATCCATATCCAGTTCCAGGTATACCTGCTGCGTACTGCCTATTGCCTTTTTGATGGCTTCGGTAATCTGTAGATCGGCCGGGCAAATGAGGTGAAAGGTGCCGTACAGGTACGAAGGACGGGACAGGCCCGGCCCCGTTACTTCATACAGTAATGCGTTGTCCTGAGCCTGCATACGACCAGACAACGATCCGGCCAGTAACAGCCCGAAAGAGAATATTTTTTTTAGACGAGTAGACATCGCTTTGACTAGTTTGTGATACCAAATTTATGATTGTCAGTGGCGCCTGTATAATGGAAAAGGATCAATGACACTCCGGGTTGACAGACGGCGCCATTCATCCGGCACCGATTGTCATATCCATCAATAGTGCTTTGTAGGTCAGGCCAGGTCCAGTCAGAACACTTTAGGGTGAAACCACTACAAACGTTCAGACCGCACTCAGGCAACAGGGAGCAATACGGTGATTCGGGTGCCCTTACCGGGTGTGGATTGCGCCGAAATCTGCCCATTATGCCGCTCCACAATTTTTCTGGAAATAGCCAGCCCCAGCCCAATACCAGGTGTATGGGGACTTAACTTCTTCATGATATGGAAAATCTCTTCCCGGTGCTGATTGCTGAACCCAGCTCCGTTGTCGGAGACAATGATACGGGCGTAGTCAGAATAACGGTACTTGTTGGGCAAATGCTGAAAACTATTCATGCCAATTACCGTACCGGTCACGCTTATGGCAACCGGTTGCCCCGACTCTCTGAATTTCACGGCATTGTCCAGCAGATGCCTGAACAAATTGACCAGCTCGGCTTTGTTACCCAATACAGCCGGTAGCGTTTCCACCTCGAACGTGGTATTGGCCATCCCAAATTCCGGAATCAACGCCTGCACGAGTTTCGTCAGGTCAACGGTGTCAACCGAGTCCGGCAACTGATTGGTCAGGGTGAAGTAGAACTGTAAATCACCAATGAGCTGCCGCATCCGGCCGGTAGCCGTACAAATACCCACAAGGGCCCGATTCCCCATGCCTGTCAGGGCATCAGGTTGTTCCTGACTGAGCAGGTCGGCAAATAGGGTAATCTTTCGGAGGGGTTCCTGCAAATCGTGCGAAATGATTTTGCTGAACTGTTCGAGTTCGTCATTTCGGTGCTGCATGTAACTAAGTTGCCGGTCGAGGTCGGTTTGATGGAGTTCCAGTTCCTGTTTGAGTTTAACCAGTTCATCATTGCGGAGCAGTGCCTCTTCGGCGGCTTTTTTGGCGTTTATCAACTCCTGTTCAAACTGCCTTCGCTGGTAAACCGGAATAAAGGAGAGGCAGGTGACTGACGTTCCATCCTGCTCGTGGCTGACGGCATTTAGCAGCACGGGTATTGGGGCACGTTGCCGGGTCTGTACGTTCAGATACAGTTCACCGGCAACTTTCCGCAGCGCAATCAGGGGGTAAATGTGCGTCTGGAAATAAATCCGGCTGGGTATAGTCAGCAACCTGTCAATCCGTTCACCCACCAGTTCGGAAGCCTCGTATTCCAGCAGGGTACAGGCAAACGGGTTGATCGAAATAATATGACTTTCGGCGTTTAGTACAAGCACTCCACACGGTATCAGCGGGGTAATATCCTGCATAGTACGGTGTAATGGATTAATTGACGGATGCCAGATACTGGTGTATAACTTCGGTCGTTTCGGCGGGAGCACTCAAATGGGGACAGTGCCCCGTAGCTGAAATGACCCGCAATTGACTGTTGGGAGCCTTTTGGGCTATGTACTCCCCTACTTCTACGGGAGCAATAATATCACTCAGTGACTGAATAACCAGCGACGGTGTCTGGAGTTTGGGCAGATCGGTCCGATTATCGCTGTAAAAAGTGACCCGGGCAAATTGCAGTGCTACATCAAGATCGGTACGGCAGAACGATTCACGCAGTTCAACCCCCAGTTGAGGGCGGTCTTCGTTACCCATGATAGCCGGTGCCAGCGAGGTAGCCCAGCCAAAAAAGTTACCGTCCATCATGGCCAGCAATCCTTCAATATCTTCCCGCTCGAAGCCACCGTAGTAGTCACCATCATTAATATAACGGGGTGACGGGCCAACCATAATCAGCCGGTCGAACCGGTCAGGTTCCCGAATACAGGCCAGCGTACCAATCATGCTGCTAACCGAGTGCCCCACCAGGATAACGTGCTGCAGATCGAGGGCGTGGCAAATGTCCAGTACGTCCTGTGCGTAGCCGTGCAGGCTGGCGTACCGTTCGCGGTTATAGGCATCCAGATTGGCGCGACCGTGACCGATATAGTCAAACAAAACCACTTTGTAATCGGCTTCAAAAGCGGGGGCTACATAACGCCACATACCCTGGTCGCAGCCAAAGCCGTGTGCAAACAGGATTACCTGTCCGTCCTGGTTTCCCGTAATGGTTATATTATACCGATCAGTCAGGCGTTGTTTCATAAGCGAGCGATGTGGTAACTTCAAGCGACAGATTTCATAACCCACTGCCGAATCAGTTGGTTCGCCAGCACCGTCAGTTCATCAAAGCTGGAAGGCTTTATGTGATAGTCACTGGCGCCGAGTGCCACCGAATTCCGTATGTCGGCCGGATTGCTGGACGTTGTCAGCATCACCACCGGCAACTGGCTGTATTTGTCGATGGATCGTACGACTTCCAGTGCTTTCAGCCCCCCCCATCCGACACATATTCAAATCCAGAACAACCAGCTTAGGCCATTCGGATGTTTCCTGCAAATGAGGTAGTAATTCCTCTCCATCAAGCAGGGTTTTGATCGTAAGCCGGGCGTCCATGCGATTAAAAGCCGTCTGCATCAGCATCAGATCGTCCTCATCATCATCCACTAACCACACTGAGCCTGATAATGTATTCATTGCGTACCTGTTTAGCGCATTCGGTAAACAAAAATAGATAAAAGTTCAGCATTTCCATGCCCCTCGTCAAAGAATAATACAAAATAATATGTAAATAAAATAAATTATTTTAATAAGCTGATGCACATATAACTATGACTCGATTAGGCACAAATGCTGGTTCGCCGGAAACTACGTTTTCCCCTTCTGTTCCGTTGTGTGTACAAAATGGGCGGTTGTCTACGGCAATTGATGGCGAACACCCGTGTCGTTCCACACGATTAATTCGCCCCCGAATTATGTTGCGTGGGTTTACCCCAAGTATACCATCAGGCTGTTTCCTTTATAACTTTGATAGATGACAAAAATGGTGCCTGTTCGCACCCAATTCTTATGACTACTCAGGCACCCCAACCAGCCACGCAGAAGACAAACGCATTTGCCCATAAAATCCGAATCGTTACGGCAGCCTCCCTGTTTGACGGGCACGACGCAGCCATTAACCTGATGCGTCGGCTCATGCAGGCATCGGGAGCCGAAGTCATCCACCTGGGGCACAACCGGTCGGTGGCCGACATTGTGGATTGCGCCATCCAGGAAGATGTACAGGGCATTGCCGTGACGAGTTATCAGGGCGGACATCTGGAATTTTTCAAATACATGCATGATCTGCTCCAGGAACGCGGTGCGGGTCATATCAAACTGTTTGGTGGAGGGGGTGGCACCATCCTGCCCACCGAAATAGCGGAACTCCATACCTACGGCGTTACCCGCATTTACAGCCCCGACGATGG
The DNA here is from genome assembly GCF_000374085.1 of Spirosoma spitsbergense DSM 19989. Taxonomy (GTDB): domain Bacteria; phylum Bacteroidota; class Bacteroidia; order Cytophagales; family Spirosomataceae; genus Spirosoma; species Spirosoma spitsbergense. Next base: position 4,609 of record NZ_KB893429.1, on the reverse strand, counting down.
CCGGACCATGGGGTTACAGGGTATGATCGACGATTTGCTGCGCCAGTGCGATTTTGAACTACCACCCGTTACCCAACGACCCCATTTATCCGTAGAAGCCACCGAATCTATTGCTCGTCTGATTACCACCGCCGAAAACGCACCGGAGGTATTCACTCGGTCACTCATTCCCTCATTTACGCATGAAACGCCCGTTCTTGGCATCACTGGTACGGGGGGAGCCGGAAAGTCCTCGCTGGTTGATGAGTTGGTCCTACGGTTTTTGCGGACATTTCCGGATAAAACGATGGCCATTATCTCCGTCGATCCCTCCAAGCGCAAAACGGGTGGTGCCCTGCTCGGCGACCGGATCCGGATGAATGCCATCACGCCTAAAGCGGGCGAACCAGGACGCGCCAATCCAGGCCGGGTCAATCCAGGCCGGGTCTATATGCGCTCACTGGCCACCCGGCAATCGAACCTGGCCCTGAGCCGCTATGTGCAGGATGCCATTGATGTATGCAAAGCCGCACAATTCGATTTGATCATTGTTGAAACGTCCGGCATTGGGCAGTCGGATACGGAGATTACCGAACACGCCGACAAAACGCTGTACGTGATGACCGCCGAATACGGAGCCGCCACGCAGCTGGAGAAAATCGACATGCTCGATTTTGCCGATATGATTGCCATCAACAAGTTCGATAAACGAGGCTCCCTCGATGCCCTGCGTGATGTTCGGAAACAGTACCGGCGCAATCATAACCTGTGGGATGTGCCGGATGATGCGCTACCCATTCTGGGCACCGTTGCCTCGCAGTTCAACGATGCCGGTATGAACGCGCTGTTTGAGCGATTGATGACTATGCTTGGAGCTTTGGGCTTTGGGCTGGGGAGAGAGGGCATGGTGCCCCCCCCTACCCCAGCCCTTCCCTCCCACGCCCCTGGCCCCACGCCCATCATCCCCCCCGATCGGGTTCGGTACCTGGCGGAGATTGTGGAGGAGAGTCGCCGGTATGACCGGTTCGTGCAGGAACAAACGACCCTTGCCCGCCAACTGTATCAGCTGGATGGTGCCCTGCAACTCCTGGCGGATGGTGCCGGTAAGGACGAGTTACTACGGCTAAAAGCCGAAATCTACTCCCGGCTTAACAACGAATGCCGGGCGTTGGTGGAGCAGTGGCCTCGGGTAAAGGAACGCTACAAAGCCGAGTTTTACGAGTTCCGCGTTCGCGACAAAGTAATTCGGCAACCCTTATATACTGAAACACTGTCGCACCTGAAAATCCCGAAAGTAAGCCTGCCCAGGTACCACGACTGGGGTGATATTCTCCACTGGCTGCTGACCGAAAACGTACCGGGCGAATTTCCGTACACGGCGGGTGTGTTTCCCCTCAAACGCGAGGGTGAAGACCCGACGCGCATGTTTGCCGGGGAAGGAGGCCCGGAGCGCACCAACCGGCGGTTCCACTACGTATCCAAAGGGCTGCCCGCCAAACGGCTCTCCACCGCCTTTGATTCCGTCACGCTCTACGGCGAAGACCCGGCTCTGCGGCCCGACATTTTTGGTAAAGTAGGCAACTCCGGCGTGAGCATCTGCACCCTGGACGATGCCAAGAAACTCTACTCCGGCTTCGACCTCTGCGACCCCGCCACCTCCGTTTCCATGACCATCAACGGCCCCGCCCCCATGCTGCTCGGCTTCTTTCTGAATGCCGCCATCGACCAGCAGTGCGAGAAGTGGATACAGCAAAACCCCACCCCCATCCCTACCGGAGAGAGGACGGAGGTGGAGTACAACGGCCCCCTGCCCGATGGCAACCATGGGCTGGGCCTGATGCTGCTTGGCACGACGGGCGACAAGGTATTGCCCCCGGAGGTGTATGCGCAAATCAAAGCCGATACCCTCCGTAAAGTGCGTGGAACGGTGCAGGCCGATATTCTGAAAGAAGATCAGGCGCAGAACACCTGTATCTTTTCCACCGAATTTGCCCTCAAAATGATGGGCGATATCCAGCAGTATTTCACGGACAACCGGGTACAGAACTTTTACTCCGTGTCCATTTCGGGCTACCATATTGCCGAGGCCGGGGCCAATCCCATTTCGCAGCTGGCATTTACGCTATCCAATGGGTTTACATTCGTAGAATATTACCTCAGCCGGGGCATGAACGTCGATGCCTTTGCTCCGAACCTGTCGTTCTTTTTCTCCAACGGTATGGACCCGGAATACACGGTACTGGGGCGGGTGGCCCGGCGCATCTGGGCTAAAGCGATGAAGCATAAGTACCACGCCAACGACCGCTCCCAGAAACTGAAATACCACATCCAGACATCGGGCCGGAGTTTGCACGCGCAGGAAATCGCCTTCAATGATATCCGCACCACACTACAGGCGTTGCTGGCCATTTACGACAACTGTAACTCGCTGCATACTAATGCCTACGACGAAGCCATCACCACCCCAACGGAAGAATCCGTCCGGCGGGCCATGGCCATTCAGCTCATCATTAACCGGGAATTTGGGCTGACGAAGAACGAAAACCCGCTGCAGGGGGCTTTCGTGGTGGAGGAGTTGACGGAGCTGGTAGAGGAAGCGGTGTACCAGGAATTCCTGGCCCTCAACGAGCGGGGTGGTGTGCTGGGTGCCATGGAACGCATGTACCAGCGCAGCCGGATTCAGGAAGAATCCATGTACTACGAAACCCTCAAGCACAACGGAGAGCTACCCATTGTGGGGGTCAATACCTTCCTCGACCCGGCTGGTTCGCCCACCATCGTACCCGCTCAGGTAATCCGCTCGACGGACGACGAAAAACGGTATGCAGTGGATTCATGCCGGGCCTTTCAGGAACAGCACCGGGCCGAAGCGGAGGTCGCTCTGGCGAATTTGCAGGCTGCTGCCCTGACAAACGAAAATCTCTTCGAGAGTCTGATGGAAGCTACTAAAGTGTGTTCGCTGGGGCAGTTATCGAACGCCCTTTACGCCGTGGGCGGGCAGTACCGGCGAAATATGTGAGTCAGCCATCCAGTCCGACAATGGCCTTCGTTGCAAAAAATCCTCCTTCTGCAACACAAAGGGGAACAGCTTAGCAGCTGTTCCCCTTTGTGTTAATCCGTTATCAATGGCGTCTACTACCCGGGCCGCTTATTTTCCGTTTCCTACCAGCTCGGTATACCGGACACTGTTCCAGTCAATTTCTATTTTCCGGCCCGTGTCGGCAGCCCGCAAAATACTGTCGATAATTTTCATGTCTTTCCAGCCTTCTTCGCCCGATGCCTCCGGTTTGGTTCCATTCTGAATACTCTGGGCGAAGGCATCAATCTGCGCAACCTGCTGATACTGCGGAGAGGGTACATCCATTGGTCCAAGGCTGGTAATACCCTGTGTACCCGTGGCGTTGAAAGCAGGCTCGAGCTTAAACCAACCCCGCTCGCAGGTAGCATAAAGCCGGTCTACGTACGATGAATACGTGGTACTGCTGTGTACCACGGCGCCCCCGGCAAATTCCATTTGCCAGAAAACTGTTTCGTGAATATCCCTGAAGTTAACCTTATCGAAGGTATAGGCCTGAGCCGTTACACTGACGGGGTCGTCGTTCAGTATACGGCGGGCACCCTGTATGGCATAAACGCCCAGGTCCATGATAGCACCTCCTCCCCCAATGGCTTTATCCAGGCGCCATGAATTAGGCGGGGGCAGCGTAAAACCCAGGCTCGACTCAATCATTTTGACCGCTCCAAATGTTTGCTGAAGACCCAACCGGCGCATTTCCAGATGATGGGGTTCAAAATACAGTCGATACCCCACCGATAATTTTACGCCATGATCTTTACAAGCTGAAATCATCTGCCGGGCTTCTTCGGCATTCATAGCCATCGGCTTTTCGCATATCACGTGTTTACGCGCCTGAGCGGCCCGGATCGTGTATTCGGCATGCATGAAATTCGGCAGTACGACGTAAATAATATCAATGTCGGGATTGTTCCTGATCTGATCGAACGTCTGGTAATTGTAAACGTTTTTCGCCGGGATATTGTAGGTCGAGGCCCAGGATTTGGCTTTCTCCGGCGAACCGGTTACGATACCAGCCAGATAACAGGTTTTTGATTCAAGCAGCGCCGGAGCCAGTTGCGTGGTGGCATAGTTTCCCAGACCTACCAATGCTACACCCAGTTTCTTAGGCGCGGGGGCTGGCTCAGCCCATGAATCGGCTGAATGAGCTAGAAACCCGCCAACAGCCAGAGACATTTTTTGTAAATAAATTCTGCGTGAGATAACGTTATTCATAAGGACATCACGTCTGTATTTCACAAAAGAAAGCAAAAAAAAACCCAATGGTAAAATTGGGTTTTCTGCCAGCAGTTTCTAATTTGGGTGTTTTCAAGTAATTTCGACTCCGTACAGGTAAGCAGTTTCTTGATATAGATGTCTAAAACTGGTTAAGGGTTTGACCATAAACAAGGCCCGGAAGGTAGCCCAAAGTTTGGCTTTTGTTTTGGCTTCTCGCCAGAGAACTTCAAACGGATGACTGCACCACTGAATGAGCTGATCGGTGGTAAAGGCCATCAGCATTAGATAAGCCAGCACCGTGGCCAGCGACTGCTGACCATGCCCATAATTATGGTC
>NZ_KB893428.1 GCF_000374085.1 Spirosoma spitsbergense DSM 19989 | reverse complement strand
GGCAGGTGTTCTTTGAAGCCGTAACTGGCACGCTACCAGTCTATTCGTCACGTAACGCATTTACTGGATTACTCCGTGTAAGTTGCCACGTTTGAAGACCAATCAAGATGACAATGCCGATTAGGAAAATTAGGCCAATACTTATCACCGATAGCCAATTGATCGTAACGTGATAGGCAAAACCTTGTAGCCAACTTTGACCCAGCCAATATAACAGCGGAAGAGCCATCAACATTGCTAACAGCATCGTACCTATAAATTCCTGCATAAATAACCTAGCCAAACGGCTTACACTCGCTCCTAATATTTTTCGGATAGCCATCTCTTTGGCTCGTCGGACCATACTCACCGAGACTAGACCCACCACCCCAATTCCTATGATGAGCATAGCAAGTAAAATAGCTATACGGGATGCCTTCTCTAGACGAAGTTCATGCTGGTAGAGTTGTTGCACCGCTTCATCCGCAAATCCATAGTCAAAAGGATCTTGGGGCAACAACTGGCGAAATCGCTCTTCGAGCTTCGCTATCGCCTGGGGTAAATTGTCGGTTTGTAGTTTAATCGAAAAGTAGGTGAACAAATAACCACCCCCATTCACGTGACCGATGGCAGTAGGCTGAATCTTGTCTCGTAGGGAATGAAAGGCAAAGTCTTTGGTTACTCCAATAATGGTTATCGGCTTAGAGTAGCCTTGAGTGTAAACAGGACGACCAACAGCCTTTTGAGGTTCAGAAAAGCCTAAGGCCTTACTGGCTGACTCATTGAGTACGAGTTCATCATTCGATTGACCTGACAAGTAATAGCGACCTGCTAGCAAGGGAATTTGGTAGGTTTGTAAAAACGATTCATCGGCCTGAATTAGGAAAGTTGGAACCGCTTGGGTCGAATCTTTTCCAGCACCAAAGAGTGGCATTATATAGCCAGCTCCGCCTTTCAGCGTTGTAGAGGATAGGCTAACGGCTTTTACTTGAGGTAGCCGGGCCAGTTCCTGGCGGATCGTGGCCATACGGGCTACCCCCTCTTTGGTCCAATCGCGGGGCAACGAGACTAGCATTATTTCTTCTTTATCATAACCCGCCTCTTGCGTGAACAGGTAATTCAGTTGCTGAGAGACCAGCAACGCCCCCCAAAAAACGGTCAATGCCACCGTGAATTGAACCGTGATTAACAAGCGCCGAAACAGAATGCCTTGCTGGACCGAGCCAAAGCGTCCTTTGAGCGATTCGATAACTGGCCCCTGCGCTAACTTAAACGCTGGATACCAACCCGCGAAAAGGCCCATCAGTAGTGACAACAGCAATGCACTACCCGCTTTCATGGCTGAAATTTTTAGTATGGATTCCAAAGGACTATCCAATACGGTGGAAAACCAGGAACGGCTACCTTCATACAAGAGAAGCGATAAGCTAAAGGCCAGTAGGGCCAGCAGCAGGGATTCCACCAAGTATTGACCAACCAGCTGCGCTTTGCCGCTTCCCATCGCTTTGCGTACGCCTGTTTCCAGGACCCGATCTGCGGCATTGCTTAAGGCTAAATTGGCCAGATTGATTAGGGCCATCAACAATACAAATAGGGTAATGAGCGAAAGCGTATAAACAGTTTTCGAGATGATGCCTTGGTTAAAGCTGCGGTAATAATCAGTAAGCCTCGTGAGGAAAGGATGTAAGTTCTCTTGGATGGCCACTGGCGTATGCTTGGCCAACAGGTGTTGAATCGGTCGGGCTAAGTCCTGGGGTTGAACACCCGGTTGCAATTGTAGAAAAGACGTAACATTGTTCACCGCCCAATCCTCAGGATTGGATCGGCCTTTTAAGCTATTGAAGGGAATAAACAGATGAACGGGTGTATCCCAAAGGTAAGTAACCGAGTTCTTAGCCGGTTTTGCCAGCACGCCGGTGATGACAAAATCTTGCTTTTTGCCCTCATAGTTGGTTAGCTGTACTACTCGTCCAAGTACATCGGTTCGACCAAAATAGCGTAGGGCATTGGTTTCGGTAATGACCAAGGCGTTGGGGGCCGTTAGGGCGGTTGAGGCTTGGCCATACAACAACGTAAACCCAAACATAGTAAACAGTGTGGGATCACCCATTTGCGCTACTTCCCGAATAAAATGGTGGTTACCGACCGATACGGCGGTAGTAATGGCATCAAAGCGGTAGAAGTTGGCGACCAGGTTGGGGTAGTCCGTAGCTAATGCTTTGGCTAGCGGAGCCAAGGTTGCGTCTTCGTATCCCATGCCTGTTTGTGTCCACTGACTCCGCAGGATATACTGTTGGGTAGCTTGGTGGAGTTGGCCATTGACCTGCCATTGCTGCCAGACAAAATTGGTAATAAGTTCAGTAAAAGCTAGACTGACAGTCAGGCTTAGTAGGGTCAACAAGGCATAGAATTTACGTTTCCGCAACTGTCGGAACGCCAACAGCAGATCGTTCTTGAGCATACTAGTAACAATTTGGCTCAAGGTAGATAATGTGCTGCTGACGAGCCTGTTAATAATTGTTAATGGCTCTTGTGTAGCTCCCTTTACCAACTAGTTTACTCGACTAGACGATTATTGCCTAGTTATGGAGCCGACCAAAATTTAAACTAATCACGACTCAACTACCCACTTTCTTTACCTAATTTTTCGTATCGTTAAACGCCCCATTCAAGAAGCAGATACATGAACATTCCTTCGTCTCACATGGGAGCCTTATTTGAGAATTCGAAATTTTCCTAGCTTACCAACTACTACTCGAAAAGATTAACTCATTTGTCATTTTACAGCCAAGAAGGGGCGATTCTCTGCACATCCTTTTGAAAAATTGGTTGCCTTGAAAATGGTACTTTTCTTAGTCAAGTTGCAAACTCTATTCTTATGTTATGTGAAAATTCCTAGATCAACCGCCCTACACGAGCCCTGAAAATAGGGGAAAACAGACTATTGAGTCACCACCCAACAGGTGCCGAAGGAAAGTGGTAAATTTGAGACTAAAAAGTCCTCTAGGATAGGGGTAATAACGTCATGAATAAAGAGATTGAAGCCAAGAATCTAGTGCAGTTTCGCCTAACCGGAACACCTGATGGTAACCTGCTGGTGAGTTTTTACCAGTTGGATGTCTTCAATGAGCAGGCTGTTAATTGGCATATTGCCAGTCTGCTGGTGGAGAACAAGCTAGGGGCTCGTGTGCTTTACGAGGGGAATTTGTCGAATAACACGGCCTATCAAACGGCGATTAGTAATCTTTTGGAGCGGGTAAACGTGTACGTCAATTGCGTCAGGATCGAGAAAGTAAACTAACGGCCTTTCAGTATTTGGTTATCATAATGCTCACTTATACAACAAAAATTACCGTATACTAAGTAGCACGTAAATAGCATCATAGGTTTTACTTAATTGGTACTCTGTTTCTATCAATACCTTCTACATCAAAAAAAAGTCTGGTAAAAACAACTTTGCTAGACATATGCATGTAGCCCTGTTTCTCATTCAAAAATCGTTTCTAATCTTCAATTCACTATCCTAAGATGAATCCAAACAAAGCTTTATGGGAAAAAGGGGACTTCACCCAAATTGCCCAAACCATGCGGGAAAGCGGTGCAGCACTGGTCGCCCAACTTGGTATCACTGAAGGCCTAAAGGTCCTTGACCTCGGTTGTGGTGATGGGACCACGGCCATACCGGAAGCAAAACTTGGCGCTACTGTCTTAGGTGTTGATATTGCCTCAAATCTGGTTGAAGCAGGCAACGGTCGGGCAAAAGCGGAAGGGCTTACCAATTGCACTTTCCAGGAAGGGGATGCAACCGATTTGCATGACCTGAAGGATCAGAGTTTTGATCTGGTCGTGAGCATATTTGGGGCTATGTTCGCTCCAAAGCCATTTGATGTAGCCAGGGAAATGGTTCGTGTTACTCGCCCAGGTGGACGAATAGTGATGGGAAACTGGATACCGGGCGATCCTACACTAGTAGCGCAAATCTTAAAGATCAGCTCGGCGTATACACCCCCACCGCCCGAAGGTTTCATTAGTCCAATGTTATGGGGTGTAGAGAGCCATGTAATTGAACGTTTTGAACAAGCGGGTGTGGCAAAAGAAAACATAACCTTCCTTAAGGATACGTTTACCTTTAACACTTCTTATCCACCATCAGAATACGTTAACAAGTTCAAAAACTATTACGGCCCTACCATGAATGCATTTGAAGCCGCTGAGAAAAATGGTAAGGCAGTGGAATTGCAGCAGGAATTAGAGGTTTTGTTTAACAGTCAGAACAAAAGCACCGACAAGAATAAAACATCCATATCAGTTAATTTCTTACGGGTAACAATTACCCGTTGAACGTTTAATAAGATCTTTTGATGAAGGCAAACTAATTGATTCTTTACAAGAAGGCAGTTGTTAACACTTTTGCGAGTTTCTATCAATAATCCCTTAACATAAAGTGAGTTATTAAACAGGTCTCTAAAAAGTACAACGTCTGGCTTAATTCTGGAAAATAGCCGGACGTTGTACTTCTCTTCGTTACCAATCAGAGAAATACCCTTGACACATTATTGCTGTGCCTGGTAGGTCAGTAACGTTTCCAAACTACCAAAAATCTTTTGTTCGGTATCCTCTAAGTCGATAGAAATGGCCACCCGGCTTAACCCTTCATGAGTTCCGATGGGTTTAACGTCGTACATAATCGTATTTACCTCAATGATATGAATATCCTGGCGTTCTTTGACCACGCTAAATTTTTCGGAGAAGTCCAAAAAAATACGGATGATTTCAGCTTGAAAATAGACACTATCGTGTTCCGATAGCGGAGTGCGATTTAGTATAGCGTAAGGCTGATTGATGAATACGATGTCCTTCACCTTAAAAGGTATCTCCCTGGGTTTTAGGCTTAATTTCATTTAATAGACAAGTTTGAGGTGGGCCTATTTGGCCGGACACTTCACTTTTGAGAGTTTGGGTTGCTTTGCCGTTTCGTACAAAATCCGCCACTTGGGCGGCACCAAGTTTGCAACTGGTTGATTATCAAATAAATTGATCCAGAAAGTCGGCTTCATAAAATAAAAACCAGAATAGTTAGTGGACCTACTTTATGGCCCGGCCTGGATGGCCCTATTTTTTGAGTTAATTCGAGCATTTAAATTGTTAATTACCTGTGGTTCAGAAAGGTGTGACTTTTTGAACCCTTCATACGATTTTGGTGGCATACTCGCTTGAAAGGCCAAGTGACGAATTATGTACCTTTTGGCAAAACTACCCAAAGTAGGCCCACCAGGAATCCGTTATCCATCTAATTACCTCGATTTTAGCCTGCTCTAAAAGGCTAAGTAGGTGGCGAAACGTTTGGTGCGTACGTCGTCCGAAAACGAAGGCAATAATCTCACCCGTCACGGCATCCTCGACCCACCACAGCCAACGGGACTGTTTTTTCTTACCCACGTACGACCACATCTCGTCGACTTTGAGACTCATTTTCAAGCCTCTATCAACGTACAAGGGGTTAACATGAACCAATTCACTACTTTTTTTTAAACTGAGCGCTGACGGTGTGCCGGTTAACCCCTAAGACACGAGCAGTATCACGTATGCCTGCTCCGTTGAGGACCATCTGCGTAATCTGCTCTTTGACTAAGGGGTCACGGGCCTTGTGGGTGTAGGTTTGAACAAAGGTTCGGCCGCAGTCAAAGCATCGGTAGCGTTGGGTACCAGCGCGGGTAGTGCCATACCGTTTGACGTGTTGGGTTTGCCCGCAATGCTTACAGGAGACTGCTTCTAAGGCCATTCACAAAGATACCCTATTCAACGCAGTTAGGCCACTATCGACAGTTTGAATAGCAGGTCGGCCAATGAGCAGCCGGCCGCCCACAAGCAGCAGCCAAATCGACCAGGCAGTGTTGGCCATAAAGTTAATCGTAGCGTACAATTCGGCCGACGGGCCACCAAAATGCTCCAGTACACTAATAAATAATCCCACGCCAATCGGCACACCCAGCAGCGCAAACCAGCGATTGACTACTCCACTCCGCAACAGCAAAACGGCCAGTAAAATGGTCCAGGTACCCATAGCCAGAAATCCCAGATGTTCACCAATGGTCATGCCCGCAAAGCGGTTGAGGGTTTCGTACAGGAGTTCAATGGCGGGCCGCTGCGCCGGTTGCCGGGCGTACTGTTCCGCCAGAAATTGAATCACAAACACCCAGCGACTGAAACCAATGGCCTGAAATATGGCCGTTGCCAGGCCCGTTCCGATCAGGGCCTGTTGTAGTCCCGGCGATACGCCGGGTTTTAGCAGAGCCGCGCAGGCATACGAAAGGGGTATAAACAACAGCCCTGACACCATAAAGACGTAATAGGCGGGAACAATTTGATCCTGATGCTGCCGAAACAGGGTTAATCCATATGCGGCTGGCTGACGTAATACAGCAGGAAACTCGAAGTATTTTCCCAGGATAATAACGGGATAAACAACGGCGACAACTTCGGCCAGAGTGAGTAGCGTGGCTACCCGGCGGTTGTTTTTTTCGGCGATGGTTATTGGTTTCATCGTGTAGTGGGCCGGATTTAGTACGACAAAATCAGATTGAGTCCCAACTGACCGGAGCGGAACGTGACATCGCCCACACCGTCGACCGTACCCGCCCGGCCAGAGGATTCCCACTCGCCCTCGATGCTCAGGCCCGACCGTCGCCCCCGGAACGTGTAGCCTGCTCCCAGCATTACTGACTGCCCAATGGCGTATTGGTGCGTGTACTGCTTACTGTCCTCGATCTGGCGTTTGGCCGTAAACTGACCAAAGCCGAAGCTCCCCCGTCCGTACAGTCCTTTGTTGAATTGCCCGCCCGGATAGTACTTGACCGAGACCGCGAGGTTGTAATAATTGAAGAAATACTGATTGCCCGCGTCGCCGTTGGCGGGTGCGCCGAACGTACCGCGAATGCGGGAACCCAGGCCCAGCCCCCGCCAGTTTTCGGGTGCTACGTAAAACCCCATGCTCACGTTGTTGCCGGTGCGGGCGTTGAACCCGCTGCCACCGAGGGACTCCTGCAAACGTGCTTTGGTGTCGCCCCGGAGCAGGGTTTGTCCAATGCCGAGACCGATTTCGCCGTAAACGGGCAGTTTCTGCGGTTGCGCCGATACCGTTTGTGCCGCTAAAGGGCTGCTGGCCGTCAGGGCCAGGGCTAACCCGATGAGGTAAGTTTTCATCATCAACGTAGTTTAGTTGTCCATCGTTGGACGACACAAAGGTGGCCGGGCGTGGCGACCTAAAACGTTGACCTGAGTTAAGAAAACCTTACTCGTGCATGATGCGCTTGCGGATGCGGCTGAGCGATTCGGGCTTGATACCAAGGTAAGAAGCAATGTAGTGCTGCGGAATCTGGGCCATCACTTTGGGGCGTTCGGCAAACAGTTTCAGGTAGCGGTCGGTGGGCGAATCGTAGATGAACGAGAGCTGCCGTTTGTGATTGAAAGCGTACAACCGCTCGAAAAAAACCATGAACAGCCGGTAGATAATCGGGTACTGTAGGGACAATGCGTCCATGTCGGCCAGTTTAGCCTGCCACAGGGTACAATCTTCAAGGGCCTGAATATTGAGTCGGGTGGGCGTTTTTTCGCGCAGGGCTACTACGTCGCCGGTCAGCGTCGGTCCGAAGTAGAAATTGGAGGTAATCTCGTCGCCATCCTTGAGGTAATAGCCGCGAAGAATGCCCATCTGCACGAAATACACCCGTTCCACGTGGTCGCCCTCCTGCTGAAGATGCTGTCGACGGGTTAGTGTAGTCGGCTCGAAGAGGGAAAAAAGCGCGTCGGCTTCCACCTCCGTAAAAGGGCAAAAGCGTTGCAGAAACTGGTAAAAAACGGCGTTGGTCATGGCTCGGCGTTCAGATGGGTAAAGATACGCCACCACTCCATTCAATATCCGTATGCCAGTAATCCATAACAACGCTTGAATCCAGGTTTTACCTGACAGGAACAACAAACGGTCTGGCCAAAATATTTTCTATATTAACCCGTTAGCAGTACGAAAATTACTACTGACAGACACTGATTATGTCGCCATCGACCGATTCCTATAAGATTTTTCAACAGATGGTAAACCAGCTTGTCTCGCTGAACGATACTGACTGGACACGGGTAGAGGCTGCTTTTGTGGAGAAGGAGATATCACGAAAAACCGTACTGATTTCGGCGGGTATGGTTGCGCGGGAGGTGTATTTCGTGGTAGAAGGGTGTTTGCGGCTGTATTACGAAAAGGATGGTACCGACCGATCCGCTTTCTTTTTTACGGAGGGTAGCTTTGCCGGGGCCTACGACAGTTTTGTTACGCAAACCCCCAGCCCTCATTTTGTAGAAACCCTGGAACCATGCCGGGTTCTGGCTGTTTCGTTCGATACCTTACAGCGATTGTACGGGCAGGTGCCAGCCATCAATGAACTGGTGCGGAAGGTGATGGAGCATCGTTTCGTTGAGCTGCACCAGTTGTTTACGGCCTTTATTCTGGACAGTCCCGAAGAGCGGTATCAGCAATTACTGGTCCACCACCCCGATTTACTACAGCGAATTCCGCAACACCACCTGGCTACGTATCTCGGTATTACGCCTATTTCGCTGAGCCGAATCCGCAAACGGATTATGAGCCGCTGACATCGATCTTATCTTTTGTTAATGCCGGACCCTGAGGAGAGCAGTAGGTTTGTAGCGTCAAACAACTAAACGAACAACGCCATGAACCGCCGAACATTTCTCACCCAAACCGCCACCGCAGCCGCTGGCCTGACCTTACTTCCGATGGTAGCAAACGCTCAAACAACCGCTATGACCTCGCAGCCGATTACCACCGTGTCCCTGCCGGGTAATCTGAAAATTCACGCCATATCGACGGGGCAGGTAGCCGTTACGGATGCCTTTCTTCACGCCGGGAATCTCGGCTTCCTGCGCAAAGCCAATATTCTGTTCAACCGCCATTTTGCGGACTGGATGCCAATCCATGTCTGGGTTATCGAACACCCTGAAGGTATTTTCGTGATCGACACCGGCGAAAATGCAGCCATTACCAACGCCGATTACTTCAATAGTGTCGGTATGCTGAATGAGTACGTAAATACGCATGCGTTTCGGTTCGAAGTAGCGCGGGAGGAGGAGATAGACCGCCAACTGGCCCAACTGGGCATTCGCCCTTCCGACGTGCGAGCGGTAGTGTTGACGCACCTGCACATCGACCATACGGACGGCCTGCGCCACTTCCCAAAAACGCCTGTCCTGCTGAATCGCTACGAAGCTGAACGCCCGTACAATGACCTTCCCCAATTATATCCAGCCACTTTTGCCCCTACGCTTATCGACCTAAAACCAGTCCAGACAGAGTCCTTTGCGAAGGCTCACCCGCTCACCACGGCGGGTGACCTGTGGCTGGTCGAAACGCCGGGGCATAGTCACGGACATTGTTCGGTGCTGCTCCAGACCGGCCAGCAACACTACCTTTTTGCGGGCGATGTATCTTATACCCAGCAACAACTCCTGACCAACGACCTGCCCGGTGCCAACGCCAGCCTGAAGCAGTCCCAGCAAACGTACCTGACCATCCGCGACTATGCTGCAAAACACCCGCTGGTGTATTTACCCTCACACGATGGCGATGCCGCCCGGCGGCTGGCGATGGGCGAAACCCTGCCAGTGGTGCTATAAGTTGGGGCTTGGTACGCAGCCAGATAGCGGCATTTTCAGGGATTTATCGGATTTGCCAGCCACAGCAATACTTTGAAAAACGCTGTGACGGGCATCCATACAATTAGGGGTAACAGCCAGTAAAACGCCCTATTTCTGAGGCAGATACATGAAACTTGCTCCGTCTCTTTGTAGAGGATTTTAGGATACTTTTTTAATTTACTATTAAAATCCTTCTTTCAGTCCCTAAAGAAGCCGGGAATCCCAAAAATAGTCCTCAGTTCTAACCAGTTGAACATACTGACTAAAGTCTGGATGTTCGGTATTGATAATGTAATTGTACTCGTAGATAATGATCGCTGAAGGGACCTTCAGGATCAGACTTTCCTGGCTGGTGTACCAGTTGGACCCAATCGTTTGTAAAGCAGCATAACCCGCCAGGGTTCGCCAGTTGGTAGGGAGTTCTTTGAGTTGAACTGTCCGCAGTAGGTAATCATCATCGGCGATGGAGATTACCATCACCTTATAGGAGGAGGTGGGCTGAATGGCTCCCCGGTGAACTACCAGTTCCAGAGAGGATAAGGAACGCGATGCACCGGTATAAATAACTTGCTGGCCTTTCGTATTCCACCGATTCGCACTTCCTGATGAACGTAAGCTTTGCGCATGAACGTCTTTACTGATTCGAAATACTTCCATCCCCTAAACATTATCTCCGTATTCCATAGCCGTCAATCGATCATCGACAAATTTTATCCCGGTGATCGTATTTAAATAGGCATTGGGGCTCTTGTTGTCAAAATAAAAGTTGGACCGGTTCAGCCACTGGTCGAATTCTTTTACCGAGCCAAATACCTGAATGCCGTGCTTGATAAGAGCTAACAGCAGTAGGACCTGTTCCTTGACGTTTTCCTTGAAGGTCGTTGGCGGCTTTTTGTATTCGCGGAAGGTTTTAACGCTCACATTCAGCCAGTCCGAAATAATGGCATCGTTGAAATCGGTTAAGGTCTTAATGGCATTGACATGCTGCCAGTTGACCTCCCTGGTATAAAGCAAGGAAAGGATTTCGCTATCATTGATGTGGCCAGGCACATCTCTTAGTAGAAGACTTTCGGGTGATGCAGCTCGTTTCATCGGATATTGTTTTCGGCATTAGCGCAAATTTAGGCAATTTTACCTTTACCAAGAGGAATAATTTCACTTTATAAATAATTCAGCGAATCGAAATGCGTATGCTACGAATTGAGTTGGACAGATATTAAAACCAGCGTTAATATAAGACAGTGTCGCATTGCAGAATCGTACGGCACGAGCGGCCCCGATAAATCCTCATGGGATGCATTTACCGTTTCGTAGGTGATCTTCCGACGCATTCACCGCCCGGTTCGCTGTAGAACACGTCCCGATTTAACCATTAAATTAAGACTAAGACCGTATGCCCTGAGCGATATCACACTAACTCTCCCTACGCCTTCCAGTATCAACAGAGCTAAGCCTGCTGTTCATCCGTAGATCAAAAATAGACCATTAAACCTGTCTTTTACGTCCAATCCCTAACGATTAGACGGCTTATGCCCCCAATCTGAAGACATCTGCCCCGAATCTGACAGTCTTTCTGGGTAATCAGGCTGACCTTTGAGCCGACGAACCCGACTTTATTTGGTTAGCTTGCTAAATTCTCCGCTTGACCTACCCACCATGCTCCGACTTTTGCTGATTTGTGTGTTATTATCCCTCACTGATGGTGTTGCCTTTGCGCAACCCAAAGCAGGGCAAGCCCTTCTGGATTCGCTATTGGCAGAATTGCCCCGCTCTAAACCCGACACCAACCGGGTTAATCTGCTCAATGACATAGGTAATGAGTATCGTAACAGTAACCTCAACGAAGGCGTCAACTATGCTAACCAGTCCCTGGTACTGGCCCGGCGATTGACCTGGAAAAAAGGCATGGCAGCCTCCTATACTCGTTTAGGAAATAGTTACACAATCAAGTCCGATTATCCTCAGGCCCTTTCGTATTTTTTGAGTGGCTTGAAGATCGCCGAAGAACTAAAGGATAAATCCTTAATTGCTGCCATAACAGGCTATATAGGTCTCATTTATTTTAATCTGGCCGATTATCCCCGGGCTTTAGCTAACTTAGAAAAAGCCCTGAAAGGTGCTGAGGAATTGGGCGATAAAAGCGGAGTGGCACTTTGGCTGAACAATATAGGTTCCGTATACAGGGAACAAGGTGAGTATGTTAAAGCGCTGGATTACCATCAAAAATCGTTAAAACTGAATGAAGCCATAGGGATTCAAGGTCCACGTAAGGAATTAAATTTTGACAACGTGGGGCAGAGCTATCTTAACCTGGCCGATTATCCGCAAGCGCTCACCTATCTGCAAAACGGGCTGAATCTGAGCAAAGCAAATAGAAATAAAATAACATTAGTAAGGGGTTATAACAACCTCAGTAAGTTGTATTTAAAAATTGCCACTGACAGTAACGCCACTTCCTTAACGACCCTACTGAGGAGCAACAAAACCAGTACCTTACATAAAGCCAATGCCTATGCCGACAGTGCCGTCGTGCTGGCCAAAGAACGGGGCGATTTACCCTACTTATATCGAGCTTATCAAACCCGGAGTCAGATCCAGGATGCGCTGGGCCAGCCACAGACTGCTTTGGCCAGTTATCAAGATTTTATCAAAACCAAAGACCTGGTCATCAACCAGCAAAACACCAACCAGATTGCCGTCGCCACCCTTCAGTATGATTTCGATAAAAAAGAAACGGCCTTCAAATTCGAGCAACAACTCACGGCCACCCAACTCCAGAACCAGGCCAAACAACGGACGTATTTGCTAAGTGGTGTGGGGCTGTTATTGGTCTTGCTGGGCTTCATTGTGTATGGTTATACCCAAAAGCAAAAGGCCAATTCTGTCTTGCAGCGGCAAAAAGAGGAGATTAACCAGAAGAGTAACCAATTAGAACAATCCCTTGCTGAGTTGAAAGCCACACAAACCCAACTGATCCAGAAGGAAAAAATGGCCAGCTTGGGTGAGTTAACTGCCGGTATTGCCCACGAGATTCAGAACCCATTGAACTTCGTTAACAATTTCTCAGATGTGAGTGCTGAGCTGGTCACCGAACTCGAAGAGGAACAACTCAAACCCGACCGCGACACCGAACTGGAAGCCGAAATCCTGATCGATTTAAAGCAGAACCTGCAAAAGATTCACCACCACGGCGGCAGGGCCTCAGCCATCGTCAAGGGTATGCTCGAACACTCCCGCACCGGTACAGGCGAGAAACGCCCCACCGACCTCAACGCCCTAGCCGATGAATACCTTAAGATTGCTTTTCATGGGCTGCGAGCCAAAGACAAGGACTTTAACGCCGACCTGAAAACGAACTTCACACCTGATTTGTGGCGCATCGAGGTGATTCCTCAGGAGATTGGCCGGGTATTATTGAATCTGTATAACAACGCCTTTTACGCCGTGGGGGAAAAGCAGAAAATGGCCTCGACTGACTACCGGCCCAGCGTGACGGTTAGTACTGCTCGGGCTAAGGATAATGTTGAAATTCGGATTAGTGATAATGGTACGGGCATTCCAGACGTAGTGAAAGCCAAGATCTTTCAGCCTTTTTTTACTACCAAACCCACCGGCGAAGGCACAG
>NZ_KB893427.1 GCF_000374085.1 Spirosoma spitsbergense DSM 19989 | reverse complement strand
TGGAGGCTAACTTGACTTTGTCGTTCAGATGTTGTGCAATCTCACAAAATTGTGTATTTCTGCTTTTTATGAGCCCAATAATAAACTGAGCGACGAACTTTTTACGGGCTAAATTGGCTACAATTGGTGCTTTATGCAGGAGTGTTGTAATTTGGTCAATGAAGTTCTGCTTCATGGGAAAGGGGGATATTTGGAGCTTGAGAACTACAAAAATCCAACTTTCCCTTTTTCATCCCAATTTTAGCAGGGTACAGTACTGATCGACTATTCCTCCTACAAAGAGTATAGAATAGATTAGCGCACCCCGTTCACTATTATACCTGATTTGCCCGTTTTTGTTCAACCTCGTCCACTAGCTATGGCAGGTCCTCTACCCGGATATTCGTTTGCTCAATTCGGGATAGTTCGGGGAGTTGATTGGCTGAATAACGCTGGTCGTATTGCCCAACGGA
Organism: Spirosoma spitsbergense DSM 19989; assembly: GCF_000374085.1. GTDB lineage: Bacteria > Bacteroidota > Bacteroidia > Cytophagales > Spirosomataceae > Spirosoma > Spirosoma spitsbergense. The sequence continues at coordinate 12,861 of NZ_KB893427.1, read as the reverse complement.
TGTAGTATCACTCGTCTCTCCTTTGTAATTGATGTAGTCCTGAAACCGAATACCACCCACCACTTTTGGGTTGATGGCTTTTCTGAAACGGGGACCTCCTTCGCTGTAGGCCAGGTAATCCATGGTATGGGTTTGCCGGTTGAACCAGTAAAAGAATGTATCGCCGTAGTCTTTACCGCCCCCTTCGGCCCTGAATCGAACCCGTACTTTGTCGTAGAGCTGTCCGTCCAGTTTACTTTCGCCCACCAGATCAGCCCGTACGGCAGGGTCGGCCAGCTTGACCGGTAACAGCACAAAGTAAGCCACGGAGTTGACCGCCCGACTGTATTTGCCAATTTGTGCCGTGTCGAGCGTTTGGGGTTGGTTATTCAGTATTCGGGTAAACGAGTTGTTGGTCAGTATTTCTTTGACGGGTGTTCCGGTTGAATCGGTATAGGTGCGTTCGTATCGGAACTGCCCGTTCTGCTGCTCCAGCACGAGGTGGAACTTGCGGAAATCGAAGGAGATACGTTTTCCCAGCCAGGCATCTCCCCCGTGGGCCGCAATCGATTGGTCGATGATTGTCTGGCCGGGATTCTGCGGCTGGCAGGCAACCGTAACCAGCAGGAGTAAGGAGTAAAGTGTAAGTCGATGCATACGTTGACATTAAGATTAGGACTCAAACCTACAAAAAAGCTCCGGACGTAACGACCGGAGCTTTTCTTTTGTGAACAGTAATCAGTAAACACTTCGTTCAGGGCACTGCTGTCAGCTCAGTTTAATCAGTTCGGCTCCGATATGATTTTCACTGATAAGGGATTTCGCAAACTGATAATGTCCTTTGGGCGCCATCATATACAGTTTACCCCCGCGCCTACCTGCCAGCACACTAATAAGTTTTAGTTTTGACACGAGCCGACGGGTTTTATCGGTCTTTAAAATTACCTCGAAATACGATTTCTCGCTGAATACCTTTCCCGTAACATCGGGCACAAAAGCCTCCTCGTCGTTCTGGCGTTCATAACTGATAGGGGTTTCAAAATCGTCATCGTCGGGCAGATTGGCTTTTATTTCTTCAAAGCCATGTGCTTCTGCCCAGGAAATTACAGTTGGAATATAATCCTGCTTGTTCATGATATGTTGTCGTTAAGTGAAACAAAAGCGGCTCCGTCAGATAATGAGCCGCACCCCACCGAGATCTTCGATGCGGTACTGAAATTTTTGGCTGGGGGAGCCGATAAACATAAAATTGGTCGGTATTCCCCATTTATCCGACAATTCTTTTATCAGTTCGGGGTCGAAATTACCCACTATCTTTTCATACGTGATGTCAATTTCAGGATAGGCCCGGTCGAGGGTTTCAATATCCCGATGTAAATGGCCGGGTGCTTTAAAGTGTTCATTCTCAACGGTTACGATGCGTAGTCTGTTCGTTTCTTCATTGTCCTGAATATAAATCATCACCTGGTTGAGGGACGCTATATCATCCCCTTTGGAAAAGAAGACAAACTCCTGGTCGTTAATGCTCTTTATGGTCTGATTGGTCCAGTGGGTAAACCGTTCGATGCTGCGTTTGAGCGGTTTAAACAGGTACAGAATGACAGATAACAGGCCCTTTAAAATCAGCGAACGGTCCATCATCATCAGGGCAATCAGAAAGGTGGGAATGAAATACTCAAAAAATACCCACAGGTAGCTGGGGTTGAGCACCACATTGCCCCAAAGGGCTACGCCCACCGCAGTCAGTGCCAGCAACACGGTGCCGGTGGTGGCCCGTTCGGGGCGGGGCAGGCGTTTGCGCCGGAGTTTGAGCAGCAGGTTGCCAATGCCAAACAGGCCCATTACGGCCAGAAACGAAATGGTGTAAACGCCCGCCAGTGTTGTAAGCTCACCCGCCGTGCTCAGCAAAATGGCTACGCAGAGTAGAAAAAACAGTAACAGAATAAAGTACGGGGCCTTTCGCTTGTTCTCCTTCAGTAGAAACTGCGGAAAAATACGGTCCAGCGTCATTCGCTTCATCAGGCCGCTCACGCCGATGAACGAAGTCAGTACGGCACCACTGAGCACCAGTACGGCATCGGCCGACACCATCCAGGAAAGCCACTGACCACCTGCCCGTTCGCCCATGAACGCAAGCAGCGACTGCTGGTGCTGATTTGCTTCGCTGATGGGCATGATGCTCAGTGCCAGCAGGGCAATGAGTGGGTTGAAAATGGTAACGATAATCCACATATTACGCAGGGTTTTAGGAAATACCCCATCGGCCTGTTCTTCCACGTAATTGGCCGAGCTTTCGAAGCCGGAGATGCCCAGCATGGCGGCTGCAAAACCCGCAAATAACTGAAACGAAATACTGTGTTCGGACTCAGTGGAAAAATTGACTGAAAAATTACCCAGCCCGTTTCTGAAAACGTACCAGCCACAGACTAGACACAGCACAACCAGCGTAGTCAGGTGAAAGATAAAGATGATGACCGCAGCCTTCGATGACTCCTTTAACCCGAGCAGATTCAGTAGAAAAAAAAGCAGTAACAACCCAATGGTACCCGCTATAATCGGAATAGCTTCGCTGAACAAGGCCGCGTAATGAATGGCTTCATTGGCCGAAATAACGCTTGTGGCTACGTAAGACAGGATTGTGAGGCACGCAGCCAGCGAAGCCATCGACTTATTGGCCGAGTTGAGCAGTACGTTGTAGGCCCCCCCATTGAGCGGTAAGGCCCCAACAACCTCGCCGTAAATTTTACGAAACAAATACAGGGTGCCGCCCACCAGGAGCAGGGAGATCCAGGCGTATTGCCCGGCGTATAGAATGCTGAGTGCCGATACATAGAGGCACGACGAGCTGATATCATTCCCGCAAATGGCCGTTGCGGGAAGTTCACTGAGTTTGGTGTGCGTTGATTGCATGAAAAGCGTGGCCTGGCGTAAAGTCGCTGCTAATCTAAAGTAATTTTACGCGTTCTGATGTTTATTTGATGGACTGGTTGACAGTTCATTCCGAAACCAGACTTCCTGCTGGGGAAAGGGAATGGTGATAGCGTGCTGACGAAATAGTTCGTCGACCCGAAAACGAAGATCGCTTTTCACGACTTCAATGCGCAGAAATTCGTAGCTGTAGAAAAACAGCTTGAAATCCAGCGAAGACGAGCCGAACTCCCGAAACTGTACTATGGCCGGTGGCGTTTTCAGAATTTGACCGTGCTCATCGGCGGCTTCGAGCAGCAGCGATTTGACCAACCCCAAATCACTGCCGTAAGCAACGCCCACGTCGATATGAAAGCGGGTCGGACGGTTGTTGTGCGACCAGTTGATTACTGTATCTTCTACCAGCTTCGAGTTCGGAACAATTTTAACCGTTTCATCCCGTGTTTCGACTTTAGAGGTACGGATACCAATTTCTTTCACCATTACAATCGTATCGCCAATCACCACCATATCATCTACCCGAACTGTTCCTTCTACCAGCAGAATAATACCCGAAAACAGGTCCTTAAAGGTCTGTTGCAATCCCAGACCAATACCAACCAGCAGGGCAGCTCCTCCAGCCAGCAGGACGGATGGCTGGATGCCCAGGGATTGCATAACCAATATAATAACGATTGGATACAGGGCATATTTAATCAACTGGTTGATGGCAAACTGCTGGCCAATGGCTACGTTCCGGCGTTTAAAGAAGAGCTGGAGAACGTACTTCTTCAGCAAGTAGAGGAGAAGTCTGGCTAACACCACAACCAGCAGGGCCGAACAAATATCGGCCACGGTAAGTGTGAAGGCTTTGAGGTGGATTAATTCAAAATTTAGAAACTGGCGAACGGTGTTCATGGAGGTAATGATCTAGGCGATATAGGCAATACAGTATGATGGATACGTAGCTCAATTTCCTGATCATTACTTAATCATTGCTTAATATCAACTTAGAATTTGATAAGAAGGCAATAGAACACGTACTGCCCCGATTTTCCTGACCGATGCACAGACCGAAGCCCGTAAGTGGGTGTGCCCCAGTGGTCAACTTCTTACACTTGACTAAAGACGGTTTTTAGGCAGAATGGGACGATTTTCGATGCATAGTGAATCCCATAAAATAAGCCGCGTTCAGATTTTACTGACGCGGCTTATTCATTTATTTGAATTTGTGAGGTATCGTATAACGTGCGCCAGTCGCGTTTTAGAATGGCGTATATGTACTCGTCCTCAAATTCACCCTCCTCATTGATACCTGACTCACGTGTGATTCCCTCAAACTGAAAACCAGCCGTTTTCTCGATGGATCGTTTCGAAGATTCATTCGAGATCAAACAACCCGTAGTAACCCGATTGAGTCCCAGTAACTCAAAAGCCAGATAAAACAGGTGGGGTTTACTCCGGGGGGCCACGCCCCGGCCCCGCATATGGGCAAACATATCCGCACCTGTCGATCCAATGCGTTCGGGCCAACTGTCGACAGTGAGTAAGGTCATGCCCGCCAGTTGGTCATCCAGCAGGACATAAAAGCCGTAGTTGGTTCGCTTACCGATTTCATATTGAGGCAAATAATGCCGTAGCAACTCCTGTAACATATCACGTGAGTCGGGGTACCCCTGAAACAGGATGCATACATCAGCCAGATTGTCTTCATCAATCAAGTGAAGGGTAATCGAATCGGAATACAGGGCTTTGATCATGCTATTGAGCGTTCCTGTTTTAGGCACCAGTGCCCAGCGGTTTGTACTCAAAAAACGGGTTTAACTCGGTTCATACTGTTTTTGCGGAGCCATTTGCCGGTTTTAGCCCCACCCCTGAAAAGCAGGAGTGGGGCTAAAATGCCATAAAACTTACATTACAGTGTACATCCTCATGTACCGCTTACTGTTTCAGTACTTTGGTTGTAAATGTCTGATTACCGTAGTTCACCTGCACTAAGTAAAGGCCGGTAGGTACGGGTATGCCGTTTTGGTCGGTACCGTTCCATTGCACCCGCTGTGGGCCAGTTGCGTCGGTGCCGGGGGTGAACGTCGCTACGGTTGTTCCGGCCATGTTGAGTACGTTCACTAACACGCGCCCTCCCTCGCCAGGCGGATAGTTTATTTCGGTCTGCTCCCTGAATGGATTCGGGTAAGCCCGCACTTTTTCCGCCGTTTCTGATCTTTCAAGCCGCGAATGGGTACGGGTAGCTTCGGCCAGGGCTACATTTCCTGCCACGGTTGAATTAGCGGCTTTGCGGGCACTGCTGTAGGGCAGACCCATGACCACTTTACCTACCGGTGCGAGCAACGTCATGGGCCGATTAAACGTAACGGGTCCGTAGTATGTATCCCTGGCGATGTTTACCTGCGCCCCGTTGGGCGCATCCGAAGCCGCATTTTGAATGGAAAGATAGGGTTTGTCAATGGCACCGGATGCCGGGTCATACAGCCCTTCCGAATCAACATAGACCGCGTTGCTCGAAAAGAACTGCGCCAGGTTGTTGCGGAAGCTATCTTCCCGAAACCCGATTGCATACGAAGGCCCGTCGGTCAAGCCTCTATTGTGGACGCCAATAGCTACATTCGATTCCTGGTACGTAATAGGTGCTCCATCATCACTATGATCGCTTGCTGAAATACCTGCCCCATTATAGACTATAAACTCGTCGCGTTTTGACCCGGGACGACCACCAACATCAACGCTGAGATAGTCGCTTTGCTTCAGTAACGATGCCTGGTATAAATGCAGTGTCCGAAACTGCCCGGTGTAGCTGTCGCCTGGAAAGGCTCCGTAATGCAGCAGATCGACTGGAATATCACCCATGGCATCCACAATGTAACTGCTGGGATTAGTCGCTATCCGAAAATACTCCTGTTGCCGCTCACCGGGTCGAAGGCCGGTACTGTTGGGCAAGGGCGTAAGAATGGCATAGGTATTCACCAAAACGCTCTCGAGTTCTTTTGAAATTTTTACCGGAACTATAGTCGTGTAAGCTATCATCTTGTTGCTTGCCGTCGAGAGTGGATACTGATCCTGGGGCGACGGATGCTGGACAGTAGTCCCATTGGAAGGTGGCACGTTGAACTCGATCACATCGTACGACAGGTCTTCCAACCGTGATAAAATGTAAGCCGAAGTCACAATTGCCCCGTTGGGCGCAATCCAGCCCGTTCCGTACGACTCGATGCCGTTAGTAAACCGGCCCACCGCTTTGGCGTATGGGTACGTGACGGTCGAAACACCAGCCGCTGCCACCGCCGACGACCTTGCTCCGGGCTGCGGTGGTGCCGCCCGACGGGTACCTTTAGCGGGGTTGGCAGGTCCACCGCTGACTTTTAGGCTGTCGATGTTGACCACATTGTGGTCGCTGGCAGCCGCAAACAGCGATACGCGTACCGATTGGCCGTTGAAATACGCTGAGCTATTATGCCAGTTTTCGAGGTCCGGTTTGCGCAATTCCTGGCGGGTACCATCGGTCCCTTCGAGCACGAGATAGCTGCCTTCGCCTAATTGAGTACCCCTAAAATACAGCCGAAGAAACGTTGTGTTCGGCTGAGTGACCTGCGTTAAGAGCCGGAGTTGATCGCGGTCCAGCGTGGCGCGGTCCGACGTTTCGCGGTCCGACGTTTCGGTCTGATACCGGAACGAGTGCGGCACCATTTTTTGGGCTGTTATTGGCCCGCTCAAGAGGCCAATCAGCCCAATGAGCAGTACGGTGAATGATTTCATGGTTACTATCCGTTTAGCGTACTTTATTGAAGACTGACCAACACCAGCACCAACCCCGTACCGGCCTCTAGCGAGGTGATGGCTTTGCCCAGGATGGCTCCCTGTGCCTGTCCATTGTCCGAGACTTTCATGGCATGACCTGTGGTGGGCGAGGTGGTGAGCAAATCACCCGGCCGGATAGCCCCGTATTGGGCATCGACCCGGCAATAAACCCGACCTGTCAGCGCCACCGGGTATTGTCCGCTAGCAAGCGTACCTGCCTGCCCCATCAGCATACCGGGCAGCACGTCGCCCGCCCCGCTCACGATACCAGCCACCGTTTTGTCGTAGGCATACCGGGCTACCCGCAATTGCCCCGGTTTGTCTGGGTCGATACTCACCACGGTGCCAGGCAGGAGCGTTTCGCCCGCTTCGATATCGAAATGCTCGGCCAGGTCAGCCCCTCCGGTAATTTCAAGTACTTTGGTCGAGATGGTTCCGTTGACCTGGAGTGTTTTGGAAGGCGTTGTCAGGCCGATGCCCACGTTACCGGCAGGCGTGATGACCATAGCCGCATCGGACGAACCCGCTGTTTTGGAAAAGACCAGTTTACCGGCCCCGGCCACCCAACTGCTGTTGGCTACCCCAATTCGCCAGGCCCCTCCGCCCGCACCCGGATTGATCAGCTTAAGCTGCATATCGTCTTCCGACGCAATACTGAACCGGGCTTCGTTGTCGGTGGTGCCTACTTTAACGCGTCCTCCGCCATTAGTTAGGAGGATATCTTCATCCGAATTGTTGTTCAGGTAAAGCGGATCGCTACTCTCAATTTGGTTGCCGTCAATGGCCAGCGTGTGGGTGTTGCTGCCCACCTTGGTGTGCAGCCGGATGGCTCCGCCCAGTATGGAGCTACCCGATTGGGTGATGTTGGTTCCATAAATGGTGAATACCGTGGGGTCCTGGGTACTAATCCCCAGCCGGGCCGAATTGGGTGTCATCTCAAACAACATCGTGCCATTGCGCCGGATGCGGAATGCCGATTCGTTATTGATAGACCAGGTGATAGCGGTGCCGTTGAACAGGCTTCTCCGCAGTTCGACACCAGCCGTTTGATCGTCTAGTTGAGCACCACCCACCGAGCTAACCCGCAGGTAGGTATCCACCGTGTTTTGAACGTCCAAGCTCCGTTGGGGAGTTGAGGTACCAACGCCTACTTTCACCACAGGCAGTACGTACTGGTTACCGTTAGCCGACAACCATTGGGCCAGCCCCTGTTTAGAGCTGAAGAGTAGGCCCATCAGGAGGGCCTTTACAAATAAATGGGCAATCGTCTTTTTCATGACTAAAAGGGAAGATGATAGTTAAAAAATAGGAAGAGCCGGGGCATAGTTTTCCCAACCCAGGGACCATACCCCGGCGAAATAAAAAACAACAAATGATGGGCTGCGACCGGGCCGGATTAGTTGTTCGGTACGGCCAGATAGACCTCGATGATGCGGGGGGTCATGGACACAATTCGGATGCCACCGTAGCGGTTCTGATCCGTGAGCCTGAAGAGGAAAATATCCCCCTGCTGGTAGGTTGGAGGCTCCTGGTTGTTGTCTACCCAGTAGGATTTAAACAGGCTTGGGCGCTTTTTTACCCAATCTTCAATGGTCTTCGCTGAATAATTAGTCTTGTTGAACCAGGTTGTTTCCATCTGATTGCCAGCCCCAAACGTGTAAGTCAACTCGTTCCACAGGGTGTTGGCCGTTTCCAGCTTTGCATTGTGATACAGGTTAAAATTGGCCTTGTACGTAGTGGCGGCTGACACGCCGTTCAGGTAATCGAAACTGTTGAGCGCACCGTTCGAGAGCGTAAATACCGTCGGGATTTTGTTCTCGTCGGTACCGGACGGATAGTTGGGCCATTCAATCCGCCAGGTGAGGCATTTCATGTAGGCAAACAGCTCGTTTTCAGGAACGAATGTCTGCTTGATAATCGTCGGGTAGGGCAGGGATTGTCCGCCCGGATTGGGAGTAAAACCACCATTGCCTTCTGAGGGGGGATTGAGGACCTTATCGGCCCGTGTTGTTGGACCCTGAGGTTCCATAAAGCGTTCTTCACATCCCCAAAGCGCCATTACAGACAGCGCGAAAATGGTTACTGTTTTTACATGTTGCATACCAATGTTTGATAAAAAAAAGGAAATACAGTTGCCTACTGCTTATAGGTGATTCGGCGAATACCTTAACGGCAACAAAGGTAGCGGGGGCATACCGGGCGGGGTTAACACGCAGTTCCCAGAAAATAGCATGGATGTAACATGAAACCTTTTTGGCTTTCATGTTGCTGATTATCAATGTTTTGTGATTATTTTTCTGTAGCCGTCATCTCCTTGTGTTTGGCAAATTCGGATGGCAGGATGCCAAACTGCTCTTTAAAGCATTTGGAGAAATAGGAAAGATGATAGAAACCCGACCGGTAAGCGGCCTCGGCAATCGGGATGCCCGGCTGCTGCAGGAGGTCGGCGGCTCGCTGAAGCCGGATGTAGCGAATAAATTCAGAGGCCGACTGGTCGGTGAGGGCTTTCAGTTTGCGGTGCAACTGCATCCGGCTCATGCCCATTTCCCGTTGCAGGGCTTCTACACTGAAGGCTTCTTCGGCGATGTGTTCATCAATAATGCGGATGATTTTTTCCAGAAACTCGGCTTCCCGATCCTGGATGGGTGCTCCCGTGGGCTGCAAAACCACCTCCCGGCTGTATTTTTTACGTAGCAAATCGCGCTGGGTAAGTAGGCTGTTGATCCGCGATACCAGTTCGTCCAGGGCGAATGGCTTGGCCAGATACTGTTCGGCCCCACCGTCGAAACCCTCTTTCCGGGAGTTGACGTCGTCTTTGGCCGTGAGCAGAATAACCGGAATATGGCTGGTGAGGTCGTCTTCTTTCAGGTGGCGGGTTAGCGAGAAACCATCCATCACCGGCATCATCACATCGGAAATAATTAGATCAGGAATCACGCTGCGAGCTATTTTCAACCCTTCATCGCCCTGCATGGCCTGCACCACCCGAAAGCGGCTGGTAAGCTGCTGCCGCAGGTAGTCGTTCAACTCAGGGTGGTCTTCTACAAGCAGCAGCGTAAGTTTGTCATCCCCACTAATTTCGGCCTGTTCGTTCGCCACCAGTAAACCGGTCTTGGTAGCAGCCAGGTCAACGGGTTGCCCGGCAAATGAAGCGGGTAGTACCATGTTCAGTCCGTCAGCATGCTGCGATGCTTCCGCTTTTAGGGGGAGCGTAACCACGAACTTACTACCTGATTCGGGGCGACTCTCCACCTGAATCGAGCCTTCGCAGAGTTCGACCAGTTCTCTGGTGAGTGCCAGCCCCAGACCGCTCCCCTCGAAGGCCCGCGTTTGTGAGGGGTCGATCTGATAAAAACGGTCGAAGATACGGGTTTGCAGCGATGCCGGCATGCCGATGCCCGTGTCGCGAACCTCCAGCCAAAGCCCCGTTTCAGGGTTTACGTCGGCTCGCAGCGTTACCTGCCCGCCCGCCGGGGTAAACTTGATGGCATTCGACAGCAGGTTGTATACAATCTTTTCGAGCTTATCCCAGTCGTAGGCGGCTACCCATTCGGTATCGGGCAGGTCAATCTGGTACTGTAGGTTCTTGCTCACGGCCATCGGCTGGAAGTACTGCGCGGTTTGCCGGAGGAAGCTAATCAGGTGGCCCCGTTGTGGGTTCAGGGTAAGCATTCCCATTTCAGCCTTTGCCAGATCGAGCAGTTGATTCACCAGCCGAAGCAGGCGGTTGGCGTTGCGCTCCATCATGTGGGTTTCTTCCGGGCTGATGGTGTCCCGTTTCTGGAGCGGTGCCAGAATGAGTTGCAGCGGGGTGCGGAACTCGTGCGAGATGTTGGCAAAAAACTGGGATTTCACCCGGTCCAGTTTCTTGCTGTAATCCGCTTCGATTTGCAGAATCCTGGCTTTTTTAGCTTCCTCATCCGCCATTGCCTGGGCAATTTTACTGCTACAGATGGCCGCAATGGTTTGGAGAGCCTCCAGATGATGCTCCTGGAAAAAGCCTTTTTCGGGGTGTTCCGAGTCAATTACGCCGATGATCTTGTTGTGGAGGAGCAGCGGTACGGCCAGTTCAGCGTATCGTTGCTCGTCATCCACGACGTAGCGCGGGTCCTGCGTGGTGTCGGCTATGATTTCGGGTCTGCCCGTTTGCGCTACGGTCCCGACAATACCCTTCCCCAGCGGAATCACGATTGGGTTAAGAATCGAGTAGGCTTCCGGGTTTTTGTTACCGTAGGCCGCTTTCTGGATAAGGGCCGTTTGCCCGTCGTTGAGCAGGTAGATCACACAGTCCACGAAGCCTAAGCGGGCAATGCAGTTTTTGGCAACATCCCAGAGGATTTCATCCACCGTATTTTTACCGTAGAGCGACGTAGCGAAGTAGTTGACCATTTCGTCGATGGTCTGCCGGAGTTGCAGGTTTTGCGCCAGCCGATACTGTTCGTTAGTGAGTGAAAGCTGCTGATTGCGCTGCTGAAGCTTATACCGATTGAACAGCAGATAGCCAACCAGCCCACCCAGCAACGCTAAGGCAATGAGCGCGAAGATCAGCGTACGCTGTTGGCTGAGCGATGCCTGCTGGGCCGTTAAGCGAAGTTTCTGTACGCTCAGTTCGCGGTCTTTCTGTTCGGCCTGATACCGGGCCTGCATATCGGCAATCTGCTTCGACAGCTCAGCCGATTGTAGACTGTCGGTCAGGTACTGGTATTGCTTTTGGGTAATCACGGCTTCCCTGGGTTTCCCCAACACACCGTAAATCAAAGGCAAATTGGCCAGGATCTGCTGCTGAATACTTTTGGATTCGATTCGTTTGGCGATGGCCAGTGCCCGCTGCGAATACTGCAATGCCTGCTGAAAATTGCCCATGTCTCTGAAAAGCAGCGCTAAATCCAGGTAAGAACCACCGATGTTTAATTGATTGTCGTTCTTAAGGTCAATAGCCAGCGACTTGTTGTAAAATTCTAGTGCTTTGCCAAACTTCCTGCGAATGCGGTAAACTCGGGCCAGGTTATGAAAGGTATTGCCCATCGCCTGAGTATCCCGTTGAGCCGTTTGGATGTTCAGGGCCTTCAGGGCTGATTGTAAGGACCGGTCGTAGTCTTTTTTGTCGAAGTACACGTTTCCCAGGTTGCCATAGATGGCTCCGATCATGCCCGTGTCCTGCCGTGTCTCCGCGATTTTCTGGGCTTGCAGGTTCGCTTCGATACTCGAGTCATAGAGCTTCATGTATCGATTAATGACGCCTATGGCGATGTATGAACGGCAAATCTCCTCCTGCTCGCCCAGCTTGTGGAAAATTGAAAGCCCGGCTTTGGCCGCATCGAGGGCACTGACATAGTCGTCCCGTTCGGCGTAGATGCGGGTCAGCCGTTGATATGCTTTTCCTTCGGATAAAGTCAGGTGATTTTTTCGGGCCAGCTTTAGGGCGGCTTGAGCAGCAGTCAGCGCCTGGTCGGGCTTAGAGGAGGTGAGTTGCTTAGCCTGTTCGAGTTGCCGGTTCACCGTTTCCTGAGCCGTACCAGGCTGAGCCAGCAACGAAGTGCCTCCTGTACAAAAGAGAAAGTAAAGCAGTAGCAAGAAGCGTAACCCCATAATTATCAGCGTAGAATATGGTGTACATAGTTCTCTGCCAATAGAAATATCGCAATTTTTTGGGATAAGGACGAACCTGATTTATCCATCGGGCGAAAGTTAGTAGCCCTTTCTGGTTAAGCAATGATTAAAGCGACAAAGTTACTTTTACAATGGTTCGTCAATAATTAAGCAGCTATACAGCCGAAACTATACAGTCGACGCACTTGAGGGTCATTTTTAGTCAGTTCAGTGCCTTGCGGTAAGATGNAAAAAAAACGATCCAGTAATAACTTGTTGTGATACANGGTCTTTACATCAGCCATCGAAAAAGGCTGCTGACCAACGCCCTGCTCTATTTTGGCGATATTGACCGCTGACAAAGCGGTGTTCACATGGAAATCCAACTTGTTGACCGACCGGGCCTGACAGTCAGTGAGACCCGTAAACTGCTTAGCATCGCGGATTAAAAACTCCTGTTGATAGCGCAGTCGGTAGTACTTCACAATCAGCCAGGCGGGTAAGGTTAGGTCCGTTGAAAAATAAAGTTTGTAATGGGTTGGCTGACTCTCTTCATTCAGGTATTGGGTGTAA
>NZ_KB893426.1 GCF_000374085.1 Spirosoma spitsbergense DSM 19989 | reverse complement strand
ATATCTATTTTTCCGAATCGGGTTTGTGTAGTATTTTTTTTCGGGGGTTCACCGGGGTTGGCCCCATTGAGGTCTGCAATATATCTTTACCCAGATCGGTCATGATATGGGCAAATTTCTCTTCGTAGGCCAGGAAATTAGGTTGTTGTTGCAAAGCTTGAAACTCATCATACCGGGCATCAACGAGGGCATGTAATTCTTCTCTGGTCATGGGAACAAGGGCTTTTTGAGGCTATGTCAACAAGATACTGGTATTTTTGAAATGCACCCGTTACTCCTGTTGCTTGGTGCCGTTGCCCTGTTTTTCTTACTTCGCTCCTGACGTACCGATGGGGCTACCGGGACAAAAGCGACCACCGACAGTGTCAACACATCCATGAATATGGATACGGCAGGTAACAAGGGGAGCGATGCAACGGCTAAACGCGTATACTGAAAGAACATCCGGTGGTATCCATCAAACCAGGCGGTTATACCAACAACACAGGTAGTGTTGCATTGAATCAAAAGCCCGCTCAGAATTGGGCCAATAGGGATATGGGTAAACTAGTTACCCTGGGTATCAACAAGTGGCAACTGGAAGCCGAAGGTTACGGTCCCAAACACTACGTAGCCAGTAACAACACCGAAGCCGGGCCCAAACCACTGGATCGCCGTATGAGTGACGAAGAGGCAAACGAGTTTTGGTTTTTAGTTTATGAGTGCATCAGCCAACCATAAACTAAAAACCAAAAACCTTATTCCCACAACTTCGCCGGATACTTGCCCGCATCGTGCAGTTGTTTCAGCGCGGCCTGTACGGTTGGCTTATCGTCCGGGTAGGTTACCCCAAACCATTCTGAACTACTGCGAAACACTTTACACCGTCCCGTTTGGGTCTGGATGAGATTACTCATGACCGTGGGAATGTAGAACTCTGCTTTGGGCGAGTTGATATTTGCCATCGCGTAGCTTTCAAACTGGTGTTCTACCAACGGGAAAACGCTGGGCTTGAATCCCCAGAAGTTCATCGAAACGGGCGTTTCGGGAGCCAGTGGAGTGAACTCCTCGCCCTCTTCGAAAATAATCTGCCGGTTGGCGGGGGCCATTTCCTTTTCGTAAATTTTGGTGCGCTCGATTACCGTTATCAGGTTACCGTTGGCATCCACGTCGCACACCCCCCGCGACACCGACCCATTCTCCGACAGTGTATTTTTGACTTCATACCCAACCATCGCATGCAGTTGGTCGTCGGTGCTGGTTTTCAGAAAATTACTGATTAATTCAAACGCTTCCAGCCCGTAAAAGTCATCGGCATTGATCACGGCGAACGGCGTATCCGTGTGTTTTTGGGCACACAACATAGCATGACCCGTTCCCCAGGGCTTCGTGCGCCGTACCTGGCCCACTATCTCCGGCACGTACGAGTCGAGCGCCTGAATGGCGTAATCTACCTCCAGCTTTCCGGCTAGTTTTCCTTCAAAAACCTCCTCAAAATCAGCCTGAAGCTCTTCCCGAATAATGAAAACAACCTTGCCGAAACCGGCCCGAATAGCATCAAAAAGGGAGTAGTCAATAATGGTTTCACCGTTTGGCCCAAACTGGTCGAGCTGTTTAACACCACCATAGCGACTGCCCATACCGGCCGCCAGAATTAAAAGAGTTGGTTGCATTTCAGTTATCAGTTATCAGTAAACAGTTGTCAGTTATCAAATTCAGCAACGCTTGCCCGGCAAGCGTTGCCCGGCCAAAATTAGGTAAAAGGGTTGGCCTGTCCCATCTAAAATTTAAGAGTGTCTTTTTCGCCTGCCAGAACCCCTAATAATAAAAAAACTTCTAAACAAGATACTATTTTCCGTAGTTAGCGTTATAATTATAAGCCAAACAATAGTTGTCTTAACAAATAATACCATGCCTTTCTATCACGCCCTCGGTCAGATTCCTCCCAAACGGCACACGCAGTTCCCCCGCCCGGCGGACACGGCGGATAAAACCAGTCAGGGATCGGACGGTCCGTTTTATTACGAGCAGTTATTCGGTACCATTGGCTTCGATGGTATGTCGTCACTACTGTACCACGTTCACCGGCCAACGATGGTACGCGAGGTACTGGACAGTGTAGATATGACCCCAACGCTGGCCGTTCAGAAAAACATGATGGCCCGGAAGCTGATTGGGTTTAACGTTCCACCGGCCGATGACTTCATCGAAAGTCGGGTACCGCTGCTGGTCAATAACGACCTTATTTTTGGGCTGGCCGCGCCCCGCCAGTCATTGACGGAGTATTTTTACAAAAACGCGGATTCCGATGAACTACTGTTCGTACACCGGGGGTCGGGTAGGCTACGCACGCTGTTCGGTACTATTCCTTTTCAGTATGGCGATTACCTGATTATTCCGCGTGGGGTGATTTACCAGATTGAGTTCGACACGGCTGATAATAAACTGTTATACGTGGAATCGCATACGCCCATTTACACGCCCAAACGGTATCGCAACCATTTTGGGCAGATGCTTGAACACGCCCCCTTCTGCGAGCGGGACATCATACGGCCAAACGTACTGGAAACGCACGACGAAACCGGCGATTTTCTGATGAAAATCAAAAAGCAGGGGTCATTGCATTCACTGGTTTATGCGTCGCACCCGTTCGATGTCGTGGGCTGGGATGGATACAATTACCCGTATGGTTTTTCGATTTTCAACTTCGAACCCATTACAGGACGCGTTCACCAACCGCCCCCAGTTCATCAAACCTTCCAGACGGATTCGTTTGTGGTTTGCTCCTTCGTACCCCGTCTCTACGACTATCATCCGCAGGCGATTCCGGCACCCTACAACCACTCGAACATCGACTCCGACGAGGTCATCTATTACGTCGATGGCGACTTTATGAGCCGGAACGACATCAAACAGGGACACATAACGCTGCACCCCGGCGGCATTCCGCACGGCCCCGCGCCCGGTGCGATGGAACGCAGTATCGGCAAAAAAGAAACCCAGGAATACGCCGTGATGGTCGACACCTTCCGCCCGCTCATGCTGACGGAACAGGCAATGGCCATTGACGATGGAACCTATTATAAATCATGGATAGACTAGCCATCGGGTACACGTCATTAATGGTCATTTCTTGTCATTAGCTGCGCGTCATTCTTAGTAGAACCACCAATGACGCGCAGCTAATGACAACGATTAGAGCGCAGCGAATAACCAATAACATCAACAATCATGGAAGCAATACAAACAGCAGAAACACAAACCGTACCGGCAGACCGTCAGGATTTCCTGCCGCTGAACGGCACGGATTATATTGAATTATACGTGGGCAACGCCCGCCAGTCGGCGCATTATTTCCAAACGGCGTTTGGCTTCCAGCCCGTTGCCCACGCGGGACTGGCGACGGGCCTGCGTGACCGCGAATCATACGTGGTGCAGCAGGGGAAAATCCGGCTGGTGCTGACCTCACCCCTGCACGGCGACACCGAAATTGGGGACCACCTCGACCTGCACGGCGACGGCGTTCGGGTAGTGGCCCTGTGGGTGGACGATGCCCGACAGGCGTTTGACGAAACCATCAGCCGGGGAGCCAACCCGTACATGCACCCCACCCAGGAACAGGATGACCACGGTTACGTGGTGCGGTCAGGGATTCATACCTACGGCGATACGGTCCATGTGTTTGTGGAACGGGCTGCTTACTCGGGCGTTTTCCTGCCCGGTTATGAACCCTGGACTCCCAGTTACCAACCCGCCGATGCGGGGCTGAAATACGTGGACCACATGGTGGGAAATGTGGGCTGGCACGAGATGAACGAGTGGATGACGTTCTACCACGATGTGATGGGCTTTCAGCAACTCGTATCATTCGATGATAAAGACATTTCAACCGATTATACGGCCCTGATGAGTAAGGTTATGACCAACGGAAACGGGCGCGTGAAGTTCCCCATCAACGAACCCGCCGAAGGTAAAAAGAAGTCGCAGATTGAAGAGTACCTGGATTTTTACGGTGGACCCGGCATTCAGCACATTGCCGTAGCGACGGATAACATCGTGGAAACCGTTCTGGCCCTGCGCGATCGGGGCGTTGAGTTCCTGACCGTACCCGATGCCTACTACGATAATCTGGCCGGGCGCATCGGCCCTATTGACGAAGAAATTTCCACCCTGCGCCCACTCGGTATTCTGGTCGACCGCGATGACGAAGGCTATCTGCTCCAGATTTTCACGAAACCGATTTGCCCGCGCCCCACGCTGTTTTTTGAAATTATCCAGCGCAAAGGCGCCAAGTCTTTCGGGAAAGGAAACTTCAAGGCATTATTTGAAGCCATCGAACGCGAACAGGCCCTACGGGGAACATTGTAATCAATGAGTGAAAGAGCGAAAGAAATAATGAGCGAATAGTAGCGCTCCAACCACTCTTTCGCTCTTTCACTCTCTCACTCATTCATCATGATCCAGGATTATAACCAATACACCGACGAGCAGCAGGCTGTCTGGAAATTATTGTTCGACCGGCAAATGGCCCGCTTGCCGGGGCGAGCCAGTCAGGCCTACCTGGATGGAATCGTTGCTACGGGGTTTCCGAACAGTCATATTCCTGACTTCGAGCGCGACCTCAACCCGCGTTTACTGCCCATAACGGGGTGGCGTGTAGTGGCCGTACCGGGATTGATTGGCAACCGGGAATTCTTCGAACTGATGGCCGACCGGCAGTTTCCGGCCACGACCTGGCTGCGTACCCGCGACCAGCTGGATTACCTGCCCGAACCGGATATGTTTCACGACACGTTTGGCCACGTGCCGGTGCTGACTAACCAGCACTTCTGCGACTTTCTGGCCGCTTTGAGCCGGATTGCCCTGCGCTTTGTAGAGCATGAGGAAGCCATCGACATGATTTCCCGCCTGTATTGGTATACCGTTGAGTTCGGACTGATTCAGGAAGATGCCACCCTCGGACACGAGGGATTGCGTATTTATGGCGGAGGTATCCTGTCGTCGCCCGGAGAAACCGTTTATAGTCTGGAAAGCGATATTCCCAGACGGCTCCCGTATGATGTATCTACGCTTCTGAAAACACCGTACATCATCGACCATTTTCAGCAGCAGTACTTCATTATCGAGTCGTACGAGCAACTGTTTCACTCCGTCCCCGAAATTGAAGCTACACTGGAGGGATTATTGGTTAGTCATTAAAAGGTCATTAGCTTCGCGTCATTTGATTGTCATTTTCTTCAACTGACAACTATGACGCGTAGCTAATGACCTTTTAATGACCTTTTCTATTATGACGCACCCATCCGATTCGCGGGCTTATTTCTTTAAGATAGACACCACCATCAAGAAAATCAGAAATGCGCTTCAGAAGCAGTTCAACGAGGCTGGCTTTGACCTGACCGTCGACCAATGGGTAATCATAGATCATCTTTACCGCAATCCCGGTATTAGTCAGAACACCATTTCGGAGATGACGACTAAAGATGCGCCCACCGTAACCCGCATCATCGACTTGCTCAGCCAGAAGGGACTAACCGAACGGCGCATGGCCGACACCGACCGGCGTAAGTTTCTGGTTTTTCTAACCGAAACCGGCGAAGCCAAATACAGTGAAGTATTGCCCGTTGTATCGGCCATGCGACGCAAAGGCTGGGGTAATCTGAGTGATGACGACTATCAACACTTTGTCCGGATTATGGACTCTATTTATACAAATGTGAGTGAATAGCCGCATTCTGGCAACACAGCGTACCGGCGGCCACGTCCGGGTGAAAAGCATTTCGTTTTCTATACCCGGACGTAGCCGTCCACACAATCAGTTCTCTCCCTTATGTACGGAATTTTCAGTTACGATAATGATAATCCCAGAGTAGGTTTTAAGTATGGTGATCGCATACTTGACCTTGAGAAGGTCCGTTTATCAGGGTATTTTGATTCAATACCTATTGATGAATACGTTTTCCTGAAGCCGGTATTGAACGACTTTATTCGTCTCGGCCAGTCGATTCACCGAACCATAGGGCAGCGTATCAACGCGTTATTAGCGAATGATGCCGTTGCGCTGGCCGATGTGCAGGACCAGGTTTTTGTACCCCAATCGAAAGCCCGAATGCATCTACCGGTCAGCATTGGCGACTATACGGATTTTTACGCGGGCATTCATCACGCCGAGAATGTAGGGCGTATTTTCCGTCCCGACGGCCCTCCCCTCCCACCCAATTACAAACATATGCCCGTTGCTTATCATGGCCGGGCATCGTCCATCGTGGTGTCAGGTACGCCCATCCGTCGACCAACCGGTCAGTTTCTGGCAGCAGACGGTAACGTTCCGGTGGTGGGTCCGTCACAAACACTGGATTTTGAACTGGAACTGGGGCTGATTATTGGCAAACAGTCAGCCTTTGGAGAGGCTGTTCCGGTGGAGGAAGCGGAGGATTATATTTTCGGGATTACCTTATTCAACGACTGGTCGGCGCGGGATATACAGCGGTGGGAATACCAGCCGCTCGGCCCGTTTCTGGGCAAAAACTTCGGATCTACCCTTTCTGCCTGGGTGTTACCCTTCTATACGCTGGAACCCGTTCGCATAGCGGGACCTGTACAGGAGCCAACACCACTCCCCTATCTTCAGATACACAAACCGGGGCATTTCGCCATTGACCTGGAAGTGTGGCTGCAGCCTGAAGGGGGCGAAGAAGTCTGCATTTGCCGGACCAGCGCGCAGCATCTGTACTGGAATTTCGCTCAGATGATTGCCCACCATACCATTGGAGGGTGCAACCTGAACGTTGGCGACGTACTGGCCACCGGCACTATTTCGGGGACCCTGCCCAATTCGTGCGGTTCGCTATTGGAACTGACCTGGAACGGCGAACGCGCCATAGCCCTGAATGATACCCATAGGCAGACATTTTTGGCCGATGGCGATACGGTAACCTTACGGGCGTTTGCACAAATAGACGGAAATAGCCTTGAACTTGGTCCTGCAACCGGCGTTATTTATTCATGAAAACAGTCAACCCTACCGATTTACAACCCGCCGAGTTTTACCGGTACATGATCGGCACGATTGGTCCGCGTCCTATCGCTTTTGCCAGTACGATAGATGCCAGCGGACAGGTCAACCTGAGTCCGTTCAGCTTCTTCAACGTGTTTGGCTACAACCCGCCCACACTGGTTTTTGCCCCGACCATTAATCGACATGGTCATCAGAAACACACGTTGCTCAACGTGAAAGAAGTGGGCGAAGTAGTGATCAATATTGTCAACTACGCGATGGTCGAACAAATGTCGCTGGCCAGTGCCGAATTTGACCGGGGCGTCAATGAGTTTGAGAAAGTGGGGTTTACGGCGGTGCCGTCAACGAAGATTCGTCCGCCCCGTGTCGCCGAATCACCTGCCGCCTACGAGTGTATTGTGAAGCAGGTTATACCTACCGGTACTAATTCGCCGGGATCGAGTCACCTCATTATCTGCGAGGTGGTAATGGCGCATTTCCACGACGCTATTTTCGATGAAACCGGCCTTGTCAATCCCCACCAGATTGATCTTATTGGTCGCATGGGGGCAGATTGGTATTGCCGGGCGCAGGGTAATGCGTTGTTTGAAGTAGCCCGCCCGAAAATCGGGATTGGCATCGACCAGATTCCGGCGCCAATTCGCAACAGTTCTATTTTATCGGGGAATGATCTGGGGAAGTTAGGCAGCGTTGCAAGTCTGCCGGCAGCCGATGATGTAAAAGCGTTTCGGGAATCGGGAGTACTGAATGAGTTGTTCGATGAAGCCCGGAACGGCTGCCAGTATCTGCCCGATTTATTACACCTCCGGGCAAAGCAGCTCCTGGCCGAAAACAAGGTGCAGTATGCCTGGCTAACGCTGATGCAGGAACACTCCTGAAACAGGTAAGTACGCAACTACGCAAACCAGCGAAGAACGATTAACCTACATCGACTCACACGCCTTGAATTAGCCTTCGGGAAGATCCAAACCTCCCGAAGGTTATTGCAGAATTTAACGAACCGAGTAGTTCGGAGCTTCTTTCTGAATGGAAATATCGTGCGGGTGGCTTTCGCGCGAACCAGCGGTGGTAATCTTGACAAACTTAGCCTGTTGCAGGGCCGCAATATCGGCAGCACCACAGTAGCCCATGCCCGCTTTCAGACCGCCAACCATCTGGTAAATAATCTCTGACAGTTTGCCCTTGATAGGAACCCGACCAACGATACCTTCGGGAACAAGCTTTTTGATATCGTCTTCCGCATCCTGAAAATACCGGTCTTTCGAGCCGTCTTCCATCGCTTCTACCGACCCCATACCGCGGTAGGTTTTGAACCGGCGACCTTCGTACAGCACCACTTCGCCGGGTGCTTCTTCGGTACCGGCCAGAAGCGAGCCAATCATCACCGTACTGGCTCCCCCGGCTATGGCTTTGGTAATATCGCCCGAAAAACGAATACCGCCATCGGCCACAATAGGAACGCCCGTTCCCTGAAGGGCTTTGGCCGATTCGTACACGGCCGTTAGCTGCGGCATCCCAATACCGGCAATGATGCGCGTGGTACAGATACTTCCCGGTCCTACGCCAACTTTTACGGCATCGGCTCCGGCATCGGCCAGGGCTTTGGCTCCCTCACCCGTAGCCACATTACCAGCAATGACCTGGAGTTTAGGATACCGCTCTTTTATGCCCCGAACGGCATCCAGCACCCCTTTCGAGTGCCCGTGCGCCGTATCAACACTAATGACATCCACACCCGCTTTCACCAGCGCGTCAATACGCCGGTAAAGGTCGGGGGTAACGCCCACGGCGGCTCCTACGCGTAGCCGACCCAGTTCGTCTTTACAGGCATTGGGATGGCTCTTTTTCTTCAGAATATCTTTGTAGGTAATCAGCCCCACCAGGTGGTAGTCATCATTGACGATGGGCAGTTTTTCGATGCGGTGTTGCTGCAAAATACTCTCTGCTTCCTCCAGTGTCAGTCCCTCACGAGCTGTAATGAGCTTTTCGCGGGTCATCACGTCTGTAACGGGCTTGGTCATATTGTGTTGAAACCGCAGATCACGGTTGGTCACAATCCCAACCAGTTTCCCCTGTTCGTCGACAACCGGAATACCCCCGATTTTGAACTCGCGCATAATCTTATGCGCGTCGCCCAGGGTAGCGGTTTCGAGCAGGGTGATGGGGTCAATAATCATCCCACTTTCTGACCGTTTAACTTTACGGACCTGGTCCGCCTGAGCCTCCACGCTCATGTTTTTGTGAATAATGCCGATACCGCCCTCCTGCGCCATAGCAATGGCCAGTGCCGATTCAGTAACCGTGTCCATTGCCGCTGAGATGATGGGAATGTTCAGGCTGATCGTACGGGTAAGCTGGGTAGTGGTGTGCGTATCGCGGGGAAGAACCTCCGAATAGGAAGGCAGGAGCAGTACGTCGTCGTAGGTAAGTGCTTCGTAAAGAAACTTACTGGTATCTAAGCTCATGAGCAAACAGCAGGTTGTGTTATTTGCCAGTCAAAAGTACGGAAAATTTTCTTACCCGAATCTATCTGATTTTATTGTTTAGCTTTTCAACGCCCGGAACCAGATCAACTCTCTCCGGCCAATCAAAATGACTGCAGGTTGACACGAACCGTTTTTCCTCCTTCCCCCACGCTAAACTGGCAGTCGCTGAACCTGGGCACGGAGAATCTGGGCCGAAAATCATTACTGAATCCGTAAGGCTCTTTGGGAATACCCAGCATATTCTTATCCATTTTCCCGTTGCTGTTCATGTCGTGAAAAAGTGCAAGGGCGTAATTCCCCGGCTCTACCGAAAAGGTAATCTGAAGGCTGGATGCCGAAGCATCTATTTTCTTTCCTTCTACTGGTTTACCCTCCGGAAACTCCCTGCCGGGTTTGAACAGTGCCACGAAAACAGCCCCATTTTGGGAGTTAACATTGTGGATGTCAACCTGTAGCCGGGCTTTTGGGGAAGCAGATACGGGAGTCATTTCGACAAAAAGCAGGCTAATTATTGACAGCAAATAGAACATAAACGAACGGTTTTAGTAAAAACGGATTTATCTTGCAAATATGATAGCCCAGCCACCTCCCCCACTCAAACGATGGATTACCAGACCCTTTCCCGATTCTATGGACCAGCGGGTAGCTATCGAGTCATTAACCCAGTCGTTGGGCATTAGTTCGTTCCTTTCGGCCCTGCTGGTGCAGCGTGGCGTAACTACGTACGAAGAGGCCCGACTGTTTTTCCGGCCGGAAATCAGCCACCTGCATAATCCGTTCGATATGAAGGATATGGACCGGGCCATTACCCGGCTGCAAATGGCCATGCTGCCCGAACGGGAAGAAAAAATTCTGATTTACGGCGATTATGATGTTGACGGAACCACATCGGTAGCGCTGGTTTACGGTTTCCTGAAGAACTATCACCCAAATATAGATTATTACATTCCTGACCGTTACAAAGAAGGCTATGGTATTTCGCAGCAGGGCGTTCAGTGGGCGGCAGAAAACGGCTTCTCGCTGATTATTGCGCTCGACTGCGGCATAAAATCCATCGAGCGCGTGGCCGAAGCGAAAACCCTCGGCGTCGACTTTATTATCTGCGATCACCACCGCCCGGGTGCCGAGCTGCCCGATGCAGCCGCCGTGCTGGACCCAAAACGCGACGATTGTCACTACCCGTATAAAGAGCTAAGCGGCTGTGGCGTTGGCTTTAAGCTGCTCCATGCGTTCTGCCTCTACAAAAATATTGACCTGGAGCAGTTGTACCCCTGCCTCGATCTGGTGGCCGTTAGTATAGCATCGGATATTGTGCCCGTTACGGGTGAGAATCGGGTGATGGCACACTATGGCTTAAAAGTTCTTAATACGGCACCACGCACGGGTCTGAAAGCGTTAATCAAAGTAGCGGGTTTTACGCGGGAGTTGGACATCACCAATGTGGTTTTCGGATTGGGGCCACGCATCAATGCCGCCGGTCGGATTCAGCATGCCAAAGCCGCCGTACAACTGTTGCTGGCCGAATCGGAAGCGGAAGCCGACGAGTTTGCGATCGCTATCAATAAACACAACACCAGCCGCCGTGAGTTTGACAGCAGCATGACGGAGCAGGCGCTGGAGATGATTCGGCAGAACGAAACGCTGACGCAGGCCAAGAGCACGGTTTTGTACGATGCTTCCTGGCATAAAGGGGTTATCGGGATTGTGGCCTCGCGGTGCATCGAGCATTTTCACCGGCCCACAATCATCCTGACGCAGTCGAATGACAAAGCGGCCGGATCGGCGCGGTCGGTACCGGGGTTTGATGTGTACGAAGCCATTGAAGCCTGCGCCGATTTACTGGAGCAGTTTGGTGGTCATACGTTTGCCGCCGGGATGACCATGCCCATCGATAACATCGACGCGTTCCGGCAGAAGTTTGAGGAAGTGGTAGCCCGCACAATTAAAGAAGAGCACCTGACGCCGTTGATTGACATCGACCTGCCGCTGGATTTCAGTGAAATCAGCGATAAGCTGGTCAGGATTGTGAAGCAGATGGGACCTTTTGGCCCGCACAACCTGCAGCCTACGTTCATGACGGAGGATGTTTACCTGGTGAGTGAGCCTATCATTATGAAAGAAAAGCACCTGAAAATAAACGTCCGTCAGGGTAGTTCGGGCCGGAGTTTCTGGGCGATTGGTTTTGGTTTCGGACACCTCGCCGACCAGTTGCAGGCTCATAAACCGTTCTCCATCTGCTACCAGGTCGAGCAAAACTTTTACAACGGGAACGTCTCGCTGCAACTGATGCTCAAGGACATTCGGTGCGTATAACATGAGCCAAGACTATGATAAGATTATCAAGGAAAATATTGAGGAGATTATGCTCCCCCTGGCCCGGAAGGTACTCAACTTACCAGAACCTGCCGGTATCGTTGAAATTCCCGACGATTTACAGTACACGATTGAGCGAAAGCCCGATTTTTAAAACTGATTACGGATACTGACGGCAAAGGCCTGTATATTCTGCAACTGGAATTCCAGACCCGCGAAGAATCCGATATGCTGGCGCGGATGTTGTTCTATGCAGCTCAGTTATATGGCAAGTACAAATTACCCGTAAAGCAGTACGTTTTCTATATTGGTTCCCGTCCCGCACGTATGCGTCGGGAACTGAAGCAGGAAGACCTCTCGTTCCAGTTTCACGTACGAAACGTCGTTGAGGTTGCCTATTATGAGTTTTGCAGACCAGCAAACCGGAAGAAATGGTACTGGCTATTCTGGGAAATCTGGGTACCGATACCCCGGAAAAAGCCGTGAGTCAGATACTGGCCTCTTTGAAAGCAACTGTTACCAACGATTTAGCTCTAGGCCGTTTTCTACGCCAGCTTGAAGTATTGTCCAAACTACGAAATATTCAGAACGAAGTCATTAAACAGATTGAAGCTATGTCTATCGTATATGATCTAGAAACCGATATCCGCTATCTACAGGGTAAGCAGAAAGGAGCCGAAGAAGCCCTCACCTCCGGCTTGATCCGTGGTATGCAGGCAGGAAGACAAGAAGGGTTACAGGAAGGGTTGCAGGCGGGAAGACAAGAAGCAAAGAAAGAGGATGTACGGGGACTACTACGGACGGGCCTGCTTAGTATCGACCAGATTGCCACTGCCCTGAGTGTATCATCCGAATTTGTCCTGAATGTGCAGGCGGGCATGGAAACAATCAACTAATTGAATGATTCTAAGAACTGAAAATCTGATTAAAAAATACGGGTCGCGGCTGGTGAACAATAACGTGTCGTACCAGGTCGAAACGGGCGAAATCGTTGGACTGCTGGGTCCTAATGGTGCCGGCAAAACAACGTCGTTCTACATGGCCGTTGGCCTGGTGAAACCCAATAGCGGCAAGGTTTTTATTGACGATACCGACGTCACCGACCTGCCCATGTACAAACGGGCAAGGCTGGGGCTGGGCTATCTGGCGCAGGAAGCCTCCATTTTTCGGGACCTAACGGTCGAGGAAAATATTCTGGCCGTACTCGAAATGAGCAGCACCCCCAGGCGGGAGCAGAAACCCAAAGTGGAAGAATTACTCGAAGAGTTCAGCCTGACCCACGTGCGGAAGAGCAAGGGAAAAGTCCTCTCCGGGGGCGAACGCCGACGCACCGAAATTGCCCGCGCCCTGGCCGTAGACCCTAAATTCATCCTGCTCGACGAACCCTTTGCGGGCGTCGACCCTATTGCCGTAGAGGATATTCAAAGCATTGTGGCCAAGCTCAAACACCGTAACATCGGCATCCTCATCACCGACCACAACGTAAACGAAACCCTCTCCATTACCGACCGGGCTTACTTACTGTTTGAAGGGAAGATTCTAAAACAGGGGTCGGCCGAAGACCTGGCCAACGACGAGCAGGTTCGCCGACTGTACCTGGGTCAGAATTTTGAATTGAAGCGGAAGGTGTAATTCTGTGTATTTTATGTGTTGGTTAGCGTTGGATTCCGCTATGTAACTGATGTTACGCATGGTTGATCTATCTGTAGCAACCTCTTTCTAAATTTACTCAAAAACACCACAAAAAGCGCTCATGGAGTTTATATCCCCTATTTTTGACCTCTACTCGGACTATTTGCTGGTCAATCAGAACCAGCCAACAGCCACCCGACTATCGGCACTGGTGGATGGGAAACTCTCCCATGATGCCATTACCCGCAGTTTGCACCAGCAAGACTAC
>NZ_KB893425.1 GCF_000374085.1 Spirosoma spitsbergense DSM 19989 | reverse complement strand
GTGCTCTCAGCGGGCCAGCGACGGGTCACCTTCAATCCCCGCTACGCGGGCCTGAACGGCACACCGGTGAGCTTCTCGGTGGTTAACGAGCTGGTTCCTACAACCAATCCAGGACCCTACACGCTGGATTTGTACACCGACAACCCCATCATCGGTTTACGAGCGGTTCAGAGCGGGGTAAGTGCTAGTTTCAGCTATGGCTGGCTGGCAGCCTGCAACCCGGGTGCCCGGCTGGGCACGGGTTCAGAAGTACCCCTGAGGGTCACCGTATTGGGCAACCCGGTGGCAGGTGAAACGGTGTCCGTGGAGGTGCGGGGTGCCGAAGGACAAGCCCTGTCACTATCGGTAATCGATGCGCTTGGCCACCAGGTAAGTGAGCAGTCGGTTGGTCGGGCTGGGGTGGTGGAGCGGCAGACGCTCAGACTGGGCCAAACCCCGGCGGGCGTGCTACTGCTGCGGGTGAGCACATCCACCCAAAGCCAGACGCTCAAGCTGTTCAAAGCGGAATAACAATTATCTTCGACAGAGTGGTTTACAAAAGAAGCCGCGTTCCTGCCAGGGAGCGCGGCTTCTTTTGTGATTCGGACGTTTATGTGGATGCGTTTAGCGGTAGTTCACATTGCTGCAACCCATTCATTTATAACAAAATGACGAGTTCATTAAATTGCATTAGCTACCCATTTATTGACCGAAAATGGCCGGATGGGGAAGTGGTATGCCTGTACGGATATAAACATATTTATCATGTGAGAAAACAGTATGTACCATTCATCTGAAGCCTAACAAAGAGGCTTTGAACTATTTTCAACGCATAGGGTAACTGATTTTACTGTACTCATAAAATCACTACATTTTATCTACAATCACATCCAGCTACCCAAACCCTACACCACCTCGGATTTGCTGCTAATTGACCCAAAGCTTGACCTCTCCTTTTCGCGGGCTTTCTTTCTGACAGCCTACCTACAATGTAATAACCAGATCAACATATCATCACCAACATCCGGTTTCAGTGGCGGTGTAAACCCGTTAGCAATCTATACATCGGCGAGACGGATAATTGCTACGCCTACCAAGCCACAGACGACCAACGGCGGGTTGTATGGGCGTTTCAACCCATGAACCAGGCACGGGTGCTGAAACTCACCTACTGGTTGAATCTCAAAAGTCTGGCGCGTTTAAATTTAATTCAGAATTTGGCTTTACTTTTAGAAGCACTAATCTGCTCATCGAGCCCTTTTCTACTTACGTATGCAACGCAGAAACTTCCTTCGCTCCGCCGTTGTTGCCACGGGCACCATCCCCCTTTGCACAACTTCGGGCGTCAATCCAGACGCCTTACCAGGCATCGGAAAAACACCCGCCCTTTCCCAGGCCGATCAGGATGCTATTGCTACGGCTCTTGGCAAAAAAGGCACTTACAACGAAGCCCAGGCTACTTATTCGGTGCCGCTGCCCCGTAATGATCTGAGCGTAACGGTGAAAGGTGAATCCGTACCAATTCCGTTTGGGTTTGGTGGCTGGGTAGCATTCAAGAAAACGCTGGACGGCAAGCAGACCGTGATAATGAGCGATACGGTACTACTCGAAGCCGAAGTAAACCCGTTGATCGACGCGGCCCACACGGCAGGGCTGGAAGTAGGGGCCATACATAATCACTTTTTCTACGAACAACCGCGCATTTTTTATATGCACCTGCACGGCCTGGGCGATACGGCCGAACTAGCCAGAAAGTATGCCCAGGCAATCCGGGAAACTAAACTGTTTCCGGCTAACCAGCCTGCTTCAACTCCTTCCTCAGCACAAACCAGTAGTAATGCCACCCCAGCCGCGACGGGTACGCCCCAAACCGGTAAGGAATTGTTTGACTTACCCGTACTCGATGAGCTGATCAAGTATAAAGGTGTAGTCAACGGCCCGACATACAAATACACCATTGGCCGCGACGACCTGACGGTAACGGACATGGGAGCTGAGATGACAGCCGCTATCGGTCTGAACACCTGGGCATCGTTTGCGGGTAAACATGATGCGGCTCACATGGCTGGTGACGTGGCCATGCTGGAAAGCGAAGTGAACAGCGTCATAAAAACACTGCGCAGTCACCGCATCGAAGTTGTCGCCTTGCACCATCATATGCTTGGCGAACAACCCCGGATCATTTTCCTGCACTACTACGGGCGTGGTCCGGCAACTGAACTGGCCAAAGGGTTCCGGGCCACGCTGGACCAGTTAGGCAAGGGCAATCAAGGTGGTATGCGACATTGATTGCCTTGTAACCAAAAGAAATGGCCATGTGGATGGGAGGGCGTATCCGGAAACAGAAACTGACCGGGCCTTTGCCAATCGGTGGTTAGACCGATTGACAAAGGCAGCAATCAGAGCATCGCAGTTGATTTACGTGGCCATGAGTCAGCGCTACTTTCAACCGTCGATGTGCCATTCGCAACACCAATTGCTTATTATTGCTATCTTTGCCCGTAATGTTGCGCCTGCTCACCATCGGAATCAGTCTTTACCTCTCGCTGTTCAGCTTACTGCCAGTGTCGATATGGGAGGAGTGCGCCAAACTACCGGAGCTATATCAGCATTACCAGCTTCACCGGCTCGAAGAACCGGACCACTCATTTTTGGATTTTTTGGCCGAGCACTACGGCGACAGGGGGGATCACCATGCCCCCCACCACGATCACGCTAAACTTCCCGTCAAAGCCGCCCATTCCGGCGCCGATGCAGGCTGGGCTCCGGTTTATCTGCCCGGCTCTCCTTTTTGGAATAACGCGCTTTGTGCAAGTCCCGTAATAGCACCCAAAACTGGGTTTCATTACCAATCGGCCGCGCTCCCTGAGCCGACGCTTTCCTTCTGGCAACCGCCCAAAATCAGTTAATTGTATTGACGCGTACCATGTCTCCGATCCCTCCAGATCGGAGTAACTGGCTTTGTCTTACTCTTCAATTGATGTAGCGATGCTCAATCATATTATTCTATTTTCCATTCGGAACAAACTCATCGTGGGTCTGCTTACCGTAGCCCTGATTATATGGGGCGGCTGGTCGATCACCCAACTACCCATCGATGCCGTTCCCGACATTACCAACAATCAGGTACAGGTCATTACGACCAGCCCCTCCCTGTCTGCGCCCGACATCGAACGGCTGGTGACCTTTCCCGTCGAAATTGGCTTAGCCAACCTTCCGGGCCTGATCGAACTGCGCTCGTTTTCGCGCTTTGGGCTGTCTATTGTTACGGTCGTATTTCGGGACGATATAGACGTGTTCTCGGCCCGCCAGCAGATTTCCGAGCGGCTGCAAAACGTGGTCAGCCAGATTCCGCCCGGTGTGGGTACGCCCACGATGGCCCCCGTCACAACGGGCCTCGGCGAGATTTTTCAGTACACGGTCGTACCCAAAAAGGGCTATGAGCAGAAATACCCGCTCACCGAACTGCGTACGATTCAGGACTGGATAATCCGGCGTGGGCTGCTGGGTACGCCCGGCGTGGCCGACGTGAGCAGCTTTGGCGGCCTGGTGAAGCAGTATGAAATTGCGGTGGACCCCGACAGGCTGCGGAGCATGAACCTGACCATTACCGACCTCTTCGATGCCCTCGAACGCAACAACCAGAACACCGGTGGAGCATACATCGACCAGAAACCCAACGCCTACTTCATCCGCTCCGATGGCCTGATCGGTAGCATCACCGACATCGAAAATGTGGTGATCAAACTGAGTGGTAAACCCGGTCAGATGAATGCACTACCCATCCGTATCCGCGACGTGGCTACCGTGCAGATTGGCAGTGCCGTACGCTACGGAGCTGTGACCCGCAACGGACAGGGCGAAGTGGTGGGGGCGCTGGTGATGATGCTCAAAGGCGAGAACTCCGCCAAGGTAATCAAGCTGGTGAAGGCTAAAATTGCTGACATCCGTAAAACGCTGCCCGAAGGCGTTGAGATTATTCCCTTTCTGGACCGCACCAAGATGGTAGACAGCGCCATCGGCACCGTGACCAAAAACCTCGCCGAGGGTGCGCTGATCGTCATCTTCGTGCTGGTACTGGTTTTGGGTGAATGGCGGGCGGGCTTCGTGGTCGCTTCCGTCATTCCGCTGGCGCTGCTCTTTGCCATTGCGCTGATGAACGTCTTTGGCGTGTCGGGCAATTTGATGAGTCTGGGGGCCATTGATTTCGGCCTGATTGTGGATGGGGCCGTGATTATTGTCGAAGCCACGCTGCACCATATGCTGCTGCGCAACCGGGATCAAACCCTTTCACAGCTTCAGATGGATGAGGAAGTGTACGAGTCGGCCAGCCGGATTCGGAATTCAGCCGCCTTCGGCGAGATTATTATCCTGATTGTGTACCTGCCCATTCTGGCCCTATCGGGGGTGGAGGGGAAGATGTTCCGCCCGATGGCTCTGACGGTGGGCTTTGCCATTCTGGGGGCGTTTATTCTGTCGCTGACCTACGTGCCCATGGTCTCCTCGCTGGTACTCAGCAAAACCATCCGGCATAAGAATACGTTGTCCGACCGGTTCATGGCCTGGCTGCACCGGGGCTACGAGCCGCTGATTATGCGGGCGTTGCGGTTCCGGATACTAATTCTGGCGGTGGCGGTTTCGTTATTAGCCATCAGCGTATTCCTGTTCACGCGCATGGGTGGTGAGTTTTTACCAACGCTGGACGAGGGCGATTTTGCCGTGGAAACCCGCGTCCTGACGGGTAGTTCGCTGAGCGAATCGGCCGACGCGACCACCAAAGCCCAGCGAATTTTGCTGAAACAGTTTCCCGAAGTGGAACAGGTGGTGGGTAAAAGCGGCTCCGGCGAGATCCCCACCGATCCCATGCCCATCGAAGCCTCCGATTTGATGATTATTCTTAAGCCAAAGTCAGAATGGACCAGTGCCAGTAGTCGCGAGAAACTAGCCGAAAAAATGGCCGAAGCCCTGTCCGTCATCCCGGGCGTAGCTTTTGGCTTCCAGCAGCCGGTGCAGATGCGATTCAACGAACTGATGACCGGTGCCCGCCAGGACGTAGCCCTGAAAATCTACGGCGAAGACCTGGGCGAACTGACCCGGCAGGCCGAGAAGGTGGGTAACCTGATTGGGGGCATCGACGGAGCCAAAGACCTCTAC
The DNA here is from genome assembly GCF_000374085.1 of Spirosoma spitsbergense DSM 19989. Classification (GTDB taxonomy): domain Bacteria; phylum Bacteroidota; class Bacteroidia; order Cytophagales; family Spirosomataceae; genus Spirosoma; species Spirosoma spitsbergense. Next base: position 8,629 of record NZ_KB893425.1, on the reverse strand, counting down.
GTCGAGCAGGTCGAAGGCTTGACCCAAATCTTAGTCAAACTCAACCGCGATCAGATCGCTAAATACGGTCTGAACGTCGCCGATGTGAATCGCACGATCAACACGGCCTTCGCCGGTCAATCGACCGGACAGGTGTACGAGGGCGAACGGCGGTTTGATCTGGTGGTACGGCTGGCGGCTGATAAACGCCGGAGTATCGACGATGTGCGTACCCTCTACGTGGCCACGGCCACTGGCCAGCAGATTCCGTTAACACAGTTGGCCGACGTGACCATGGAACAGGCACCCAACCAGATCCAGCGTGACAATACCCGTCGGCGCATTACGCTGGGCTTCAACGTGCGCGGGCGGGACGTGGAAAGTATCATCACCGATTTGCAGGGCAAAGTAGCCCGGCAAATCAAGTTGCCACCCGGCTATTCGATCACCTATGGCGGGCAGTTCGAGAACTTAGTCGAAGCCAAACGGCGGCTGGCCATTGCCGTACCAGGCTCACTGGCCCTGATTTTCGCCCTACTATTTTTTACCTTCCACTCGGTTCGCCAGAGTTTTTTGATCTTCACTGCCATTCCGATGGCGGCTATCGGGGGCGTGTTTGCCCTGCTGCTGCGGGGAATGCCGTTCAGTATTTCGGCGGGGGTGGGCTTCATCGCCCTCTTTGGCGTGGCCGTACTCAACGGTATCGTGCTGATTGCGGAATTCAACCGGCTGCGGCACGAGGAAGGACTAACCGACTTTATAGAGATTATCCGGCGGGGTACCCAGGTGCGGTTGAGGCCCGTGATTATGACTGCACTGGTTGCCTCGCTGGGTTTTATCCCGATGGCCCTTTCGAACTCCGGCGGGGCCGAAGTGCAGAAGCCACTGGCGACAGTGGTCATCGGCGGCTTGATTACGGCCACCCTACTGACGCTGTTCGTGCTGCCCATCCTGTACACCTATTTCGAGCGTGGACTGGAGCGGATCGACCCTAAAAAACCGATACCGTCGGGAACAACGAACCGTTTGGTCATGATTGCCACTTTGGTGCTGGCCGCTTTAGGAGTTAATGCCCAATCCCCCGCCATCCGGGTCGTTGGTCTGGATCAGGCCCTTCAGGAAGCGGCTACCCGTAACGCCCGGCTCCAAATTGGCGGCCTTCAGGTGAACCAGCAACGGGCCCTGCGCCGGAGTGCCTTCGACTATGGCCGCACCACCATCAGCAGTACACTGGGTCAGTTCAATAGCCGAAAATTTGACAATGGCCTGACCATCAGTCAGATTTTTCCCAATCCAGCCCTGCTGCGTCGGCAGGCCGATTTGGCCGATGCCACCATTCAGGGTCGGGAAACGGCCGTGGGCGTGAGCCGCAATGAGGTGCAGTACGATGTCAAATCGGCGTATTATGCCGTGCAGTACTGGCACGAACGGGAAGGGCTGCTTCGGCAGCAGGACTCCGTCCTGGCCGAGTTTGTGCAGGCGGCTACTCTGCGCTTCCGGGTGGGCGAAACCGGCTCACTCGAAAAGGCTACCGCCGAAAGCCAACGGGCCGACGGACTGGTTCGGCTCGCCCAGAATACGGCCAACCTGGCTGCGGCCCGTACCCGGCTTCAAACCGCGCTCTACAGTACGGATGAGCTGGAGGTGGCACCCGGCCCACTCACCAAACGGAAACTGAGCGTAGTCGTGGATAGCAGTGGTACGACCAACAATCCGCTGCTGGCGCAACTTCGGCAGCAGATCGTGGTGGCCGAACAAAGCCGTCGCGTGGAGAAGGCCCGGCTAAAGCCCGAGTTCATCGTGGGTTTGTCCACCCAGACCATCATCGGGACGCAAATCTATGATGGCAACGAGACCTACTACGGTCCTGGACATCGGTTCGTGAGCGGGCAGATTGGGGTGCTGGTGCCACTGCTGGCCAAACCACAAAAGGCCCGGATCGAGGCCGCCCGGCTGGGTGAACAGATCGCCCAAACCGAACTGGCGACCCAGCGACGGGCTTTGCAGCAACAGGGTACACTAGCCTTTCAGCAGTACGAACAGTACCGCACGGCGCTGGCGTATTACGAGCAGAACGGCCTGGCGCAGGCCCGGCTAATTCTGGACAACGCCCGCAAGGCCTTCGGGGGGGGCGACATCGGGTACGTGGAATTTTCGCTGGCCCTGCAACAATCGCTGACCATCCGGGCCAGTTACCTCGATCTGCTCAACCAGTACAACCAGTCGGTGCTTTACATCGAATACCTGCTCGGCCAGCCCTGATTCCAATTTATTCATTTTTCTCCCAATCCGTCGATCCATGAAACGTCCCGTTTCTTTTGCCCATATAGTTCCATTTCTGTACACGCTGGTTGTTGCGGTCAGCTTTATCGGTTGCCGTGGCAGCGAAAAGTTCGCCGATGACTCATCGGCGAAGCAACCCGCATCCACCGCTGATTCAACCGAATCACCAGACGCCGGTTCGCCGACCGTTGTAAACCTGACGCAGGCACAGTACACCACTGCTGATATTCAACTGGGCCAGCCCGAATCGCGGACGCTTGGCACGATGCTGAAGCTGACCGGGGTTCTCGACGTACCGCCCCAAAGCCGGGTGAGTGTATCGATGCCGGTCGGAGGCTACATCCGAAGCATTAAGCTCGAACCCGGCGCGAAAGTCCGCAAGGGGCAAACGCTGGCCGTGCTCGAAAATCCTGAGTTCATCCAGTTGCAGCAGGATTATTTAGACATCAAAGCCCAACTGGAATACGCCGACCTGGAGTTCGCCCGGCAGCAGGAACTGAGCCGCGAAAACGTGAATGCGCTGAAAGTGCTCCAGAAAACCCGCTCTGACCGTCAGCGTTTGCAGGCCCAACTGGCTGGCATGGGCCAACGCCTGTCGCTGCTGCACATCAACCCGGCCACGCTGCGGGCCGACCACTTGATACGTACCGTTGGGGTCCCTTCGCCCGTCAATGGCTACGTGACCGACGTTCCCGTCAATAATGGTCGTTTCGTCAATCCGGCCGATGTAATTATTGAGGTGACGGACGTGGGCGATTTGCACGTCCACCTGAATGTATTTGAAAAAGACATTACGCACATTCGTACCGGTCAAGCCGTGCGGTTCGGCCTGGGTGGCGCCGGCGCACCGATGCATCAGGCGACGATTTTCATGAAGGGCAAGTCGATTGATGCCGATCGGACCGTTGCCGTGCTGGCCCGTCCGCTGGGGGTCTCGGACGATTTTATTCCCGGTGCCTACGTGTCAGCGCAGGTCGCCGTGACCAGCAATCCGTTATCCGTGCTGCCCGACGCGGCTATCGTTGGGTTCGGGGGTAAATCCTACGTCTATCTGCTGGAAAGCAAAAGTAGCCAGCCCGTGAGCTATCGCTTCCGGCAGGTCGAAGTTAAGCCGGGCGTAGCACAAAACGGCTACACAGCCGTCAACCTGCCATTGCCTGTCGATGTCAAAACGCCCTTTGTCGTGAAAGGAGCCTATAGTTTGCTCTCCCAGCAGAACAACAGTGGCGAAGAGGAATAAATGAACGCCGTCACCATAACTAACCAAAAATCGAATCTTTATGAAAACTAATCACCTGTTTGGAAGTCTTTTAACGGTCATCGCTTTATCTGGTAACGCCCTGATGGCCCAAACCACCACGCCCGCGACGGCCACCAGCACTGTAGCCCCAAACCCGGCTTTACGGGCCAAATCAAGCACGATGTACACCGAACACACCGAGCTTTTTGCCGAATATCGCCCGCCGGTGGTCGGGCGGCCCAACCGCTTTACGGCGCACCTGACCCGGCTGGGCCAGACGTTTAGCCCCTACACCGAAGCCACTGTGACGCTGACATTGACTATCGACGGTAAAGTAGACTATACCGAAACACTCACCAAGCCCGTAGCTCCCGGCAACTTCCGCTTTGCGCTGAAACCCGCAACGGCCGGACGCGGCACAGTGACGATTGATCTGGTTACCCCGGCTTATACCGACCAGTTTGTGGTCAAAGACGTAACGGTGTATGCCGACGAACCAACGGCCATTGCCAGCCAACCCGCCCCCGAACCCACCACCGGCGAGATTGGGTACAATAAAGAAAAATCGTGGTTCGAGCCGTTTGCTACGGCACCCGTTATGAGCCGGAAAAGGGGGAAAACGGCGGTGCTGTCGGTGCCGCAATCGGCGTTGGTATCCGAAAACGACGGGGTGTATGTCTTCGTGCAGAAAACCCCGGAACGCTTTCTGAAACAGGCCATTAAAACGGGTACCAAGCAGGGCGATATCGTTGAGGTAGTCAGCGGCCTGCAAGCCAGTGACCGGATCGTTATCCTCGGCACGGGCAACATCAACTAAACTCAGGTAACAAACAGATCATGCCTACCCAGTCACCCCTTTCGCTCCTGCTCGAACCGTTTCAGTCGCTGCGCAGCCGTACGTTTGCCAAGTTGTATTTCGCCCAGACCATCAGCCTGCTCGGCGATGCCTTTACCTGGGTAGGGCTGGCCCTGCTTGCGTATCAGTTCGGGCGTGAGCGGTCGGCGATTATTCTCTCGTCGGCCCTGACGCTGCGGGTGACGGCGTTTATCATTTTTTCGCCCTTCGCCGGGGTGCTGGCCGACCGAGTCGACCGCAAAAAAATCCTGTACGTCACCCATTTCATTCGGATGGGCATTGTCGCCTGTCTGCCGTTCGTGAACGCCGAGTGGCAGATTTACGTACTGGTTTTTTTCTTGAATGTGTTCAACGCCTTTTTCACTCCAACCTATAAATCCATCATTCCGCAGGTGGTAGAGAAAGCGTATTACAGGCAGGCAATCGGCTTATCGACGGCGACGTTTCAACTGCTGGGCGTACTAGGGCCAGGGCTGGCCGGGATTCTGGCCGTGTGGCTGGGGGCACGGGATATTTTCTTTGTCGATGCCGTGTCGTTCGTCGTGGCGGGTGTGCTGATTCTGCTGTTGCCCGGTGATCTGCTCAATACGGCTTCGGCAAAAGAGCGGCCCGAAAAACCACTCTCGGCCTGGGCCGACGTACTCAACGGGGCCAGGTTGTTGTTTGGCAATCCACTAATCAGGTTTTCACTGGCCATCGAGTTTGTGTCGGCTATTGCCGGGGCGCAGATACTGGTGAATACCATTGGCCATGTTAAAGACGGGCTGCACCTGCCCGACACCTACTACGGCTGGGTGATGGGGGCCTTCGGCGTCGGAGCCACGCTGGCCGCCTTTGGTGGAGGTTTTGACAAAACAACGAGTCGGCGAGTATCGCTGATTGTGGGGGCATTGCTGTTGGGTATGGCCATTATCGGAGCCAACTACGTAGGATATCCGGTGTTGCTGGGGCTGTGGGTACTGGCGGGACTGGGGCAGAGCCTGGCAGAAATCCCGTCGGAAACACTCATTGGTGAACAGATTGAGCGTTCTCAGCAGGGCAAAGTGTTCGGGTCGCACTTCGCGTTTTCGCATTTGTGGTGGGCCATTGCCTATCCCATCGCCGGGTTCACGGGTAGTCAGTTTCCGGGCCAGAATTTTCTCTACGGTGGCTTGCTGACCCTGGGGCTACTCATGGCAGCACTGGTTGTCTTTCGGCCTAAAAAGCAGCTATCTCCGGGTCAGTAGTTGGTTTGCCCAGGCAGTAAAGCAGAACCTATCCATTCAATCAACCCCTTTTCCAGCAGTAACGATGCGCATCTACAAAAATAGCCCGGCCTCGGATTGGCCCCAGCTCATTACCCGTCCCGCCAGTAATTCCGGGGGAATGGAAGACCGTATTCAGGCCCTACTTCACGCCGTAAAGAACCAGGGGGACCAGGCTGTTTATGATCTCACCCGGCAGTTAGATGGGGTTTCTCTTTCCTCCCTGGAAGTCACCCATCAAGAAAAGGCTGTTGCTGCCGGGCTGGTGGATGACCAGTTAAAAGCCGATATTCGGCAGGTGCAGGCGAACATCACTACGTTCCACCAGGCCCAGAGGGAGGTGCCCCGGATTATAGAAACAATGCCGGGTGTGCAGTGCTGGCGCCGGTCGGTTCCGATTCAGCGGGTCGGCTTGTACGTGCCGGGGGGTACCGCCCCCTTGTTTTCAACCGTACTGATGCTGGGCGTTCCGGCTATCCTGGCGGGCTGCCCCGAAATTATCATCTGTACTCCACCCGCTAAAGATGGTACTGTCCATCCGGCCATTTTGTACACGGCCGAACTAATTGGCATTCACCATATCTATAAAATCGGAGGGGCGCAGGCCATCGCGGCAATGGCTTATGGGACGGAAACCATCCCCCGCGTTGCTAAACTCTTCGGACCAGGGAATCAGTACGTGACGGTAGCCAAACAACTCATCAGCCGGGAAGGTATTGCCATTGATATGCCAGCCGGACCGTCCGAAGTACTAATCCTGGCGGACGCTACGGCCAATCCAGCATTCATCGCAGCCGACCTGCTGGCCCAGGCCGAACATGGTCCTGACAGCCAGTGTTTATTGGTGACCACATCGGAGCCGATGCTGCATGAGGTAGCGAATGAAGTGGCGCGGCAACTGGAAGGACTTTCTCGGCAGGCGATTGCCCGTGAATCCCTGAAAAACGGTCGGCTCGTATTCGTGCCCGATTTGGCAGCGGGGATTGCCCTAACCAATTTATACGCCCCTGAACACCTGATTATTGCTACAGAGGAAGCCGAAACGGTCGCCATGCGGGTCTATAATGCCGGTTCCGTTTTTCTGGGCAATCTGACGCCGGTGACGGTGGGGGATTACGCGTCCGGTACCAATCACACCCTGCCTACCAATGGGTTTGCGGCTACTTTCAGCGGTGTGTCGCTGGACAGTTTCATCAAAAAAATTACTTACCAGCAACTGAGTCCTGAAGGCTTACGGCTGATTGGCCCGTTGGTTGAACGGATGGCCCTGGCGGAAGAGTTAATGGGTCATGGCGCGGCTATTTCGCTACGGCTTCAAACATTAATTCGTTCCTAAGGCGGTCGATTCACTACTTAATTCATTACTGCATTCTCCACATCAACCTCATTAAAAAAACTGGCGATTACACAAGTTCAGCTAATCGCATAGAAAAGTCGCGCCGGACGAATCTGAGCCCGGCTTTTTGCGGAGGTGATTATTTCGGTACAGTAAATTGGAAAGGGAGTGGTCCGCCACCGCGGGGCCGAAGCCAAGGAATAAAAAAGTAGCTTCATTCCCCATTTACATCATACGTTGCCCCAAACCGAATCGGATGTTTGAATGAACCAAAGTTTAATATATTTCAAATTAAGTCACATCGAGGGTTTTCAATAAATGTCAACAACAATCCGTAGCAAACGGGTCGTTCTATCCGGCCAGTTTTCGCCTACTTTTGATGCTTTTATACGCTTAATCCGGCTGACAAATACCCCCCTTTTGAGTTATACCCTTGTATCAACTAAACAACAAGTGTATGATTAACGATCAACCGGACTCCATTCCAGAGCCGCTATTCATTCGGCGCGTCGGCATTATATTAGGTCTGACCCTATCTACTTTACTGTTGCTTGGACTGATGGGGGCCGCTTTCGACGTACTGCTGCTGGTGCTGGCAGCTACGCTGATTGCCCTGCCACTTCATGCGGGTGCCCGATGGATGAGCAAACGTACCAATTGGCCGGAGGGCGTTTCCCTCGCCATTGTAGCTCTCCTGACCATCGGTGTGCTGATAGGTATGGGGTGGGTTATCTCCACTTCGATTGGCGGGCAAATCGATCAGTTGCAGGAGCAGGCCCCTAAAGCATTGAAAAATGCGGAGGAGATGCTGCGTCAAACAAGCTTTGGCCGACAGTTGCTAAAAGAAGACATCAAACCGGAGAAATTGCTGGACAGTGGTTCTTCGCGCTGGCTGGGACGCATTTCGGGTGCTATTTCGTCCACGCTCGGTAGTCTGGCAGATTTGTACGTCATTCTGTTTCTGGCTGCTTTTCTGGCGGCACAACCTACTCTGTACCGCGACGGGCTGGTCCGGCTGGTTCCTAAACCGAGTCGAAAACGGGCCGAAGCGGTGCTGGATAAGCTAGGCGAAACCCTGCTGGGCTGGCTGGGTGGTAAGTTGTTTTCGATGGTCGTGGTTGGCGTTCTAAGTTTTGTAGGTCTGTGGCTGCTGGATATTCAACTGGCTGGAGCGCTGGCCCTGTTTGCGGGACTAATTACGTTCATCCCCAACTTTGGTCCCATCATCGCGTTAATTCCCGCCGTACTACTTGCACTATTGAGCGGCCCCCAGCAGGCCCTGTATGTGGTGCTACTCTACATGGGTATTCAGCTCGTAGAAAGTAACCTGCTGACCCCGCTCATTCAGAACAAGGTAATTTCTATGCCGCCCGCGCTGGTCTTTATCTCGCAGCTCATCATCGGCATATTCGCCGGGGGCATTGGGCTGGCCTTAGCCACACCTGTCATGGCCATCGTACTGGTTATGGTCAAAATGCTGTACGTACAGGACGTACTAAAAGACGGTTCTATCAAGGTGTAAACTTTATCCTAAAATACGACCGCCGTATAGAATACAAGGGCTGGTATGCCCTGTGTGTAGGAGCACAATTCGTCCGGTTCTCTTCCCTAAGATATGACTAATTCAGACGCACTAGATCCACGACAACGTCCTGATGTACAACAGGCTCTATCTGCTATTCAGCCCCTTA
>NZ_KB893424.1 GCF_000374085.1 Spirosoma spitsbergense DSM 19989 | reverse complement strand
GTAACTGTTTAGGTAGCCCAATGGAAGCCACCCGTGAGAACGTCGGCTAATGTATCGACTACGTTCCGCTCCTGCTTGCGCATCGTGGAGATAAACCCAGAAATACGGGCGTACAGAGCCGCCCCAGCCGCCGACCGAAAACAACCGCTTACCCGCTGTTTTACTTTAACCCCACGCAGATCCCGTTCCGCTTGGTTATTGGTAAACGGCACACCTTCCTCAAACCGGGTCGCCGGAGCGGGCAAAGCCAGCACCGCGTCCTGATGTAGAATCAGCCGATCCAATAGATTGCGGCCTTTGCTGCGGTTGGTCCGGCCCGTCGTGCCGTTGGCCTTGAAAAATACCAGCGGCACGAGTTCCTCCTCGTCAGCCTGCTCACAGACTTGTCTGTGGCAGGCTCGCCAATGAACCGCTTCCCGACGCCCAATCGGACCCTGCCGACTGGCTTTGTAAGCATCCAGCAAAAAGCGATGCATCTGTCTGGCCCAGATAGAGCCGCTCTCCATCAGACCCGCCAGTTCCCGCAACAGATGCGCTCCGCAGAGTGCGTGACGCCCCTTGCCCACACTGAAATACGATTTCCAGCAGTCATGAACGGTCCAGTTGAGACAATCACCGAAGATGCTTTGCGCATTCAAAAGCGCTCATTACCCCGTTTGGGATGGATAAACAGATGCGTGTAGCTCTGGTTGCTGGCCACATGTAGCCAGTGGAGCTTGCCCGCCACCCGTACACCTGTTTCATCTACGTGGCATACGTGAGCGGCTTTAAGTTGCTCTTTGATCTGCTCTTCAATGGGGGCTAACTGCTCACCAAGCGTGGTTTGTGTGCTGATTAAGGTAGCCGGGTTGTAGGCGTAGCCGGTCAGGTCAGCCCAGAGCTGTTTTACTTTGGCAAAGGGAATGCGGTAGTCCACATTGAGCAACACGCTTTGGGCCTGAATGCCCGGTCCATACTGCACCGGGGCCGCTACGTCGGCGGGAAACTGGCCACTCGCTTCACAGCCACAAGTACACTGGTGGGCAATAAGTTGATGTTCCTCGACCCACAGGCGGGGAGCGGGCAAATCAAACACCTGCCGCTTGCTCACGACGCACCCTGGGCCGTCAAGGGCTAAGCCACACTGGTGGCAGTGGGTGGCCTGATGGGTGTGAATCAGATTGGGCGTCTCGACCATATGGAGCGTATTGCCTGTATGTCCGGTCTGTCCGCCTACTTTTTTACCGCCCTGTTTGGGTAAAGCAGGCTTGATGATGGGCTTTTTGGCGAGTCCATCGGTGGAGGGTGGTTTATTTGAATTGGCTGAGTTTTGCGCCAGCCGTGCCATCAGGTCAGCAATCACTGCTTTGAGGGTAGCGATTTCTTCCTGTTGTGCCAGAATCAGGGCTTTGAGTTGGGCTATATCGTCGGTCTCTACCACGAATAAGTCTGTGCAAATTGCGTACCTAAACAGTTACCTATTATTTATCGCTGGTTTCAGTAAAAATCCGTTCAATCCGTATCATCCGTGTTCCATTTCTTTTTTACAAGGAAGCCCTGCCTAATACACTATACTTATTCCATAACCTCCGACCTGGGACGAATCCAGAACAGGATAGCGGCACACACCACCATCAGGACGGCCGCAACCTGAAACAGAATACTCACGTCGATGTGCCGGTCTCTAAGCATACCACCCGCGTAAATGCCCAACCCGCCCACCAGGCAACTGAACAAGTTAAGAATACCGTAGCCCGTGGCCCGGTACCGCTCATCCGTAACCAGGCAGAGAATGGGCATCATGTTGGCATCGCTGAACATGCGGGTGAGGGCATACACCACAAAGCCGATGATAGCAATTGGCAATATAGTTGTTACGCTGGCCAGAAAGACGCTGGGTGCTGCGATTAACAGGCCAATGGCGGGCAGCAGCAACCGGGCCCGGGTATTGGTTCGGCTCCAGCGGTCGGCCAAAGCGCCCCCCAGCAATACCCCGATCAGGGCCGTAATTTGTACATAACCGGTGGCGTACAAACCCGCTTCGGCCTGCGACAGTCGAAAGTGTTCCTGGTAATACGTAGGCAACCAGCCGATGACAAGCCAGCCCACCATCCCCAGAAACCCCCAGAAGAACAGGGCCAGCACGAATCCCCCCCGACTGAATAAGCTTTTCACTGCCGATGCGAAGTGAACGCTGTCTTTTGATGTGTTCGGAACGGCAGACGCCCGGCTTGACGAGGGAGCCTCTTTCAAAAAGAAAACCAGCACCAGGGCATACATGATACCCACGATGCCAAAAATCCGAAAGGGACTGTTCCAGGTGTTGTCCTGCGCCAGCCAGCCGCCTACGAAGCCCAGGCTTTGCCCCAGCATCATCCCGCCAATGTGGATGCCCGTTGCCAGCGAGCGGGTGCTCCCCCGGTGGTAATCGACAATCAGGGCCAGGGCGGCCGGAATGTAGCAGGCCTCACTAACCCCCATCAACAGGCGCGTTACCAGTAACTCGCCGAACGTATTGGAATAGGCGGTCAGCAGCGTAACAGCCGACCAGACAAAGAGACTGCCGATAATGACCCGGCTTCGGCTGAACCGGTCCGCCAGAAAACCCGCCATGGGGCTCAGTAGTCCGTACGTCCACAAAAACACCGCCGTTAGCAACCCAAACTGCGTATCGGTCATGGGAATAGCGTCCACAATGGAGCTGCGCATGGTGGTAATCATGACCCGGTCGAGGTAGTTCAGCATGCCCACCACGAACAGTAGTGCCACCACCAGCCAGGCACGCGACAGTAAGCTGGGTTCGGCAGTGGTAGTGACGGATTGGGCGGGGCTCATAAAACGGGTTTCAATATTTTTTTTGCCTGATAGTCGGTAAATGGATCGACTAACTGGTTGACCGTTAATCAGCCCATAAAATTACGCCATGCATCGATTAAAAAACAGCAGCGCGTCGGTCAGGTGTTGCTGCCAGTACGGCCACTCGTGCCCACCCGGATGTTCGGCGTACTGATGCGGAATACGCTGCTCTGTCAATGCCCGGTGTAAGGTTCGATTGTGTTCGATGAGCAAGTCGTTCGTGCCGCAGTCGAACTGAATGCGTGGTAACCGGTCCCTATTTTTCACCATCAGAGCGAGTACCGATTCATCAACGGGTTCCGGTTGCCTGTATTCGTGAAGCGGCTCTTCCACAAAAAGCGGCAGCTGATTCAGGTCGGTAATGGACGACAGCCCATGCACTGCCTGGAACTGGTCAGGATATTTAGCTGCCAGTCGCAACGCACCGAATCCGCCCATCGATAAACCCGCAATAAACTGTTGAGCCGGGAAACCGGCCAGTTTGTTTTCGGGCAGCGCTGCGGCCACCGCTCTCGGTACATCGTCGATAATCCAGCGTTCAAAATTGCGGGCGTTGTGCGGCAGGTAGCCACTGCCGTCCCCCCAGAGCCCGTCGGAAGGCATGGCCAGTATCATGGGCTTTATTTGCCCCGTTCGTACCAGCTGATCGGCGGTTCGGTGGGCACCGCCTTTCATCGACCAGCACCAGTGACTGCCGTACACGCCGTGCAAAAGTATTACGAGCGGCAACGGTTCCGGTCCTATTAACTCAGGGGCAGGTAGCCAGACAGTGATGTCTCCTCTACCCGCCAGATTGGCGGTTTTCACCGTGATGTAGCGCAACCCGTCGTATTCGTAGGCCGGGTCGGAAATTGCGATGGTTCGAAAAGCGTTATTCATCAGAAAACAAGTACACCTTTGGCGTTGCGCCCGTTGAGCATATCGTCGAAAGCTTCGTTTAGCTGGTGCAGCCCATAGGTACGGGTCACCAGTTCATCCAGCATTAAGTCGCCTTTCTGGTAGAGATTCAACAGAATGGGAATGTCAATTTCCGGGCGGCACTTCCCGTACAGTGGATTCATGTATAGTTTATCCCACTCGAAGAGGGTCATGTCGATGCTGATCTCCTGCTCGATACCACTCACCTGACAGGCAACCCCAGCGTTCCGAACCATGGCCAGCGGCACCGCCCCCAGTTCGGGAATGGCCGTGCATTCAAACGCATAATCGGCTCCCCGGCCACCCGTGAGCTGTTTTACGGCGATGACCGACTGCGTCAGGCCCGTGTCGGCCCGGTCGGCCAGCAGGGTGTGGGTGGCGCCGTACCGGGTGGCCATTGCCAGTCGGTCGGGGTTCACGTCTACGGCGATGATCATCCCGGCACCGGCGATGCGGGCGCCCTGAATCACATTCAGCCCCACGCCCCCCGTCCCCACCACCACCACCGACCGACCCGGCTTCACCTTTGCCGCATTGATGACTGAACCCACGCCCGTCATGACGCCACAGCCCACAATGGCGGCTGATGGGAAGGGAACAGGAACGTTCGTTTTTACCACAGCCGCTTCCCGCACAACGGTAGCTCCCGACATGGTACCTAAGCTAAACGACCGTTCGATGGGTTGCCCTTTGTAGGTCGTACGCTCCCGGGCGGCATGCCCGCCGCTGGCTTTATTACCGGCCGTAACCGGTGAGTTGATTTCGCAGATGTGCTGATTTCCTTCCAGGCACTGGAAGCAGTAACCGCAGGGGATGGCCCAGTTGAGGATAACCGCATCACCCGGCTTCACCTTCCGAACCAGCGGCCCAACGCTCCGAACGATGCCCGCGCCTTCGTGCCCCATCACGAGGGGCTTGCCCCAAGACAGCGAATCGTAGTCCGTGTGGCAGATACCAGCGGCTTTCAGGTCAACCAGCACTTCGTCGCCCTGCGGCTCGTTCACCTCGATTATGTCAATCACAAAACGTCCGTCTCCGGTGGCAATGGCGGCTTCAACCTGCATTGGTTTGTAGTGGCTTTAGATTTTCGGTTCAGGGGTTGAAAGAATGAATCCCTTCGAAAACAAAGGGCAGCTCTAAAACTTCCTACTTAGCCCTATTCTGTTGGAAAAGTCGCACCCATAGCGTATAAATAATCCTAACCAGACTTTATTGACTTTAGCTTTTCCGTGTATGTCAACAACTATGAAGCCATTCCCGCTCACCGTCGCTCTATTCACGATTGCCGTGCTACCCACCCAGGCACAGTTACTGGTTCAGCGATTTGAACCCGTCCGGTTTTCGGAGGTGACCATTACCGACCAGTTCTGGAAACCCAAAATGGACAAGGTAGCCACGGCAACGCTGAACGCCTGCATTGTGCAGACCGAAGACAAAACGGGGCGCATCCGCAACTTCGAAAAAGTGGCCCGGAAACTAAACGGAGCGACAGATAATATTACCCACGAAGGTATTTATTACGACGACAGCGATGTGTACAAAGCCCTTGAAGCGATGGCCTACTCGCTCAAAAACCACCCCGATGCCGCCATCGAGCAAAAAGCCGATGCCTGGATTGATAAGATTGCGGCTGCCCAGTTACCCGACGGCTACCTGAACACCTACTATACCCTGACGGGCCTCGACAACCGCTGGACCGATATGGAAAAGCACGAAGATTACTGCGCCGGTCACCTCATGGAAGCTGCCGTGGCGTATTACAATACAACCGGCAAACGGAAACTGCTGGACGTAGCCATTCGCTTAGCCGACCACATCGACTCCACCTTTCGGGTGCCCAACCGGCACTGGGTGAGTGGCCACCAGGAAATTGAACTGGCCCTGATGCGACTCTATCACCAGACAAATCAGGACCGCTACCTCAAACTGGCCGACTGGTTTCTGCAGCAACGCGGGCATGGCTACGGCAAGGGGAAGATCTGGGACCAGTGGAAAGATCCCAAATACTGCCAGGACGACGTACCGGTGAAAGACCAGAAAGAAATTACCGGTCATGCCGTGCGGGCCATGTACCAGTACACGGGTGCCGCCGACGTAGCAGCCGCCACCAACGACCCCGGCTACCTCGGTGCCATGACCAACGTTTGGGAAGATGTGGTTTACCGGAACATGTACCTCACGGGCGGCATTGGTTCGTCGGGTCAGAACGAAGGGTTTTCGACCGATTTTGACCTGCCCAACGCATCGGCCTATTGCGAAACCTGCGCGTCGGTGGGCATGGTGTTCTGGAATCAGCGGATGAACCTGCTCACCGGCGAAAGCAAATACATCGACGTGCTGGAACGGAGCCTGTACAACGGCGCCCTGGATGGCCTGAGCCTGAGTGGCGACCGGTTTTTCTACGGCAACCCGCTGTCGTCGGTGGGTAACAATGCCCGCAGCGAGTGGTTTGGTACGGCCTGCTGCCCCTCCAACATTGCCCGGCTGGTCGCTTCGCTGGGGGATTATGTCTATGGCCATTCAGAGCAGGGCATCTGGGTCAATCTGTTCGTGGCCAGCAACACGACCATCCCGATGGGAAAAACGTCGGTACCCCTCCAGGTAGAAACGAATTATCCCTGGGAAGGCGACGTAAAAATCACGGTTGATCCCGCCAGAAAAGTAGCTTACGCCCTGCATGTCCGCATCCCCGGCTGGGCCGAAAACGTACCCGTACCGGGTAAACTGTACCGGTTTACCGACACGGACGCGGCAAAGCCGGAAGTCCGGCTCAACGGAAAACCCGTCCGCTACCAGACCGAAAAAGGGTACGTCGTACTTGACCGCACCTGGCAAAAGGGGGATGTTGTGGAGGTTAAGTTACCCATGCCCGTTCGTCAGGTAGCCGCCCGGCCGGACGTTAAAGCCGATAAGGACCGGATTGCCCTGCAACGCGGCCCACTGGTGTACTGCGTGGAAGGGGCCGATAACGAAGGGCGGGCCTGGAATATGCTGGTACCCGCCAACGCTACCTTCACGACGAAGCCCTACCAGGTACTGAACGAAGCCGTAGTAGCCATTCAGGCCAATGTCACGGTTGTAGAACCAGCCTCCGATGGTTTATCAGTGCAGATAAAACCAAAAACCATTAAGGCTATCCCCTACTATACCTGGGCCAATCGCGGAAAAAGCCCCATGCAGGTCTGGTTGCCCAGCCGAATTAAGGAAGTGAAAATTACCGATTGATTCGGAGCCGGGTAATCATTTCTTACCAATTTTCCAGAAACCTATGGTATCATCAGCCAGTAATAGCGGTATAGCAACGCTGCTAAAACCGGCAGGGGTACTCTTCAACTATACTATGAACCGCATAACACTAATACTATCCCTCTTGCTGGCAGCAGGCTCGTACACCTGCTCCTTCGCCTGGAACAAAGCTACCCACATGGTTATCGGTGCGATAGCTTACCGCGACCTACGTTCCTCCTCGCCCCGGACGGCTGCCCGTGTCGTAACCATCCTCAAACAACACCCGGACTACGCTATTCGCTGGGCCGACAAACTCAACGATCCGGCACTGTCCGGGGAGGAACGCGATGAATACCTGTTTATGCTGGCAGCCCGGTGGCCGGACGATATTCGCGGTAAAGACAACCCCTACGACCATCCGACCTGGCACTACGTCAATTTTATCTATGCACCCGATCAGGGGATAGTGAGAAGCGATTCCACACTGGCCACCGGCGAGAACATCCTGCAAGCCTACGAGCAGAACCAGCAGGTGCTGCGCAGTAATGCCCCCGACAGTGCCAAAGCCATTGCCCTCTGCTGGCTGTTCCACCTGACGGGTGACGTAACGATGCCGCTCCATACAACTGCGCTCATCAACAGCCAGTTTCCCGATGGCGACCAGGGAGGGAATAAGTTCAAGATTCGGGTAACGTCCGATGACAAAACGATCAACCTGCACAGTTTCTGGGACGGGATGCTATTGGGGGATGATGACTATACTTCGGCGCGGAACCTGGCCATTCAGGAGCGTAAAGCCATTGACCGGAAACAGTTGCCACAGCTCTGTGAAACGGGTGTCACCGCCTGGGCCAGAGAAAGTTTTCAATTAGCGCAGGACAATGCCTATCGGAGCCACACGCTGACCACCGGTACCGATCAGGAGGGGGCGGTGCTACCCGCCGACTATGTGGCCACCGTGAAGCCAATAGCCATGCGTCAGGTGGCACTGGCCGGATACCGGCTGGCCGATGAGTTGGCGGCCGACGTGGGAAACTAAAGGACAGGACCCGAAACAGCCAGAATCCGATACTATGCTGCCCGGCTACAGGTAACTCCCTGTTTTTTATTTGCTTCTTTAACTATAAAATTCGTTGTTTACCTAGCAAATACGTTACACCATGAAAAAGCACCTGTTTTTCGTATTGTTTGGGTTGATGGCCATGTCGGGTTGGGCGCAGGACCGTATCATTTTACTGCGCGACACTACCCGCCTGGGGATTTCGGTTGCCGAACTGGAAAAGAAATACCCGCCCGCCTTTGCCATGAAAGCAGGGCAAACGGGCATTTTTGAGCGACATGGAAACTTATTTCTTGACACCGTACGGGTTCGACAACAGCAGTTTTTTACGTACGCTGAGCGTAAAAAGAAACAACTGCCGGTAGTGGGCATTACGGTCGAAACGAAAGAATTCATTCGTCCCGACGGCACGTATGACCGGGTATTTTGTGAATTTTCGGGAAAAGAACTGAGCGATGATCAGGAAGGGAAACTGCTGCAGTTTATGGCCGAGTGGTACGGGCAGCACCCGTTCCCAATTAAAACCAGCACGGGCTTTTCCTGGAGCGGTATGACAACGCTGGGTTCGCTGCCCCAGAAACGCACGACTCGAAAAAGACCGGGTATCATCAGCACCATCGAAGCCGCCAACCAAACGACCCGGCCCGACACGGTAAAAATGCTGGCGTTCAATCAACTCGACTTATCCTCCGTACCGGAAGTGGTCTATCGGTTTCCGAACCTTGAGGAATTAGACCTGTCGAAGAACAACCTGCACGAGCTGCCCGCCCGGTTGACGGCGGCTATTCCTACCCTGACGAAACTGAGCGTCCTGTACAATATCATCCCTAACGACAGTATTTTCTTCACCCGTAACAAACACCTTCGGTCGCTAAATCTACAGGGCAACAAACTGACCAAAATTCCCGCATCGGTTCGGGCAAACCGTCGGTTGGAGAGCCTGTGGATGGGGTATAACCAGCTAACGGCGCTAACGAATCAGTCCTTTCGGGGATTACGACGACTCAATGACCTGAACCTTTATAGTGCAGGACTAACACAATTACCCAAAGCAGCCAGCCGGATGAAGCGGTTGAAAGTACTGGACCTGTACTACAATAAATTCACCCGGTTGCCGCCCCCCGTGTGTCGACTAAAACGGCTGGAACAGTTGGCCATCTCCCACAATGACCTGAGCGAGTTTCCCGCATCGATAGCTAAAATGCACCGTTTACGGGTTCTGTTTGCGCACCACAACCGCATTGGTCGCCTTCCCGATTCGTTCCGGCAATTACAACAACTCCGCACCCTGGACCTGAGTTACAACTGGTTCACCGTAGTGCCCGATTTACTGAGTTCACTGCCCACTCTGGAAGAACTTGACCTGAATAACAATAATTTACAGGAGTTTCCTGATGTACTACTCGCCATGAAAAACCTAAAGCGGGTACATGTGGGCAGCAATCCCCTTTTCGGACGGGAAGCCATGAGCAGTCCCTATGCACCCAAGATTAAACAACTGGAAGCGAACAAAACGCAGGTCACTTACTAACCAAATAAAATTCTGCCGAGAATTTTCATAACCAATCGTAGAGCGGGTAAAAAAAACGGCTGTCATCGGAGAAAAATACAATAATTTTGTGTTCCTCAAGCGTCTGTCAGTTAGCTGTATGCAAGCCGTTATTTCACCCGTTTCTACTACGCCCGTCCCAAATCGTGTTACGTTATGGGCAGCCTTGCTTTCCGTTTATATTCTCTGGGGATCAACCTATCTGTTTATTCACTTCATGACCGAACGGATGCCCCCCCTGTACATGGCATCGATTCGGTACATCATAGCGGGTACGCTGCTGTACAGCTATGCCCGCCTGACGGGTACACCCCGTGCTACCAGGGTTCAGTGGAAATCGGCGGGTATCATCGGAGTGCTGTTGCTCACCATTGCCAACGGCTGTTTAACGGCTGGTATTCAATACATTCCAACGGGCATGGCCGCTTTACTAGGTGGCCTGCTACCCGTGTTTCTACTGTCGCTGAACTGGGTTTCTTTTGGGAAACAGCGGCCTACGAACCTGGCCCTCGCTGGCTTGGTACTAGGGTTGGTTGGTATTTATTTCCTGATCAAACCCGATAAACTGCACGGTGCAGGCGGTATACATGCCAACCTGATTGGTACGGGCCTGATTGCGTTCGGGAATCTTTCCTGGGCCGTCGGCACCCTGCTGACACCCCGACTGACCTTGCCGTCGGGTATTCTATCGAGTGGCATTCAGATGCTGGTGGGCGGATTTGTTCTGCTGCTGTTCAGTCTGGCCGTAGAACCGGTAGTTCCCTGGAGTATTGTTTACGCCCCGACCAAGGCCCTCGGAGCGGTGCTGTACCTGGTTATTTTCGGGAGTATCATCGGGTTTTCGTCCTACTCCTGGTTAGCCCGGAATGCTCCTCCCCAACTCCTTTCGACCTACGCGTTCGTAAACCCCGTAGTGGCTGTCATGCTGGGCACGCTGTTTGCCGGTGAAGTCTTCTCCAGTCAGTCATTCATGGGAGCGGCTATTGCACTGGTAGGTGTGGTGTTGATTACATTAGGCAAAGAGCGAATTGGAACGCCCAACCGGGGCAAAAGAGTGAAAGCGTGAAAGCCATGCGCTATCAGTTATCTGTTAGCTGTTACGCACCCGGATTCACACATTCGCTCATTCATAATTGACTCATTCACTCGTTGAAAAAGATGCGTACCGTTGCCATTCTCCTTTTCGATGCGATTGAAGTGCTCGACTTTGCCGGGCCGTTTGAGGTGTTTGGGGTAGCGGGCCGGAGTACCGGCCAAACCCGTTTCAGCGAACCGCCGTTTACCGTTTTTACCGTGGCGGAAAATACGCCGGTCAGTGCCCGCAATGGCTTATCAATAAACCCCACGTACCGGCTCGATAACCACCCCAAAGCCGATATTATTGTTGTACCGGGCGGGGGTGGCTTTCATCCTGACGGAACACCGTTTGGCTCACGCCGGGAAATGAACAACCCTGTCGTGTTGAACTGGGTGCGTCAGTCCGCCGAAAGCGCGGAACTGGTGCTGTCGGTTTGTACGGGTTCGTTCGTACTGGGCAAGGCCGGTTTGCTCGACGGGCTGGCCGCTACCACGCACTTTATGGCTATCGACGGGATGCGCCAGGCAGCACCCAACACGGAAATCCGTCCGGCAGAACGGTATGTCGACAACGGAAAAATCATTACATCGGCGGGTATTTCGGCGGGCATTGACATGTCGCTGTATGTAGTGGGACGACTGTTGGGCAAGGATGTAGCGGACGAAACGGCCCGATACATGCAGTACGATTACTGGCAGTAACCGGACCAGCCAGCTATTGAGTTTGCCCGGTCAAACCGGCGGAACACCCACACTCGTTCAGCCCCCATCCACCAGACCTGCTACTAGTATAATACAACGCATACAGGAGCAGAAAACGCGTAAAGCACTTAGTAGTTTAGTTTCACCAGGTTGGGCAGGATGGATAAAAAATCAGCGAATCGTGTGATTTTTGTCGGTCCGTATCGATCAAGTATAAGCAGGTCTGGGTCGCCGGTCAGGAGATAATCAGCACGAGCATCGCGGCATAAACTTAGCAGGTAAAAATCATTCGCATCCCTTCCTTTTTTTACCGACGACGTTATAAATACCTTCAGACTCAGGCCAATGAATTGATTCAGGAAATCAACTATAACGGTGTCTGTAATTCCTTTTTCCTGAAAATAAGGGTGGGTGGGCAATGCGTTTACTTCTTCCAATAATTCATCAGCGTAGCAGATGTCAATTTTTTCGGCCACGTCTATAATCTGAATAAACTGGTTACGAGTTTGTCCGCCAAGCAACACACTTGCCAGCAAGTTCGGGTCAATGACTACCCGTGGCTTATCATTCATTTCGGTGCGCCCGAATGTCGTTTATACTCCGATTAACATCCTCCTGGCTATAATCTTGCCGGTTGGGTAAATCAGTCAATAGTGATTTCATCGCCCGCACCGCTTCCTGCTTCGTTGGTTTAGGGATTAATTCAACAAAATCCAGGCTACGCAGATACGTTAGCAGGGCTTCAGCCTGTGGCTCGTCGTCAACTTTCAGCACATATTCGCTCATGAGTATTTTTGCGTTAATATGATCAAAAATACACTTTTCCTTTCTATTCGAGGACCGCAGGAGTGATTAAACCGGCGGAATCCCCACACTCGTCCAGCCCCCATCCACCACCAGACTCTGACCGGTTATATGTCGGGATGCGGGTGACACAAGAAATAGCGCAGCATTGGCAATATCCTCTACCGTTGCCGGTCGTCCCATCGGCGTAATCCGCGACCAGATGGGAATGTAGGTTGGATCATCCAGCGTGCGTTCGGTCAGGGTAGCACCGGGGGCAATAGCATTCACTGTAATGCCGAGGGGCGAAAAATCAATGACCAGTTGTTTGGCTAGCATCTCCAGCCCCGCTTTGGTCATGCTGTACACCGGCAACCCCGGATGCCCTAAATGCCCCACCACCGACGACATAAACAGCACACTCCCTCCCTTTCTCTGCGCCCGCATTTGTCGGGCGGCTGTCTGCGCCAGAAAAAAGCTGCCCCGCAGGTTCAGGTCTACAATTTTCTGAAACGATTCCGGCGTCGTCGTAAAAATATCGCCGAAGATGGTGATCCCCGCATTAGCGATGGCAATATCGACCGAACCAAACCGGCTCACGGCCGTATCGACCATCCGCTGAATAAACGGAACGTCGGAGGCATCGCCGGGCATTGCCTCGCACATACCACCGGCCTGCTGAATGGTTGCGGCTGCGTTTTCGGCCAGTTGTTCGTCATGGTCATTGAGTAAAACAGTTGCCCCCTGTTGGGCCAACGCTTTGGCGATGGCGAAACCAATACCGATGCCGGCTCCCGTAATAATGGCTGTCTTATTAGTAAAATCTGTATTCATAGAATTGCTTGGTCAATTCGGCAGAACCGTTTTATTGCATCGCTTTGCGTTCCGCGTCGTTCCATCAACGGGCGATTTAAATCGTCCGTTGATGGAACGACGCGGAACGTGATGGTACTTTATTCCTGGGCGTAGAGGGTGAATTTCTGCAATTCTTCATCCAGCGTTCTGGCAGCGTGATGTTGCTCCTGGTTGAAAATGTAGTGCGTCACTCGCGGAACATCCTGCGGACTAACTGAAATGGCACCATAACCATCCTGCCAGGTAAACAGGTCGTCAAGTAACTTTTCTTCATTTATCCATCTTGACGATTCTCCTTTAATCGCTTTAACTACCGTTGAAACAGCCTGCGTAGCTTTCAGTGCGATCAGACAGTGTAGATGATCGTCAATTCCATTGACGATGCATATGTTGATGTCATTTTCCATTGCCTTTACCCGGATATGATCAAGCAGACTGTACCGCATGTCTCTATGTAAAACTGGTTCCCGGTATTTTGTGGTCCAGATCAGGTGAACGTATAACGCGATATAATTGCCCATGTGGTGCTGGAATATTGTGGTTACCGTTCGGTAAATGGACGTCAAGTCCGGTTGTTCCGCCGTTCCGTAAGCGGGCGATTTATTGATTTGAATTAATTAACCGCCGAACCAACAATCGCTTTTTCGCCCATGCTGACCACCCCCAACCCCCTCCTAAAACAGGAGGGGACTTGAAAAAGGGAACCCTTCAGCGTAGCCCCCTCCTGTTTTAGGAGGGGGTTGGGGGTGGTCGCAATCCGGCGGTTATTTACGTCAAATCAATAAATCGCCC
>NZ_KB893423.1 GCF_000374085.1 Spirosoma spitsbergense DSM 19989 | reverse complement strand
CATCAATCGTTGCAGTCGCTTGAGTCGGGAAGCCCGCAGGGTGGTTTGGTTGATAGCCAGACTCCATTGAGCCAATGAGGAGTCAGCCAGTTTCAAGAGGGCAATGATCAGCAGGGCCATAAAGCGGATACGCCGTTTATCACATTGAAAATGATCTTTGATGGCATCGTAGACAGCATCTTCGTTACTTTGCATAGGGAGTAGTTGGAGGGGTTTACGTTTAGCGACACAAAACTACCTCAACATCAGCTACTCCCTACTTTTGTCCTGTACTTAGGGAGGAGCCTTAAGGTCGGCCTGAATTAATTACCCGTTCCAGTTCGACGATAGTTTCGCGAACGACATTGACGTATTCGTCTTTATTTTGGATCGCCGATAATCGTTTCAATGTTCGCTCATCGTGAACAAAAAATGTTTGGGCGGCCCGTGATGCCGCGGCAGGGTTGTGTCCGAGCAGTGTCAACGCATCAACGCCAAGCCGCAAACTGGTATCGAGCGTCTCGCGATAAATGTGCAACATACCGGCATTCATCAAATCATAAGCATCATAGCGATTAGTCGAACGCACCAGAATGTGTAAATCAGGAAAGTTTTTCTTAATCGTTTCAATCAATTCCAGTCGCTTTTTCTCATTGCTGATCGCGATAACGATTAGTTTAGCGTTGGCCGCTCCTGCGATTTCCAGCAGTTCGTGTCGGCAGGCATCTCCGTAGTATACGTCAAGCCCTAATCGGCGGAGCCAGTTTACATTGTCACTGTTAATATCTAGAACAGTCGTCCCTATATGATTAGCCTGTAGGAAGCGCCCAACTGTATTACCAAAATGGCCGTATCCGGCAATGATTACCGGATTGTCACGGGGCACTACATCACTCGCGCTGTCGTCCTCTTTTTTGATTCTTAGTGTCGGTAGCAGAAGCTTCTCGGTCACAAGCATGAATAGGGGCGTAAGAATCATACTGAACGCGACAACGACCGTTAAAATATCGGTCAACTCACGGCTGAGGATACCTTCCCGGGTTGAAAAGCTAAACAATACAAATGCAAATTCACCTACCTGACATAACCCAACACTGAAAATAAGACGCTGGTCAACAGATAGATGAAAAAATTTCCCTAATCCATACAACACCGCCATCTTGCAGCCCATTACACCCAATACCAGGCCCGATATCAATAGTGGGTTAGCCAGTATTAGATCAAAATTGATGGATGCTCCCACAGCCATAAAAAACAATCCCAGCAGCAAGGCTTTAAACGGATCAATATCACTCTCCAGTTCATTCCGGTATTCGCTGTTGGCTAGCACAACACCCGCCAAAAACGTACCTAATTCGGGGCTTAAGCCGACGGATGTCATCAAGACGGTAATTCCTACAACGATAAGTAGTGACATGGCCGTAAATAATTCCCGCATGCCCGTGCGCGCAACGATGCGAAGTATGGGGGAAGTTAGATAACGTCCGGCAATAATAATGGCCGCTACGGCACCTGTTGCAACCAAAAGCTGTACCCATCCCGGCAGCGGATCAATTAAGCTGGCGTTTGCCTGACCGCCATTTCCCTGATTGTTTAGTGGTGAGCCAGCCAGAATAGGAAATAAGGCGAGCATGGGAATTACGGCGATATCCTGAAACAACAATACGGCAAACGAACTTTGCCCAGCCGCTGTGGGTAACAAGTCCTTCTCAGTAAGCGCCTGGAGAACAATGGCCGTTGACGATAAGGATAGAATCAGGCCCAGTACCAACGCTTGCTTTCCCTCAATTCCAAAAAGCATGGCCAGGCCAGCCAGTACACCGGATGTAACGGCGATTTGCAGACCGCCCATACCCACTATAGCTCTTCGTAAACGCCATATACGGGAAGGCTCCAGTTCGAGTCCTATTACAAACAATAACATGAAGGAGCCAAACTCAGCGAAATGCATGATGCTGGCTCATTCATGATCAACGATGTGTAAACAGGCCGGTCCGATGAATGCACCCGCGATTAAATAACCTAATGCAGCGCCTAATCCTGCCTTTTTAGCAATGGGCACCATGCAAACTGCTGCGGCCAGAAAGACCATTGCCTGAAAGAAAAAAGATTCCTGCATGGTAAGTAAGCAGAAGGAGTGAATAAAAAATTAGGGTTGTAGCCGTTGTTTCAATTCTTTGCGGGCGATAAAAATCCGGCTTTTCACCGTGCCCAATGGAATGGATAGTCGCCGGGCAATCTCACAATACTTAAAGCCATCTATATGCAGTTGGAAAGGTTCACGGTATTTCGTTATCAATTGAGCAGTAGCCGATTGAATGTCGTCCAGTACAGCCTGACTAATGGCTCCATTGGGTAAGGCACCACCTGTCAAGTCGCACAACTCATAAAATGGTTTTTGAACCAGTATCCGACGTTCTCTCATTACCCGGCCACACTGGGTCATAAATGTGTTGTGCATAATGGTAAACAGCCAGGCCTTCAGGTTCGTGTCAGGCTTGAATGTGTGCCAGTATCGATAGGCCTTCAGCAGGGTATCCTGAACCAGATCATTGGCGTCTTCAGAATTTTTGGTTATCTGCAGGGCGTACTGGTGCAGTTTACCTCTGATCTGGGTAATCTGATGCGTAAAATCGGCGCGTGTATCGTTCGTCATCATGGTGTTTTTGCTTAGTATTGCGATAGAGGCTATTGGGAATTCAATCAGGGAAGTAGACAGCAGCAACGGTAAAAGTCTTTCCACAGACAGCGGGCCGCAGTTGGAGTTTCGTAGTCCTTCTCCTTACAACCGGCTACTGAGTGGAATAGCGTACCCTACCGTAAAGGAGATGACCCGGTTGTGAGACTCTGATGTACTGATGTTCGATAACCCCAACCCGTACCTGCCTTCGACCTGTAGCGACCCATAACCCAATTTCTGGTTAAGTCCTAAGCCAAATTGCAGTCTCCAGTCTGAGCGTTTCACTTCATTCTTTCCGTCGCCAAAGGTTAATTTGACATCTTTCCCATCCGCTCCCCGGTTCTTGCCGCCAATCGCATACCCGTAGGAAGGGCCAGCACCCAAATAGACCCGGGTCTGCTTACTGCCTACACTTAGACGACCCATCACCGGAATCTCAATGTAATTGACCGTCATTCGATTATTCGCAGCGCGTTGATACCCTTTCTGGGTAAACAGCACCTCGGGTTGCAGTGAAAAAACACTGAACGGCGAACCAATCAATACACCAATGCCGCCCACAAACACCCCCCGTGTTCGCGTGTCGTTGTTGTCGGCCTGATCGAAGGCAATACGGGCCAAGTTTATCCCGGCTTTGGGAACCAGTGAGATCTGCCCCCATGTGCTGCCCACTAATCCGGTGAGCAGCAGAACTGTGCATACAAATTTGTTCATGATTAGTTGTTGTTTATTGTTGAAATAAAGATGGAAGGACGGACAGACATTGCCCGCAAACACCACCGTCTGGGAAAGATTAGCTACGTTTTTGATCCTGTCAAGAGTCGGATAGCCGACCGCTCAGCTTGTTGGATTTTGGAGTAATACAGCGATAATGTAGCCCAGTACCGACACAACCATGCCGATCAGGAAGGTGAGGTACGCTTAGGACAAACGCCGAAAT
This sequence comes from Spirosoma spitsbergense DSM 19989, assembly GCF_000374085.1. Taxonomy (GTDB): domain Bacteria; phylum Bacteroidota; class Bacteroidia; order Cytophagales; family Spirosomataceae; genus Spirosoma; species Spirosoma spitsbergense. The sequence continues at coordinate 10,316 of NZ_KB893423.1, read as the reverse complement.
TTACGGCTGAGTAATCGTTGAGTCTGATACACTTCACCTGACATCTGATTAAAAAGGGCTTCTTTGTCATTTGCTCTAAGCTGTTTAATCTGGTTGCAATACGTTTCCCAGGAGATGCGCTCGAAGGCTGGATCGGCTTGTCAAAGCTGCCAAAAAACAGGACTGGCTCATCGGTTTGAGCAATTGACCGACTGGCTACATGGGTAGGTCGACTCGCCAGAATGGAAAAGGCAATGGTTGCTGAACAGACGATCAGGAGCAGAACGGTTGGCCCCAGCAGCGTTGGGTTGTCAGTCAGATGACGGAGTAACACGGCTAACATGATAGAGATGATGATCGAGCTGACATGAATCAGCAATCCAGCTTTCCGGTCAGCTACACCCACCAGTTTAACGTAGTTCCGTGACGTCAGCTTGAACGCATCCTCAATCTCCCGATACGACAATCGATTATCCTCTTTATGATCAGGACTGGCGGAATAGGTCAGCTTGCGTAGCTTATGATCCAATATCAGCCTGTTTTCGGCTCGCTGACGGCTGTATTCACGCTGGGCAAACTCGGTATAGAAGGGATGCTCGGTAAAGTCATCCATACATTGGCGTATCCACTGTTCATCGGAGAACGTTCGACCCAAAAGCCGTTCCTGCTCGGCGCGAATCAGTTCGGCCTGCTGGGCATAATTTCGTTGCGCCAGATAAAGCCAATAGCCATCGTAAAGCAGTTCAGCCAGAGGGCTTTCGGGAGGCTTAGCACCTTCTACAGACTGGATACATCTTACCACCTGTTCAGCTTTGGTGGCTGGGTAACCGTACTCTTCCAAAAAGGCTTGTGCAATGGCAACACTGTCCGGTTTCGTCTCGTGATCAATATGGATGTACCGACTATCCACAAACCAGGCTGCCAAAAGGAGTACTTCACAAGCCTCGTCGGGTAAAGCCATTGCGCGGGCCAATTCTTTACAGGCCTTCACAACCTCAAACGCCCGCGTGTACGTATGAAAATAGCGGTCAGTCGATACGTGTTTGTTGTAGAGTGCAAAAACATATTTACGGGCCTTCTTAACGACATTTCCATGCCCGTGTCGTCCATTGCGAGGACGCCTTGCCGGATTGGTCAATAGCGAAGTCGATTCCATACAGTAAGCCAGGTTTGTCGTGATGAATACCCAGTGAGGCGGGGTATCAACTATCTACCAAATGGCATACCAATACGAAGCAATTAATTAGTGTCGCTAAAAAATGTTGTTTATCAGTCAGTTACGCTCATTAATCAATTTGGCTGTTAAAAACAAGTTCCCAAATCCTCCAAAATCAAACGAGAAATTGGACAAACCCCTTCACGTAAGTTGGAGAACTAGTGAATGGTAGCTATCCGGGGCAAGGGTAACCCGATTAAAATACCCGTACATGCCCCGAAGCGATGCATTTCAGCTAACTCGTCCTAACCATTGGTTTCTGGCATATTACATGTTATGGCAAGTGGACTACCCAATATTCCCGTTTGTCATGAAACACAACTCCTTGCTTACTGCCTTATTGTTCATGAGTTGGCTGTGGGCTTGTCCGTTCGCTTGTGCACAGAGTAGCCCCGCCGTTCGACCTAATTCAACGCAGTTACAGAATCACCGCTATATTGAGTTATATCGAAGTAATACGGATATGTCGTACCTGTCGCCAAAAGGCGAACTGGGAGCGCCCAGTAAATATGTACTCAATGGCGAACTGATTGCTAATTTCTTTGTACTGGCTACGCGCACCTCAAGGCTGGCCCTGGCCTTCACTCCCCGTTTCACTGTCCGAATACGGGATGAAGAGTCAGCGCCAGTAGGCACGCCCAGCTATCGAATTGGGTTAAGAGCTTTTTATCGACTAACTCATCAGGTTTCCCGTTACCATTACCTTGAAGGCCAGATGTGCCACCACTCCAACGGACAGGATGACGATGCCCTGCGCCCGAATGGAACGTACAACACCGAAACCGGCGATTTTGCTACGAACTACTTACAGGGTCTTTACCACTGGGGTACGTACCACCGCCACCATTACGGTACCAATTATAATCTGGGTATTCGCTGGCACGCGCCGTTCTTTCACCATTCCGAAGGCTTGAAAGATCACTATGGGTTCACACGTTTAGTAGGCTAGGCCCTTTACCGGCGATTACATCAAAGTTCGTCTACCCTGACCACGCTCCATAAATCGTCGGTCACATCGGAATGGTTGCGGATCAGTGGGAAGGCCTCTTATGCCATCAATAAACTGGATGGGTCCGGCTTTACGGATGTGCGGAAACGGCTTAACGCCGAACTTAGCCTTTACTACATTCCGCCATTCGGTCGCGAAACGGGTGTATTTGCTACAGTAGGATACTACGGAGAAGACCCGTATAAAATCTATTTCAATCAGCAATATGGATTCGTGCGGTTGGGTTTCACCATGGGCTACACCCGCTATGACGAAGATGTACGCAAGTAATCATGCTTAACCTTCAGGATTGATAGGCAAAATGGTGACTTCTGGTACTAAGCGTCAGTTGCTCATCGCTAAACACTAACCGGATTGATAGGCCGACGTTGTTACGAATAGTTAACTCTCCCCCCAGTTGTTGGCTAAAACCCTGAATGAGCGTCATGCCCAGGGAACGGCTACGGGAGGGATCATAGTCTGGGGATAAGCCTACCCCGTCGTCTTCGAGTTTAAGTTCCAAAGAGTTCTGCAGGAATCGATGGAAAGCCAGGGTAATCGTGCCGGAGCGGCCATTAGGAAAGGCATACTTGAGGGCGTTGGTGATGGCTTCGTTGATGATTAAACCCAGGGGCACGGCCTGGGTTACGTCCAACTCAATGGAATCAATCGCCAGTTGAAACGTGATGGGCTGAGGTAAATCATAGGCGTCACGCAAGTAGGCTACCATTTCCTGGATGTATGTAGGCATGGTGATGCGGGCTATCCCTTCGGACTGGTAGAGTTTCTGGTGGATCAGGGCCATGGCCTGCACCCGATGCTGACTTTCCTGAATGGCCGACAGGGCCGCATCGTCAGAAAGATAGGCGGCCTGCGAGTTCAGTAGGCTCATCACCACCTGGAGGTTATTTTTAACCCGGTGATGGATCTCTTTCAAAAGCCATTCTTTTTCTATCAATAAAATCTGTAATGTAGCATTTTTCTGGTTAATCACTTCCTGCTGGGCCTGTAGTAGTTGGTTGCTGCGTTGCTTTAAGTGGTACCGGTTATAAACGACTGTCAGTAGTAATAGAAGTAGTATCGCCCCACTGATTAAAACATTACGAATTAACCATTCCTGTTTACTTTTTTGATCCTGAAGCTGTCTTTGTTGAGTAAGTGTTTTGATACTTTTTTCCTTAAGCCGAATGTCCTTTTCTTTTTGCTCAATCTCGTACTGAATCTGCAACTCCTCAATCTGTCTGTTCTTAGTTTTAGTAAACAAGGAATCTTTAATAACTGTCGCTAATTGATAGTGTCGAATGGCGGAGTGTAGTTTACCCAAGGTAGAATCTACCTTAAAAAGCATTAAATGAATGTTTCCGGCAAAGAAGGGAGCATTTGCTTCTTCAGCCAAGGCCAATGCCTGGGTTAAATAGTAACGGGATTTTTTAAACTGCATTTTTTTAATATATAATTCTGCCATTCTACTGTATACAGCGCACAATCCCCTTAAGTTAACAGGAGGCTTTTCATACATTGGCAAAATAGATAAAAACCAGTATTCAGCTTTTTTGAAATCATTAAGGACAAGATAACTCATCGCTAAATTCTGTTTAATAACTAGTGCAGACGCGTTAGAGTTGATATTAGCTAATCTAACAATCTCAGATGCAACCTGATGAGCCTGCTCCTGTTTATTCTGCTGCAGGTAGATGTCCCTAATCGTCCCCTTAGTGCGAATAATACTTATCATGCGTGCTACAACTCCAGCACTACTATCAAGTCTAAGACCTTTGTTATAATAACTTAAAGCACGTTCAAAATCACCTAATTCACGATAGCAATGTGCTATTAAATAAGAAATATCGACGTAAAAAGAGCTATCATTTGCCGTTTCTACCTGGCGCTGACAGAGTAATCCATACCGGATCGCTTGCGAAAAGTATCCTAAATCAAAGTAAGTAGCGCTGATACTAAAGGTGGTTTTATAAACTTTACTATCGTTCGATATTTTCTGTAACCTGTGTATTTTCAATAAAAATGGAAGGGCTTTTTCAGGGTTTATAAATAACCGATAGACATCAGCTATCTTGTTTAAGATATCAAATTCCTCTTGTCGGGCGCCCATCCTTTCGTAAACTGCTAAAGCTTTTTTGTAAAATAAAATTGCCTTATTTGGCCCATTATCTGTTTTGTAAATAAAAGCAGTTCCCAATAGCTGTAAAGATTCAGCTATCAGTCGCTGGTTATTACTAGCAGAACTAAGTATAAAAGCTTCTTGTAAGTATGGTATTGCTCTCTCCCTTTTTGCGCGAACGATATGGGTTAGCCAATACCGCCCCTCAGCAAGCAAACTTTCAATTAACAACTTCGAATTTTTTAATCGACGGCTTAAAATTATGGCTCGGTTGGTGTAGGTAAGTGCACTATCTAAAAAAAAAACATTTTCTTGAGCTTTACTGGGATTTTTTTTTCGGATTTGCTGGTATGAGTCTCCATAGACACTTCCGATCTGTAACAATAAATGGATGCGGCCAGTGTCCGGTAGGCTCTTAAGGAGTTGCGATTTCAATTTGGTAAAGCTACCTGATTGTGCAAATGTCTGCTTTGGTACTAAAACAGCATATCCTAAAATAGCATATCCTAATAGTATGACGACGTACCTCATTGCCTATGTTAGTTAAGGGAACTAAACGACGTTCAGATGCCAAATGCAACTGATTTCCAAAACGTTACTTGAATACGTATCAGTATCCTTCGTTTTGCACCAAATTGGGATTTATTAGAATCTCCTGCTGAGGAATTGGCAGTACTAACTTCTTGGAATCCGTAATTTTTAGCACGTCCTGTGCCCGACCGGTACGGATCAGATCAAACCAGCGATAGCCTTCCATGGCCAGTTCAACCCGTTTTTCCTGTTCGATAGCCATAAGTAATTCCTTTTTATCTCGTATCGGCAACGCGCCCAGCCCGGCGCGTTGCCGAATCTGATTCAGGAGTTCCAGGCTTTCTGTTTGGTTCCCTATCTGTGCCAGTGCTTCGGCCCGGATCAACATTACTTCCGCATACCGAATTACTTGTACGTTATCATCCTGGCTACTGATGCGAGAATACTTGATGCCTGTTCCGGCTGGAATAGTCTTTCCATCCAGTATCAAGTTCCCCGGTGAAATTGACGCGATTTTCCGGCGGTCGCCTGGTTCATACGCACTTTCCAGCGTCGAGCCTGCTCCTCGTGGCCCTACTTCATTACGCCCACCCAACGCAGTAGGAAAAAACCAGAAGGCTAATCCATTGGCACTGGTCGGATAATACTGTAATTCAAAAATAGATTCAATAGTATTTTTTGTATCGAACAGCATCCGATAATCTGAGACCAGCGAGAATTGTCTACGTTGAAGTATGGCTTCGCTCAAGGCAGCTACTGCTGCGTAATCCTGCAGCTCAAGCGCTACACGAGCACTCAGGGCTTGAGCTGCCGATTGAGTTGCTCTGCCAATCGCTGCCTCGGGTAGATCAGGAGTAGCCTCACGTAGATCTGTTTGAACGAGCGTATAGACCTGTTCTTTGGGTGTGCGGCTCACCAGCAGATTCTCTGCCGTTTTAGTAGGAGCTTTTATTAAAGGTACGTCCCCCCAATAGCGAATTAGGTGGAAATACAGGAGTGCGCGGATAAATTTAGCTTCGGCAATAATCCGTTTCTGATCCGTGAAAGCCGGATCACTTAATAAAGGAACCTTTTCCAGAATATAATTAACCCGATTTATTCCTTGATAAAGTGATTGCCATAGACTACTTACGTAACCATTGTTTGACAAAATATTGTGACTTTTAAATTGATCCAGGTCAGTGATACTTCCGTTATGAGCAAGATTATCGGCCAGTAAGTCGGGAAATATGGTGAATGATATGCTGTAACCAGAGGCTAAATTAGCGTATGCCCCAATGATAGAGGCTCTAGCCCCTGTCAAATTGGTAATGGCTTCCTCCGACGGCACTGACGACTCAGGTTTCTTATCTAAGAAAGTTGCGCAGGCCTCTATCAATACAGATAGTACCATTATTCTAACAAGACTGGTCAATGATTTACTTTTCATGTAGTTAATTCCTAAAAGCCGACATGCATACCCAACAGTAACGTACGTGCTTGTGGAACCCCAAGATAGTCGGTTCCTGCCACCAGACTCTGATCTGTCTGCGTGTTCACCTCCGGATCATAGCCCGAGTAGTGCGTAAAGGCGAGTAAATTCTGAGCAGTAATATAGATACGTAGGGTACGCAACCGAGCTTTCTTCATCAGGTTGCTTTGGAGGGTGTAGCCAATGGATAAGTTCTTAAGCCGCAGGAATGAACCGTCCTCCAGGAATCGATCTGACGTTCGACGGTTATTGTTGGGGTCGCCCTGAACAGCCCGGGGCATCGACGTACTTGGATTCTCGCTTGTCCACCGGTCTCTGACAGTAGTCAACTGCCCATTCTGCCCACTCATATTTTCTCCGCTTGATCGAGTGATGTTATAGATTTTATTCCCGTATGTGAACTGGAAAAATACGGAAAGGTCAATCCCTCGGTATGTTATATTATTAGTCAGCCCGCCGTAAAAGGAGGGTTGAGCTGACCCAATTACTGTTTGATCAGCTGACGTGATGCGGCCATCACCGTTCAAGTCTTTAAACTTGATGTCACCTGGTCGTGTGGCTTCTGATTGATACACGGCAGTTGAACCATTCATGGACCTATTAACCTGGTTGAGGGCATCGATCTCCGCTTGAGTCTGGAAAATGCGTTCTACCTGGTAACCGTAAAAAGATCCGATGGGCTGACCTTCCTGTATCCAATTAGCACTACCCGCTGAGAAAGGGGTCCCACCGTAGAGTTTCGTAATTTTATTCCGTATAAAAGATATATTGAAATTTGTTGACCACTTCCACTGGCTTTGCTGCAGATTCGTCGAAGTGACCTCTAGTTCCACGCCCCGATTTTGTAAGGCCCCAATGTTTTCAGTAATAGTAAGTAAACCGGAGGTTAAGGGTAATTGGCGTTGTTGTAAGAGGTCGCGCGTCTGACGAACAAAGTAATTGGCCGACAGGCTCAGCCGACTATTCAACAGCGCCATATCCACACCAAAGTTTAATTCTTGGGTCTTTTCCCAGCTAAGATCTGGATTAGCCAGTTGCTGCGGTACCAAGCTGGTTTGTTGTAAATAACTTGCACCTACTCCAAATAATCCCAAAGCCGGTGTTTGATTAGTCAGCGTACCGATATTGGCATTGCCTGTTAAGCCGTAGCTTGTCCTCACTTTTAAGAAGTTAAGGACGCTATTACTGTATCTATTATTGGCTACAATGACATAGCCTAATGAACCCACCGGAAAAATTCCGTACCGCCGATCGCTGCCAAATCGTGATGATCCATCGGTCCGCAAGGTAGCCGTCACCAGTACCTTTTCTTTAAACGAATAATGAAGACGAGAAAAAAACGAAGTCAATGCCCAGCGGGATCCATCCGAAGAAGCACCTGTTTTGACTGAACCCGCCGTAAGGCGGGTAATCGAGTTGCCTGGAAAATTAGTAGCAGCAGCAGATAATACTTCCAACGCAGATTCCTGCAAGCCAGCACCAACCAGCACCGTGAGCGTGTGGCGCTGGCGCAAGGCGACCGAATACGTCAATGTACTTTCGAGTAACCAGTTGAGATCCTGCCGGTAGTCGGATCGTCCCGATCCATTAGCACGCGCTCCATTAAATGTAGTGGTGGGGTAAAATACGTCCTCTTTTAGGATCAGGTTGTCAACGCCCACATTGGTACGCCAGACAAACGTCGGGTTAAACCGGTACTCAGCAAAGGTTGTTCCAACTATCCGGCTAGTACGGGAATTAAAGGTAATTTCTGTTCCTTCTGCGACGGGATTACTGACGTTCGAAAAAGGGTCTAGCGCGTACGAGCCGTCCCCATTGCGAACGGGGATATGACTACCTAACAATAAGGCTGCACTCAGAACACCAATTATAGAATTATCGCCGTTAATCCGGTTATTCAGCGAGCGGCTCAGGGTTAAGCTCGTCCCAAACGTTAGCTTCTGGCTGAATTGATGATCGAGATTTAGTCGAACGCTGCCCCGCTGGTAGTCTGATCCCAATACAATACCTTGCTGACGAAAGTAGGTCCCTGACATCATGAATTGAGTTTGCTGATTGCCCCCCGAAGTCGACAGGGTATACTCCCGAATAGGGGCAGTACGAAATACTTCCTGCTGCCAGTTCGTTGTAGGAGCACTGAGCGGATCGGGATACCGTGGCGATAGGCCAATCGCACCCCGTTGCTCATTAACTAAGGCTTCCTGCTCCGGTCCTGATAGTCTATCTAATAGTTTAGAGACGTTCTGAAGACCTTCATAGGCTTTAAAATCGATGTTTGTAGGGCCGATCTTTCCTCGTTTGGTAGTTATCAAAACAACCCCATTGGAAGCTCGAGAGCCGTAAATAGCCGAAGTTGCGGCATCTTTCAACACCTGAATTGACGATATATCTTCCGGATTTAGATCACTCAACGCATTTAGTGACTGTCCGCCTAAAAAAAAACCGGAATAATTGCCGGTATTTATCGGCATTCCATCAACTATATACAATGGTTCAGCACTGGCATTGAGTGAATTAGTTCCTCTAATGCGCACATTAATACTGGTTGCAGGCATACCCGAATTTTGGGTAACAAACACACCGGCAGCCCTGCCCTGTAGGGCTTGATCGGGACTTAGTAAGGGTACATCTTTGAACTGCTCGGCTGTTATGGTAGAAATTGCTCCGGTTAATTCCCGCTTGGTTTGACTTCCATACCCAATAATAACTGCTTCATCTAACCAGGTAGTGCCGAGCGTCATGGTCAGTGTAATAGTCGATCGACCACCCAAGAACACAGTTTTCGATTGTCTGCCCACCAGACTAAACAGAAGCGTATCGGTAGTTGCTTCTGCCTGAAAGTTAAATCGTCCCTGATCATCCGTTATTGTGCCAGTCAATGATCCCCTAACCACCACGCTGACTCCATTTAGTGGTAAACCATCTTCGGCTGCTGTTACATAACCCGATATGAGCCGTGTTTGCGCCTGTATGCCATTCGTTAGCATACTGGAAAGAATTAGCATTAGTAGTGAATGTTTCATCAGGCTAATGAATAAATCTGTACAGAGCTACCTGCCCATACCACAAATGTCGTTTGTTACATAAAGCAGGTAGAGTTAAATTGAAAAACCATTCCTGTTCAGGCCGTAAAAAAATGGTCTCGTTTACTCTTGGTTAAATGTGAATTATTTCCCCGGCCGTTGGTTAGAACGCTAAAAGAATTCGCCGGGCTGATATCAGTAACTGGGTTTGTTTGACTGGGATGAGGAACTCAAAAATGCAGTAGTCCAGCAACATCAGGAACGCTTTTTAAAGATATATAAAGTAAATTAATTTGCAAACCTTATTAGCGACAAATGACTGAACACCACCCACTTTAAGTATTGACGAAGAGGTGAACTGCCTTAACTTAGAAAAAATTACACCATCTAACTTGATCCACACACATGGAGCATTTTCAATGGATTCTCCTGTCTTATGGAGCTTGGGGACGTAGTAATTGGAGGGTTACAAACGAAACCCACACGAACTAAATGCAGTATTCAGCCTGATGGCGCATTTTTGCAGGTCTGCCAGTGTTTTTACAAATTTTGGCACAGTTTTCGAATCCTTTAGTTAACGTACCGGCAAAAACTCACGCAGACACGGTACATCATCATGCAGAACTATTCAACCTTTGCTTTCACAGACCCGGTTAAAAAACTTCAGGAGCGTTTTGGCAGTCGGAGTGCCTATGCCCGTCAGGAGCGTTATGCCCACCTTGATGGTCTGACTGAGCAGGAAACCCGTTTTATCGCTGAACGCGATAGCCTTTACATTGCCAGTATCGGCGAAAACGGCTTCCCTTACATTCAGCACCGGGGTGGTCCAAAAGGGTTTGTAAAGGTTATTGATAACAGGGGGATTGCATGAAAAGCTAAGTTAGCCATCTTTGCCCGATGGATGTAGCTGACTTTTTTTTTGAGGTTGATGACCCGCGCCAAAGTGGCAAATGTTATCACGAGTTGAGTGATATTATCATGATCGTCTT
>NZ_KB893422.1 GCF_000374085.1 Spirosoma spitsbergense DSM 19989 | reverse complement strand
TCTTGACAGATGAACTGGCGGATACGTATGTGCAACCAGACTTGGCGGCCCGACATATCTAGATCGCGCACTTGCCTGGTTAAGTACTGATTGAGTTGGGTGGTTTGCTTGAGACAGGAAGGGCAGGCCTGGCTGTTGGTTTGGAGTTGGCAAAATAGTGTAATTCGAGTCGGTGTATATTCGACCCGCTGCACCTGCAAATCAGGCAAGGCTAAAAGCTGTTGGTAGAAGTCGGTTTCCTGCATAGACCAAGTTAACCACAAGAATTGTCAGAGTACCACTTAATTTAGTGTGAAAAATTATTATTGGCAAAATTATTGTATATAAAAATTGTATAACGTATATTAAAAGTTTAATAAAAAGGTAAAAAGATGGGTAAACTGACGAAAGCGATCCTGCTAAGCCTATTATTGCTGAGCCGACTGGTGAGTGCACAAAATGCGCCTGCTGCGCTGGAGCAGGACCCGGTTTTTAATCAGACTATTGTCCAGTGGATACACTATCCTGCCGAACCCGCTTCCAGAGCTGTTTATGGTCGTTTCTATGCCGGATTCAGTATCGACGAAACGGGGCATATTCGGGATGTTTCCGTGCTTTATCCTAAAATGAGCACCCAAATGAGTAAGAACTATAGGTTTGATTATGAGATAGAAGCGGGACTGAAGCACATGCCGCCCCTGAGTCCTGCACTGGCCGGAAAATACATCCTGCCCATTGCTTTTTGCTTTACCCATTACCGGGAAGGGCCCAACCCTATTGTGCCGACCAATGTGCTACCCCGGAGTTATGATAATAAGGAACGAATTTTGCTAAGCGAAGTGAAGGTATTTGCGTTCAGTCCCGGCACGCTACAGGGAATCAACGCCATGCCAGCCAGCAGACAGGTGAAATAACAGGCGGTGAATGTAAACTTTGACCGCTTTACCTTTATTTATTTTTCTGGCATAAAAGTAACTATTCGGAGCAGACACTGGGATACCTACTGCGTTCTCCGAATAGTCGACTAGTATGCCGTCGAAAAGTCGTTTTTACCAACTACTATTTTTCGCTCTATTATACTCACTCCTGCCTCCGTTAGGGCCATAACGGGCCGTCGTTAATTCCGTATTCGCATAAATTAATCAACCGCTCCGGTTGGTCATTACGGCCCTGATACAACTTTATCTTACATTCATCTTCTGTCCCTTCGGTGGGAGGAGCAGAAGGTAAATAACACGAAATCATTAGTGCCGATAGCATTAAAGGAGGTTTGTTTGTACTTATTGGAAGTAACTCCGGTGCTTATGCCTTTTATCGGACAAATTCGTCGATTTTTGCAGAATAAAGCAACGAATGCCAGTATCACTTGACGAGTACTCCACCCTGATAAAGCCCTTTCTGACACTCTGCCGTTAGGATGCAGCACCGCCCGGTGACTGCTGAGCGTTCGCATAGTTTTTTGCCCGATTAACCACCTGACTGCTTCATTCTTTACCGATTGCAACCTGCCAGTGCTAACGCATGGGGGATTTCTTTCTGTTCATCCAGTGCCTTACGGCCCTGGTCTTGTTCGATACAAATATCCTGTAATCATTTCGCAGTTATTACACCCGGTAATCTTGCTATTTATTCATTGTAATTGATAAAACCAGTATGCATTCTTATCTCAATCTGTTTGATTTCAAACAGCGTGTCGACTATAAAAACGAAGTACTTTCCGGGCTTACGGTAGCACTGGCCCTCATTCCCGAAGCGGTTGCGTTTGCGCTGATTGCCGGCCTGTCTCCGCTTACCGGCCTGTATGCCGCTTTCACGATGGGCCTCATTACCTCCATTCTGGGCGGGCGGCCTGGTATGATTTCCGGGGCTACCGGGGCGGTTGCTGTGGTGCTGGTGAGCCTGGTGCTGGAGCATGGCGTTGAGTATGTATTTGCCGCCGTTATACTGGCAGGGCTGATGCAGATTGGGGCGGGTCTGCTACGCCTGGGGAAATTTATCCGGCTGGTGCCGCAGCCCGTTATGTTTGGGTTCGTCAACGGACTGGCCATCGTTATTTTTCTTTCGCAGATGGCGCAGTTCAAAACGGCCGATGCATCGGGTGCACAGCATTGGCTGTCAGGCACCCCGTTAGTTACCATGCTGGGGCTGGTTGTTTTGACGATGGGTATTATCTGGGGATTACCCCGGCTAACGAAAGCCGTTCCATCATCGCTGGTGGCTATCATTGTGGTGTCGCTGATTGCTATTGGCCTGAACATCGACACGCGCACCGTGGGCGACATTGCCTCCATTGAGGGGGGCTTTCCGCCATTCCACATTCCCGCCCTGCCATTTACGCTGGAAACGCTCTCCATCATTTTTCCGTACGCGCTGATTGTGGCCGGAGTAGGCCTGGTAGAAAGCCTGCTGACACTCAATCTGATCGACGAAATTACCAACACCCGGGGCCGTGGAAACAAAGAGTGTGTGGCCCAGGGTGTTGCCAACGTAACCAGTGGCTTTTTGTCGGGCATGGGGGGATGCGCCATGATTGGCCAAAGCCTGATTAATATTTCGTCGGGTGCGCGGGCCCGGCTGTCGGGTATTGTTGCGTCGGTTATGCTGCTGGCGTTTATCATGTTCGGTGCCCCAGTCATCGAAAAACTGCCGATGGCTGCGCTGACCGGCGTGATGATTATGGTGGCTATCGGCACCTTCGAGTGGGCCAGTTTGAAAACCTTCGGCAAAATGCCGTGGCACGATGTGATGGTGATGGTACTGGTGGCGGGCGTAACGGTTCTGTTCCATAATCTGGCACTGGCGGTGCTGATTGGTGTTATTATTTCAGCCCTGGTATTTGCCTGGGAAAATGCCCGGCGTATTCGCGCCAGAAAGCACATCGACGAAGCAGGCGTCAAGCATTATGAACTGTACGGACCACTGTTCTTCGGCTCAGTGACGGCCTTCCGGGAGAAGTTCGACGTAGCCGGTGACCCCGACGAAGTTATCATTGATTTTCAGGACAGCCGGGTGGCGGATATGTCGGGCATCGAAGCACTGAGTAAACTCACGGCCAGTTATCAACAGGCCGGCAAAACCGTTCACCTGAAACACCTGAGCCCCGATTGCCGCCGACTTCTGACGAATGCTAAAAGCCTCATTGAGGTGAATATCATGGAAGACCCGGAGTATAAAGTGCTGATCGATGACTAAGCCGGTATGTATCAATCAACAACCGTCGCAATAACGCGTCGATAACGGGTTAGGGCCGGGGTTCCTTTATCGGTCACTTCCAGAATCAGGTGAATGGTTTGCCCGGCTGACGCATCTCTAGGTACGACAAACGATGTTTTTGCCTGATCCGGCTGCTGAATCATTACGTTACCCGGGTACGAGTCCACTTCTTCATACTGCCACCACCGATAGCTAACCGGGTTGCTGTCGGGGTCGGTGGCGGAGCCGCTCAGGGTTACGCGATGCCCCGGTTTCACCCGCAGGTCGTGGGCATGCGTGAGGCTGACAACGGGTGGGTGATTCGCTTCTGTATAGGATTTCACGCACCAGTCGGCGCGGGCGGCAAAGTCGTTTTGCAGGGCCGGAATCCAGCGTGTTTGCGGGTAGGCAGCATCCTGTTTTTTTGTGTACGGGTCGTAGTCGGTTACGGTTTTGCCATCTTCCCAGCGGTAAGGATTGGTTGCTGACCGGATCATGCGCCCACCCCAGCCCCCGTACGAAACGTCTTCCTTGCTGCGAAGGCCCACATCAATCAGGTAGAAAAACGCGGGTGAATCCCCTTCCGAAATGAAGTCATACTGGTTCAGTTTGTATTTTTTGGCTTCTTCCGGATCGCCATGCGTGTGTTCGGGATCACCCGCAATTTTCTGACCATCGCCCCAGAGGTAGTAGGCACTTAGCAACGGCCCGTGGTTAAATTTGATGTGTTCGGCAAACCACTTTCCACTCAGGTAGGTCTGCAATTCGGCTGGAACAACACGGGGCCACAGGTAGGCAAAACTCCAGAACTGATCGGCATTGTACAGCACTTTGATGTGCGGCCAGTTCGGAGCCACGTATGTCTGGTAGGTAGCATCCTGGTCCAGTACGGCGTAGATGATGGCTTTGTCACTTACTTTTTTGGCGATTGTCGGCCAGTTGGGCGTATTTTTATACTGGTCTTCAATGGATTTCAGGGCGCGGGCCACGGTATTGGTGCCGCCCCAGATTTGGAGGTAAACTGGACTGGGATCATTATCGAGCAAAATGGTCTTGATAAAATCCGACCCTTCCGTATCACGGTTCATCTCGCCTTCGAAATCAATGTTGCCGATTCGTACGAGACTCAGCAGATAATCGGGCGTGGGGTAGCCTTTTGCATGTTTGGTCAGGTTAGGATACACCTCCCGGTACTTGTTGATGTACTCCTCCATCCAGGTAGTGCCGGGCCAGCGTAGCTCCGTGAGTTCGCCGTATCGTTTTACAGTACTGGCCATCTCGGAGGTGAATTTGGTGCCTTTACCATCCCCTTTGTAGTGCCACTGCGAACTACTGTACACCAGCCCCACCACATTAAACTCGTTGCTATACAGCAACATCCGGATAAACGTGTCGACATCATCGACCTCGCCATCGGTCGTAATGATAGTGCGTGGCTTGGCCGATGTTTTAGCAACCGGCTGCGCTATCAGCGATGAGGAAATGCACAGGAAGACGAAAACGGACAGGATGAGGGTTTTTATCGTCATGAGGTAACCGGTTAATTTTAGCGTACTTATTACGGATGCTTATCGGCTCAGAAAATACGCCCGGAATTCGGCCATTCCCCGCTCTTCTACCTCCCGGTATTTCCCGAATAACTTATCACCCACCTGCTCTTTAAGCGCGGAGATACCCGCGTCTATTAATCGTAAACCCCGGTCGGTCAGAAACACGTTATCGTATCGCTCACCCGTTTGGTCAGATGGGCGACGAATATCGCGGTGGACAAACCCGGCCTGATGAAGGGTACGGAGTTCGTCTTCAAATACGTCCAGAAACAGTTCCCGTATGCTGATTTCCAGACTACGAAAATCCAGCGGATAGAGCCGTTCCAGAATGAGCATATCCCAATCCTTTTCATCATCGTAATCGAGCCGAATGAAGTGAACGAGCAGCTCGTTGATGCCGTTGGCTACTTTCAGCTTCTCTGCTTCCGAACCAATATCCGAGCGCGTGTCGCCCCGGAAAACTTTGGCTACTTCGGTAGCCGATAAAGCGACTACCAGGTTATTAGCCCCGTAGGAGAGTTGATTATCGTAGCGTTCTGCCATGCTGTAAACCTACGTAAATTCGGCCTTTTTGGGCCTTTCTATACTGGAAAAAGCTGGTACAGCGTTTGATAGGAAACGTATGAACATAACCACTAACATATTATCATGACTATTCCCTACGCCGTACGTTCATTGCGTACTTCGTTACTGGCTTTACTTATTATTGGCTCGCTGACTACCGCCTGCAAAAAATCGGGCGGTGTCGATGGCGTTGACCCCCGCGATCAATACGTTGGTGTGTATGATGGTGGCTATCAGGCATCGACACTGGTCAACAATAGCCTGGAATCGAATCGTGAAAGCGGAACGGTAAAGATTACCGTCTCGAAAGCACAGGCTATGAATCAGCTTTATCTTGAATTGTTCTTTAACAATGCAACCAAACAGAATGTAACGGCTGAGCTGAGCGAAAAAACGTTTACAGTCATTGATAAACAGACTGAGTCGCTGGTCTTCGACGGTAAAACGTATGCTAATGCCAAATACACTGCCACTGGTCAGTTTATCGATAAAACCATTGTGAT
The DNA here is from genome assembly GCF_000374085.1 of Spirosoma spitsbergense DSM 19989. Taxonomy (GTDB): domain Bacteria; phylum Bacteroidota; class Bacteroidia; order Cytophagales; family Spirosomataceae; genus Spirosoma; species Spirosoma spitsbergense. Next base: position 94,908 of record NZ_KB893422.1, on the reverse strand, counting down.
GAATACCACTACCGAAACCCTGCAAAGTGGTGTCACACTTTCCCGGCAGGGGAGCATAACGGGTACGATGAAATAACTAACTTCGTGCCGGTTCTTAAACTCCGGTCTTTTATGAAAATATTCGTATTAACCGGCCTCGTGGCCGGTTTTTTTAGTACAGCTACCCCACAAATTACGATTGCCCAATCAACGTCGGCAAATCCGGTTCTGAAAGAAGCAGCCGCCGAAACGGTGGGCATGAGTACGTCCCGGCTTCAGCGCATGGACGGCGTCATCAATGACTATATCGCCAAAGGGCGGCAGGCAGGAGTAGGCGTGCTGGTGGCCCGTAACGGCCGTATCGTGTATCACAAAGCCTATGGCCTGGACGACATGCAGGCCAAAACCGCCCTCAAACGCGACGCGATTTACCGGATTGCCTCCCAAACGAAAGCCATCACCAGCATCGGGCTGATGATGCTCTTTGAAGAAGGTAAATTCCTGCTCGACGAACCCATATCCAAATACATTCCGGCGTTCAAAAGCCCGAAAGTGGTGGATAAATTCAACGAAAAAGATACGACGTTTACCACCGTACCGGCCAAACGGGAAATTACGATTCGGCAACTGCTAACCCACACGTCTGGCATTAGCTATCCGGGTATTGGTTCCAAAGAAGCGGTGGCCCTGTACGCCAAATACGGCATTCCGAGTGGTATTGGTACGCCCGGTGGTACGCTGGAAGACGCGATGAACCGGCTGGGAGCGTTGCCCCTGGTGCACCAGCCCGGCGAAAAATGGACCTACGGCCTGAGCGTCGATCTGGTAGGGCGTTTGATTGAAGTACTGTCCGGTCAGTCTCTCGACCAGTTTCTGCGCACCCGCCTGTTCGATCCGCTGGGCATGAACGATACCTATTTCTACCTGCCTGCCCCTTTACAAAACCGTTTGACGAAGGTGTATACCGAAGATGCTGAAAAAGCGATTCAGCCAATGCCTGCCCAGGGGGGTATATCGGCCGATTATCCAAAACTGGCAGGTACGTACTATTCCGGCGGAGCGGGCCTATCGTCTACCCTGTACGATTACGCTATCTTTCTGCAAATGATGCTGAACGGTGGAGAATACAACGGTAAGCGGATACTGAGTCCCACCACGGTACGGTTGATTACCACCAACCAGATTGGGGAACTGAACCAGGGAAACAATAAGTTCGGGCTGGGCTTTGCCATCACGTCCGAGAAAAGTGCGGCCCAGTTACCGGTTTCGCAGGGTAGTTTTGACTGGGGTGGTTTCTTTGGTACTACGTATTGGGTAGACCCAAAAGAAGGCATCGTTGCCCTGATTTACACCCAGAAAGTGCCGAATAGTTACGGCGATTTGAGCGACAAATTCAAAGTGCTGGTCTATCAGGCCATTACGCAGATGCAAGCCCCGAAGTGAACGCCTGCACAAAGGCATGAATTATTTTCTGTTCAAAGCATAATCCCTTAAAACTATGAAAACCCTCGTTGTCCTTGCCCTGATCTTAACGGTCTCATTCGCCCGGGCGCAGACACCGGTATCACCGTCTGCGGGAGCCCTGGCGGTCAAAAAGAATAGCTCCGGCGTAGAGAAGGCCGTACTGGCAGCGGAAAAACAACGGTTCGAAGCGCAGGTGAAGAAAGACTACGCCATGCTGGATCGCGTGCTGGCCGATGACCTGGTTTACAATCACTCGAACGGAAATACCGATACCAAGCAATCGTATATTCAGTCCATCCGGGATGGAAAATCGAAGTACGATTCTATCGAGAGCCAGGAGCAGGAGGTGCGGGTGTATGGCAACACGGCCATCATCAATGGAAAATGCCTGATCAAGGCAACCAACAACGGCGAAACCATCAACACTACGCTCAAATACACCGATGTATATATCCGCAAGGGAAATCAGTGGCAAATGGTTACCTGGCAATCGTTGAAGGTGCCGAATTGAGGTAGGCGGTTTACGGTTTGAGGTATTCGGTTGGCTGACGCCCAATTATGATGCGTCAGCCAACCGAATACCGTAAACTTCAAACCTGTAAAAACTCCCGCAATTCCGTCGCATCCGTCGGGTTCATACGCCCGGCCAGTACCAGCCGCAACTGCCGTCGGCGCAGGGCACTTTTGTAGCGGGCTTTCTCATCATCGGTTTCGGGGATAACGGCGGGCACTTCGATGGGGCGCCCACTCTGATCGACCGCCACGAATGTGTAAAAAGCACTATTGGTGCTGACCCGAATACCCGCCGGAATATCTTCAGCCCAAACATCAATAAATACCTCCATCGAGGAGTTGAACGAGCGGGTCACCTGCGCCTGCATGGTTACGATATTGCCCAGGCGGATAGGCTGGGCGAAGGATACATTGTCGACAGAGGCCGTAACAACAATGCGGTTGGAATGCTTTTGGGCGGCAATTGCCGCGGCAATGTCCATGAAGTGCAATAGCCGCCCACCCATCAGGTTATTTAGCGTATTCGTATCATTGGGGAGTACCATTTCGGTCATTACCGTGGTCGACTCCCGGGCAAATTTAGGTTGGGGCATTCGTTTTACCGGGTGTTGTTGAGAAATGTATCGTACCCCGGATTTTGCCCGACGCACGATACGCAGTCAAAATAACGGAATAAATTCCAACTGACTTCCCTGTTTCTATGGTTTCTTTCGTGGATTATTCACTGGGCCAGTTCCGCGTTTACTGCGTACCAAATGGCTGACGTTTGTGGAACATATAGTTACAGGACGGGCAGGAACAGACTTTTGTCGATCAGAATTCCAGCGCTGCTGGTAACCGCTTTGGCCGGGCTATCCGGTCTACGTAAGGTAGGTACACAACGCCGTTACCAGCACTGCGCGCGTGGGAGTTTTTTCAAAAACGCCCTTGTAATCGGGCTCAAATCTGTGTAAATTAGCCAGATTATCAACGCGGCTAATGAACTTCAAATTAACCTCAGAATTTCAGCCTACCGGCGATCAGCCGAAGGCTATTGAACAACTGGTAAAGGGTACCAATCAGGGCGAACAATCCCAGGTTCTGCTCGGCGTAACGGGATCAGGCAAGACGTATACCATCGCCAACCTGATTGCGCAGACTAACCGACCAACGCTGGTAGTCAGTCATAATAAAACGCTGGCAGCCCAGCTCTACGGCGAATTCAAGCAGTTCTTCCCCGAAAACGCCGTCGAATTCTTTATCTCCTATTACGACTATTACCAGCCCGAGGCATACATCGCTACCACCGGTACCTACATTGAGAAAGACCTGGCTATCAACGAAGAAATTGATAAGCTGCGCCTGGCTGCTACGTCGGCCCTTATGAGTGGTCGGCGGGATGTGATTGTGGTGGCCTCCGTATCCTGCATTTATGGCATGGGTAACCCCGAAGAATTCAAGCGAAATGTGGTTCGGATTGGGGTAGGGGAGCGGATGAGCCGTAATCAGTTTCTGCATCAGCTGGTCAGCATTCTCTACAGCCGGACAGAAGGTGATTTTGAGCGGGGCAACTTCCGGGTGAAAGGGGATACGGTCGACCTGTATGTGGCCTACGCCGACTTTGCCTACCGGGTCATTTTCTTTGGCGATGAAATTGAAACGATTCAGCGCATCGACCCCGGCACAGGCCGCAAACTGTCGGACGAAACTCTGGTGACTATTTTTCCGGCTACCCTGTTTGTTACGGGCCGTGACACGTTGAACGGAGCTATTCATCAAATTCAGGATGACATGGTGTCACAGGTGCGGTATTTTGAGTCGGAGTTTCGCGAAATGGAAGCGACGCGCATTCGGGAACGTACTGAATTCGACCTCGAAATGATGCGTGAACTGGGCTATTGTTCCGGCATTGAAAACTACTCGCGGTATTTCGATAAGCGTCTGCCGGGTCAGCGACCCTTCTGCCTGCTCGACTATTTTCCGGATGATTACCTGATGGTTATCGACGAAAGCCACGCGACGCTCCCGCAAATTCGGGCTATGTGGGGGGGCGACCGTTCCCGAAAAACGGCACTGGTCGATTACGGTTTCCGGTTGCCCAGCGCGATGGATAACCGCCCGCTCACCTTTCAGGAATTTGAGGATTTGTCGGGCCAGACCATTTACGTATCGGCCACCCCATCGGACTACGAACTACGGAAGAGTGAAGGCGTTGTAGTAGAACAGATTATCCGCCCAACTGGTCTGCTCGATCCCGAAATCGACGTTCGGCCGAGTTTGAACCAGATCGATGATCTGCTCGATTCCATTGAGAGCCGGGTCAAGCAGAAAGAACGGGTACTGGTCACCACGCTGACTAAACGGATGGCCGAAGAACTCACCAAGTACCTGGACCGCGTGGGTATTAAAACCCGGTACATTCACTCGGAAGTGAAAACCCTGGATCGGGTTGAGATTCTGCGCGACCTGCGCCTGGGTAATTTCGACGTTCTGGTAGGCGTCAACCTGTTGCGCGAAGGACTCGATCTGCCCGAAGTGTCGCTGGTGGCGATTATGGACGCGGATAAAGAGGGTTTCCTGCGCGACATTCGGTCCCTGATTCAGACGATAGGACGCGCTGCCCGGAATGCCAACGGTAAGGTAATCATGTATGCCGACCGGATTACCGGCTCGATGCAGAAAGCAATTGACGAAACCAACCGTCGTCGGGCGATTCAGATGCAGTACAACACCGAGAATGGAATAACACCCACAACGGTACTGAAATCGCGGGAGTCTATCATGGGGCAAACCAAAGTGGCCGACTCGAAGGTAAAACACTTTTACGTGGAGCCGGAAGAAATCCGCATTGCTGCCGATCCCATCGTTCGGTACATGGGCAAGGGCGATCTGGAGAAAATGATTAACGAAACACAATCGAAAATGGAGCGGGCCGCCAAAGACCTTGACTTTCTGGAGGCCGCCCGTTATCGGGATGAACTATTCCAGCTACGGGACAAATTAAAGAAAGAAACTGCCTGAGTTGCCCTGCCAGACAGACCAATCGCTGTATAACGAACGAAGCGGCAGGAGCAATTTAATGCTCCTGCCGCTTCGTTCGTTATTTACCAACCATCAATACCCCGGATTCTGTTTGATCTTGGTGGCGTTAATGTCGATCTGACTTTGTGGAATGGGGAAAATAAGATTGTTCTCCGTGAGCACAGTTTTTATGCCGATGGCCGTCGCTTTAGCCTGAAGAACAGGCAACGCCCGTCCCGTGCGAACAAGGTCGAACCAGCGATGCCCTTCAAACGCCAGTTCCACCCGCCGTTCCTGCTCGATGGCCAGACGTAGATCCGCCTGTACGGTTGTCGTTTTATCCACCAGCCCCACCCGCTTCCGAACCTGATTCAGGTAGGGTAATGCGTCGGCTGATTTACCCGTTTCGTTCAGGGCTTCGGCATACATGAGCAGCACATCGGCGTAGCGCAGCACATACCAGTCATCGCCCGAATCACCATTGACGACTGGTGGATCGGCGTACTTTTTGATGTAGTAATAGTCGATTTTTGCGCCACTGCTATTTATGTAACTAGTCGCCAGCGACACGTTTTTGCGTGGGTCGTTTGCTTCGTAGCTTGTCGCCAGATCGGGTGTTGGGTGGTTGTTTCCGCCCCCCCCAAAAGCAATCACCGCATTACCGGAATTTTCGGGCGCGTAGGTGTTGGCATACCCGCTTCCCTCGCCAATGTTTCCTTTTTTGTACTGAACCTCGAATATCGACTCTTTGCTGTTCTTGTTGGCGGCCACAAATAAATCGGCGTAGTTCGGCAGTAGCGCATACGTGCCCAGGTCGATTACTTCCTTCAGTTTCGCAGCGGCATCGGCATAGCGCTTTTGGGTTAGGTAGACTTTACCCAGCAAACTTTTGGCGGCTCCGCTTGTAGCCCGCCCCACATCGGAAACGGCATAACTAATGGGCAGGGCTGCTTCGGCATCGCTCAAATCCTTAATAATCTGGGCGTACACATCAGCCACCGGCGCACGACCATAGTCGTATCCCTGCAGTGGGTCCGTGATTTCGGTGAGTACCAGGGGAACATCACCAAATACCCGGACCAGGTTGAAATACATTAGTGCCCTTAGAAATTTGGCTTCGCCCACGATGCGCTTTTTGATCGTTTCGTCCATTGTAATCCCGGCAATTCGCTCGATAACAGTGTTGCAGCGATAAATGCCCCGGTAACCATCACTCCAGCGGGCCAGAATGTACGGATTCGTGGTGCGGACGTAGAATTTATCGAACTCGTCCTGGTCCGTGACCGAACCCGAAAGCACCGGGCTGGTATCGTCGGATGGAATTTCGGCCACTACATACAGTTGACCGTATTGTCCGGCGAATTGTAATGCACCGTAAGCACCGTTCAGGGCCGTCAGAATATCCGACTGGGTTTTGAAAAAGTTAGAGGTGCCAACGGAAGAGACCGGAGAAAGATCCAGAAATTGCTCTTTACAGGCAGTCAGGGTGAGCGTTAGCAAGCCGACAAGAATATAGTTTGTTTTCATGGGGATCGGGGTGAAGGGTTAAAAGCCCAGGTTTAAGCCAATGGTGTAGGTACGTGCTAACGGATAGGACCCGTAATCGACGCCACCCGTCAGGGGCCCTTCGTACCCGCTTACTTCGGGGTTGTAGGCCAGGTATTTGGAAAACGTAACGGCATTCTGCACACCCGCATACACCCGCAGCGACTGTACTTTAATCTTTTGCATGACGGTACGCGGTAAGTTATAGCCTAGCGTAATGTTACGAATCCGAAAGTATGAAGCACTTTCCACCCACCGGCTCGATACCTGGTTGTTGTTGCCCGTACTACGGGTATTGGCCCGTGGCGTTTGGCCATTGCCGGGGTCTTGTGCCGAATGCCAGCGATTCAGTACGGTTGTCAATTCATTGGCATTGCCTTCCAGATTCTCGTAGAAACGACGGGATAAATTCAGAATCTGTCCGCCCTGAACGCCCTGTGCTACAATACCCAGATCGAACCCTTTGAACGAAAACGAGTTGGTGATACCATAAATAAAGTCCGGTTGGTTATTACCAATCGTTGTCCGGTCGTCGGCGGTAATCTTGCCATCCCCGTTTACATCCTCAAACTTCACATCGCCGGGGCGGCTATCAGAGAAGTGCGGATACCCGTCCAGATCGGCCTGACTCTGAAAAATGCCCAACTGCCGGTAGCCAAAGAAACTCCCTAATGGCTGCCCGATTATAGTAATGTTGGTCTCGCCCACGCCCGTACCGCTACGGATAGGATCGCCCGTGGGTCCGAGGGCCAGCACTTTGTTCCGGTTGAAAGACAGGTTGAGGTCGGTTGTCCAGGTAAAGCTGCCCGCGCCTGATCCGTTGATGTTGCGGGTCGAGAGAGAAAATTCCATCCCTTTATTTTCAACCTGACCGATGTTCCGAACAGCGTTTGAGAAACCGGTCAGCGTGGGCACCTGGACGGAAAGCAGCAGGTCTGTCGTAATCCGTTTGTAATAATCGACCGTGAACAGGATGCGGTTCTGAAAAACGCCCACATCGAGACCAACATCGGTTTGGCGGCTCTTCTCCCAACCTAACTGAGAGTTGGCAATGCTGCTGGTTGCCAGCCCGTTGGCTAACGTGTTGCCCAGTACGTAATTATCTTTACTGAGTACGCCAATGGCCGGGTAATTACTGGTAAAGGCATTATTACCTGCCAGGCCATAACTGGCTCTCAGTTTAAGTTCTGAAAAAACGGGGAGCGTTTTCATGAATGGCTCTTCGATAATGCGCCAGCCGATGGAGGCTGAAGGAAACGTACCATAGCGGCTAACGGCTCCGAAACGGGACGAGCCATCGCGACGAACGGATGCGTTGAACAGATACCGATCCTTATAACTGTACGTGACACGGGCAAAATAGGATGCCAGCGACCACTGATCCTGATAGGATGTTCCACCGATAATCGTACCCGCATTGACCGTCCGCACAATGTCGTTCGGAAAGCTGTTGGCATTCACCCGGTTTTCCTGGTAATCATTCCGCTGCGATTCAAGGCCTACCAAAGCCTCCAGATGGTGAGTTGTACTCAGGTCAAGCGTATAGTTGAGGGTGTGGTTGGTTACCCAGTTGATGTTCTGGTTGGTGTAGGATGACCCCGTGCTGACGTTTGGGGGTAATAACTGATTTAGGGGTAACGCCGAGGTCTGGTACTGATTCTGGCGCAGGTAATTCAAATCAGCCCCAATCGTGCCCCGGTAGCGCAGACTTTTCCAGATCGATAGTTCGACGTAGGCATTACCTAGTAACCGGAGTTGCGTTACTTTATTGTCTACTTCGGTAATGTTGGCAACCGGGTTCGTAATGCCGGGCCAGTCGTAGGGAGCCGCATAAAAAGCCTGAGAATTGTAGGTAACACCATCTGCCTGGTAAATGGGGATGAATGGGGGTAAAGACAGGGCGGCATTGATTACGCCGTTGCCCGCCCAGTGTCCATCGGAGTTAACTCGGTTTTCAGTCATGAACGATGGGCTGAAACTCAATCCAACTTTGAGTTTGGACGACAGCTGCGCGTCGATATTAGAGCGAACAGTGTAACGGTCGATGCCTGATTTTTTGATGATACCATCCTGTTTGAGGTAGTTGCCGGATATGAAATACTGTACTTTTTCGGTCCCTCCTCCGGCTGACAACTGATAATTGCTGATGGGAGCTTTCTGAAAAATCAAGTCCTGATAATCATAGCTGGTCAAACTGGCTGGGTTATCAAAATCAACGCCGGGAAATTCGCCCCGTGGGTATCGGTAACGCTGTCCGGACGCACGGACCGAATTCGGGTCGCTCGCCAGCGAACCCGGTACGCGCTCTAAATAGGCGGTGTTGAAGGCTTCTTTCGAGTAGTCAGCAAATTGCTGGGCATTGAGCATATCCATTTTCTTGCTGATTTCCTGCGTACCCGTGTAAAAGTCGAAATTGATACGGCTCTGCCCCGATTTACCCCGCTTGGTCGTCACCATTACTACGCCATTCGACCCCCGCGACCCGTAAATGGCCGTTGCGGACGCATCTTTAAGTACGTCGATTTTCTCAATGTCATTTGGATTAATCTGATTCAGCCCACCCGCATTAGTTGTAGTGCCTGAATTTAACGGCTGGCCATCTACAACGATTAGCGGCCCATTCCCGGCACTGATAGACCCTAGGCCCCGTACTTTAATGGAAGGTGCATTTCCGGGTGCTCCCGTATTTTGCTGGATCAATACCCCCGGCATCCGGCCCGTGAGACCTTCCACTACATTCGTAACGGGTTGGTCTTTAATGGTCTGTGTTTGTATGGAAGCCACCGATCCGGTTAACTCACGCCGGTTTTGGGTGCCATAACCAACCACTACAATTTCATTCAGGGTTTTATCATCGGCTGCCATCGTCACGTTCACCGTGTTTCTGTTGCCCACCACTATTTCCTGAGTAGCGTAGCCAATAAAGGAGAAAACAAGTGTCAGCGTGTTCGTAACATTCTGCTCGGGTACCGTAACCCGAAAATTACCATCGGTATCCGTTGTGGTGCCCCGACTCGTTCCTTTCACCACAACACTCACACCGGGTAGTCCACCACCCATAGCGCCATCGGTCACCCGTCCATTTACCGTCTGATCGGTGGCAACAAGGCTCAGTTCCTTCGTTTTGAGCTGGATTGACTGAGCAGACTCTGGTTGGTCTTTAAGGAGCAGCGCAGGCGTAGACAAACGATCTATATCGTCGGTTAGCGTTAGCTTTCTGGTCTTGTTATCAGCCAGGACAGCATAAACGCCATACCTTATTTTCGTGAACCGAAGCCCCTTTGGTTTTAGTAGTTTCGTCAGGTTTTTTTCCAGCGAGGCCGAAGGTTCGATTATATCGGGATCAATCAGGTGGTCACTAACCAGGCGGTCCTCAAACAGGATATCAACCTTGTAGCGCGTTTTGAACTGGTTCAGCACATCACGTAGTAACAGTGCCTGCGGCTGTGCGGCCTGGTACGTTGTTCGGGGAAATGTGCTGGCCTTTGCCACAAACTGTGCCAGTCCGGGGTGACCTGCCGCTACCAGCGAACAGACCAGTGAGACAGATAATAAACGTATAGTGTACAGCATGTAATTAATTGGTTTTGTGGTTGGGCATTAACTAGTGAATGAAACGTGGTCGTTATCGCGGGCATAATTTATTTGAAGCAACTGGGCTATCAGTTGTAGTATCTCATTCGCGTTTCGGGCGGTGAATGAGCCTGAAATAGTACGATTGGCTAACTGTGGATTTTCAATGACTACGGTCAAACCATAATTTTCGTGGAGCATATTGGCAATTTCCCGAAGGGATGTCAGCTCGAAAGTAAAGCGATGGTTTTTCCAGGATGCCATTGTTTCCGGATGGGCCGTCCGGGTCAGGGCCAGCCTTCCCTGCTGGTTTAGTACGGCCAGGTCACCAGGGTGCATCAGTAGTGGCCGTTCATTTTTTCGCTGACTGCTCAATCGAATACTACCCGACCGGAGTACTACCCGGGTGGCACGCTCCCGGCTGAATACCGTAAACTGCGTTCCAAGCACGAGTATATCTAACCCTTTGGGCGTCATCACGATAAAAGGCTGGTGATCGGGCAAGTGCCGGATTGAAAAGTCGGCCTCGCCGGCCAGTTCCACGGTTCTTGGATTTTGATAAGAAGCATCAGTAGGTAGTGTCCATTCACCAAAGCCGAACCGCAGGAAGCGAAGTGACGAGTTGGCGTTGAGTACGATGGTCGAACCATCTGATAAGGTCAGGCTTTGGATCTCACCAAAGCCCGTGCGAACGGTTTTATAAAACAGGACATCGCGAAACAGCCAACTGCAAACAGCCAGGGTCAGGAGTAAGGAAGCGGCTATGAGCCAGCTTCGGTTTATCCACTGCCTTAGTGTGCCTATTTTCCAGTGGTTTGGCTGTTGCTCCTCCTGAGGTTCGTCTGTCGAATCAGTCAGTCGCGACATTGTTTTTTCGTACGCATACTGCCAGTTGGCCGTTACCTGCAAACGGCTCATTTCCCATTCGTGCAGCCATTGATAGTATAATTCACGATTACCGGGCCCATCCAGCCAACTTTCAACGGACTTTTTCTGTAATGGGCTCACACGACCGGAGAAGTAATCGAACAAAACCGCTTTGTTAACAATATCGTCCATAAAGGGTGGTTGATTGTTGGACACGGGGAAGAGATTGTATGCTAGGAAAAGACGACAAAAAGGATTGATCCTATCGTCAGAAAGACTCGTCGTAGTTGTTGAAGGGCACGAGCCATATGCGCTTCTACGGTTTTGAGGGCTAAACCCAGTTCATCAGCGATCTCCTGATTTTTTCGATTTTCGAACCGGCTCATCAGAAATATTCGCTGACATTGCGGAGGTAATTCGTGAATCACTTTTTCTATCCGCTGAAACAGTTCATCATATTCAATGAGAGTCTGGGGCGTCTCGTCCAGCCGACCGTCGTCTACCTGATCGAGCGAAGAAGCGGTACGGTTACCTGTCAGTTCATCGCGCAGGTAATTGTGCGCTCTGTGTCGTACGGCTGCGTAGAGATAGGTTCGGTAGGTATGCTGAATCGTAGCATAGGCACCGGTTTTCCAGAGTTGATAAAAAACGTCGCCTACTATATCTTCGGCAACCTCCTGTGTGTACACAAAGCGTACGGCATGACTGCAAAGGGGCAGATAGTATAATCGGAATAGGGACTCAAACCCCTTTTCGGGCGAATTGGCAAAGGCCGAGCGGATAATATGCTCGTTGTCTACAACCTGAGTCGTGCGGTCATGCTCATTCACAGGCCGAATTGGGTCCCCTTGATTAAACAACGGTTGGCCTTTGGATCCAGTTATCATTGATTGGGCGGTCAGGTACTGGAATGACACGAATATAAAGACTTACCCTTAGTCTGATCTATAATTTTTTTATAAAAAATCCTGATTAGTTTATAGTCTGTAACCAGCACACAGTACGGAGATAGCCTGGTAAAGTAGCTACCTGTCTCAACGCAAGAAGCCGCCTTTGTGAAAACAAAGGCGGCTTCTTGCATTTTTGAACACGACTGTCCTGATTAGGATGGATGGCTATTTTTATTAGTACTCGTCGGTCTCCGTATCGTCCAATGCAGTCACAAAATCACGAAACTTACCTTTTGGGAGCCAATAGGCCAGCAAACCGGTATAGATGGCTGCCAGACCCACCGCCGTCCAGCCAACAACAGGTTGTTTTTTCATCTGCCGAGTGGCAATGCCCGAAAAGCCAGCCACAAAAGGCGCCATGTACCAGGGGTCGTTTAGCCGTCTGGCAATAAGGTAACCGGCTCCCGCTGTGGCTCCCAGAATACCCGCAGCAATGGGGCCGTCGTGCTCTTCGTCGGGTTTCCAGGCGTTGAGCGTCAACACGGTGTTTGGCGTTCCTACCACCGTGGCGGCTGTGAGCCAGCCAGTATACAGGCTAACGGGAATCCGCAGGTACTTTTCGGTTCCCGATACCTCTGTCTTGCCTATTTCCAGACTCTGATGCAGACCCAGCGCAGCCGGTAAATTGAGTTTCGTTGTTATATCCGAGATAACAATGCTTTGTGGATCATTCTGTGAGAAAAAACGCCCGAATAGGGCGTTCAGTGCCCAGCTGGCCCACCACCACGGCATTGCCTTACTATAGCGCGGGTTATTCTCTTCCGAAGGGAGTGACTGATGAACCATAAGGGCGGTTAGCCCGGTATAAATGGCCGACCAGACAGCCGCAAAGGTCCAGCCTGCCGGTACAATCAGGTTCTTTTCAAACACCTTTTCGTACTCAACCGGAACATCATATTCATAAGCCAGACCACCTTTTTCGGATTTTTCGCGTTCCTCGTTCTGCTGGCGTGACCGGTTGCTGGATACTGTTGTGTAAACAATACTACCAACAGCCAGTACCGCCGTAGCGATTCTCCAAAATGATGAGTTTTTCATGATGTTATCTAGTTAGGCTACTAACTCCTCTGCCTGTTCTTTTAATTTCCCCCCTTTTTCTTTCAACTCTTTGCCCTTTTCTTTTGCCTGCTGTGTAAGGTCGATAGCTTCATTTTTAGTCGATTTGTAGGAGTCGACTATACTGTTTAATAAAGTATTTGCGGTCGACGATAACGCATCCGATAGCGCATTTCCGGCCGATTTTGCTTTGCTGCCGGCTGATTTCGCTTTATACTTATAGCGGGCCTTTTTAAAATCGCTGGTGTTTTTGTACCCTATTGTCAGGGCAATACCGGCCAGCACGGCAATCCCGAACCCAACGGCCCAGGCTACTGATACGGAGTCCTCTTTTTCAGCATCAGGCTCTGGCTTCTGGGCCATTTTACCGCGCATAGCAGCCGCCATAGCCTCCTGAGGAGCTACGTAGGCCAGTATTTCATACGACTTATTTTTCAGGCCACCGGGCACGATTTTATTTTTACCGGCCATTACGGCTGCGTAGCCGTCTTTAGCTACCATGGCGGGGTCCTGAAGCTCGTCGGTTACTTTGGTGTTCTCTGCACCGGCTTTATTAAAGAAATCGGTGTCGGTAGCGTTTGGCAACAGTGCCGTAACTGTAACGTTAGTGTCTTTTAACTCATTGATGAGCGACTGCGTAAAATTATACACGTACGCTTTTGTACCGGCATACACCGCCATCAGGGGCGAAGGGGTGATGGACAACAGCGAAGCCAGGTTCAGAATCTTTCCTTCATTTCGGGCCAGCATGTCGTACAAAAAAAGCTTGGTCATCTGCGTCAGGGTCAACACGTTCAGATGAATCATAGCCTTTTCCCGCTCCCAGTCGGTATCGGTACCGAACATACCATACAGGCCAACCCCAGCATCGTTGACCAGTACATCGACGATAATATCTTTTGCCTTCACCTGGTCGTACACGTCCTGAGCTGCGTCTTCCTGCGACAGATCTTTACCGATAACGGTAATTTGCTGGGTGTCGTAATTACTTTTGAATACTTCGGCCAGCCGGTCCAGTTTATCATCACTACGGGCCACCAGCACTAAATTATAGCCATCCTGAGCAAAAAGTTTGGCAAGTTCCTGACCAATACCACTAGAGGCACCGGTAATCAGGGCTGTTTTTCCTATTCCTGCGTTCATAAAATGTAGTTGGTTGTTGTGTAAAAGTTTGTCTTTAATCAACAACAGGTAGGGAAAGTTGTTTTGACGGGGGCCGGTTTTTGATAAAGTCGGTGACCTGTTCCTGTTCGTGAAAGCATGATCTGTCGATTTACCACCGTACCGTGATCGTATAAGTGATGTCGGACAGCAGGATCTTAAATTCCGCGGATTCTTCTATTCCCCGCCGAACTGTCTGAAGCGTGGCAAAAAAGTGTGGAAAAATATACTCATATTTTGTAGAATGGTTCTACAGGTAATCACCAGTTCCTATAGACTGGAAAAAGGGTTGTTAGGAAATAAAACAGGATAATAGGTTGATAGTTAATGAATTGGTGCTTGGTTGTGGCCGGTTTGTAGGTTCCAAAAGGGAAGTGGCATAATATAAGCTATAGTGTTGGTAACAAACCAGCTACAGCTATGTGGTCTACTACACACTTTCCGGCGGCCATGCGTTCGCTAAATCCAAGTACCCGCGCCAAGGCAATAGAAATTGCTAATCAATTGACGGAGCTGGGGAAAATGGACAAGCAGCGCATTGTCATGATAAGCATTGACGAAGCTCGTCAATGGGCACGCCGGGAGTGGAACAGGCAGGACTGGCCGACTTCCAGTGTGAAACAGTACATATAGGCAGTTAAACGTAAAATCCATCATTGCTTTAGTAGAAAATCTACTCCAGGCAAAACGCATAATTCACTAATAACTGAAGATACTGGTCAGGCGTTGTCAGGTAGGCGTAACACCCGGCTGGTACGCTCTGGCCAGTATTTTTTATACCCTTATGGAAACACAATCAACAGCTAGTGAGTCACTGAAGAAAGTGCATGATATGATTGAGGACATTCGTATCGCAATGATGACAACGGTTGACGGGCAGGGAAATCTGGTGAGTCGCCCCATGGCGGTTGCTCAGGTTGACGAGCACAACGATATCTGGTTTTTTACCAAACGCTCCTCCCCCAAAGTCGACCAAATCGACCAGAACAAACAGCGGGTCAATATATCCCTGTCCGACGTTGATAACGCCGAGTACGTTTCGGTGTCAGGTACGGCGCACGAGTTGGAAGATCGGGCCAAAATTGATGAATTATGGAACCCAATGGTCAAAGCCTGGTTTCCAGAAGGAAAAGAAGATCCCGACCTTACCCTCCTTTCCGTACACATTGATATGGCCGAGTACTGGAGTGCGAGTGATAGTAAAATGGTTCGTCTATTCCAGCAGGCAACCGCTGCCGTGACGGGAAATCCGCCAAAAATGGGCGAGAACGAGAAGGTCTATAATTAGTTCTAGACTTGATAATGAAGGGGTAGTCAGACTGATGGTCTTAGCAGACAGGTCAGTTGGGCTACCCGTTTTTTGTTAGAGGTAGCTGCAAAAGAATGGACGTTCAGGTCGGCCTGAGTTCATACTGCTGTCCTGGTTGTAAACGAATCAGCCCTTCCTGTTTGTCAGGAAGGGCTGATTCGTTTACCCGTCTACTGTACCGGATCAAACCAGTCGGAACAGCATGGACGACCGGGGTTGTATCATGTAGGTCTCGCCCCCATCGAATGGATTACTGGTTGGGTGCACGGTACCCATAAACGTGTCGACCACTATTTCCCACTTCGAGTTTTTGCGACCAACTTCAGGAAGTTTAAACGGAACTTCGCCCCAATAGGCGTTCAGGATCCAGAGTAGTTGCTCGTCACCAATATCCTGCCCATCCTCTGTTCGCTCGGTTACGCGCTGTCCATCAATAAATAAGGCCAGACAGTGGGTGCGGGGGTTGTTGAAATCATCACCTGTCATTTCTCCCCCTTCGGGCAACAGGTAAGAAATCTGGTCGGTACCAAAGAAATGTCGTCGGCTCAGGAGTGGAATTTCCCGACGCAGTCGCATCAGTTTACTGGTGAACTCAAAAAGGTCTTTTTGCTTCTTGGTCCAGTTCCAGTCCATCCAGCTAAGCTCATTGTCCTGATTGTACACGTTGTTGTTGCCATTCTGCGTCCGTCCATACTCATCGCCCATCACCAGCATGGGTGTGCCCTGACTGAGCATGAGCGTTGTGAGGAAATTCCGCTTCTGCCGTTCGCGTAGTTCGTTGATTGCCGCTTTTTTGGTTGGGCCTTCCGCTCCGCAGTTCCAGCTTATATTATCGTTGCTGCCGTCCCGGTTATCTTCGCCGTTCGCATCGTTATGTTTTTCGTTGTAACTGACCAGGTCATTCAGCGTAAAGCCGTCGTGCGCCGTAATCAGGTTAATACTGTTGGCGGGGGAGCGGCCGTCATTGGCATACAGGTCGGGACTGCCCAGCAGCCGGGAAGCCGTTTCGGCGGCTTTCCCTTCGTGCGCTATCCAGAACGCCCGGATTGTATCGCGGTACTTACCATTCCATTCCGACCAGGTAACGGGAAAGCCGCCAACGTGGTAGGAATGAATGTCCCAGGGTTCGGCGATGAGTTTTACGGGAGCCAGAATGGGGTCCTGTGCCACCGTATCCAGAAAAGACGACACGCTGCCAAACTCCTCATCGGTACGGATTAGGGCCGAGGCCAGGTCGAACCGGAAACCATCAACGTGCATGTCCGTTACCCAATACCGCAGGCTGTCCATAACCATCTGCAACACGCGCGGATGGCTGAGGTTAAATGTGTTGCCCGTACCCGTATAATCCATATAATACTCCGGGCTGTCACCCACCTGGTGGTAGTACACCCGGTTGTCAATACCCTGAAAAGACAGCGTAGGACCCATCTGGTTTCCTTCGGCGGTGTGATTGTACACAACGTCCAGAATAACTTCGATACCGGCTTTGTGCAGGGCTTTAACCATCTGCTTAAACTCAGTAACCTGCTCACCATTCATTCCCGAGGAGGAATACGTATTCTGGGGCGCAAAGAAGCCGATGCTGTTATATCCCCAGTAACTTTCGTCGGAAAACTGATGAACGGGTAGCAGCTCGACGGCGGTAATACCCAGTTTTTTCAGGTAATCAATGCTTTCCGGAGCGGCTAGACCTGCATAGGTACCCCGAAGTGACTCCGGAATAGCTGTGTTCTGGTGCGTGAACCCTTTTACGTGCATTTCGTAGATAATAGACCGGTGCAGGGGAATATCGGGTAACGAGTCATCCTCCCAATCGAACGTTGTATCAACGACCACACTCTTGGGCATGGTAGCACCACTGTCTACCTCGCTTCTTTCCAGGTACACCTCCCGGCCAAACTCACGGGAAGTTGCTTTTGCAGCGTCATAACCCAGCCACGAATCATCATGATTGACCGGAGCATTGATAGCGCGCGCATACGGGTCGAGGAGCAGTTTATTCGGGTTGAAAAAATGGCCTGCCTGTGGATTATAGTCACCATCGACGCGATAGCCGTATAACTGGCCGGGGTGCAGGCCCTCCAGGTAAATATGCCAAACCAGCTCGGTCCGTTCAGTGAGGGGAATGCGGTCGGTTTCGCGGGTGGGGTCAGCGGCATCGTACAAACATAAATAAACAGCCGTGGCGTTTTCGCTGAACAACGCGAAGTTGATACCGTCACCGTCGTAGGTTGCTCCGCGTGGATAAGGTTTTCCTGGTTTTGATACTAGTTGATCCGATACTATTTGGTCAGAAGGGTCTCCTTCTTTAGACGTTTTGCTCATAAACAGCTTTGTAATTAAATTGGAATTCAGGGGGCAATAAGCTACTTCGCATTCAATGATAACGCATAGTATTCTTTAAATGTTTTTTCGCTGTGAGACACAAAAAAACCTGCCCTCACAGAGAGCAGGCTTTTCAATCCCACCATTCACTACACTGCCTGGGCCAAACGAGCCATTGTCGAATTGGCTGTGTCGATACTCTGCTTCTGGCGAAGCAACAGTTCCCGCGTACTGGCCGCTAAGTTCGTTTCCTGTAGTACCTTATTGTAGTCATTGAGTGCTTCCTGGTCACCCCGATGACATTCCCGTACTACCGTTTTATCATCATTACTGGTAAATGCCGATTTTATGTTTATCCAGGCCCGGTGCAAATCAGCCGTCAGGCTGGTGTCATTATCCGTATCGCCACCCAGAGCCCGTATTTCGCGGTCCAGTTCCTGAGCGAATTCGGCCCGCTGCTGTGATTGTTTCAGAAACAACGTTTTCAGTTCATTATCATCAACGTTGTCGGCTGCTTCTTTATAGCCTTCCTCAGCATCGTTGCTGAGCGTTAGTAATTTACCTAACTGGTCAATGATCTCTTCCCTCGTGTCATTCATGGTTACTATAGTTAAAAAGTTTAACGTGAGTGTACTACTTAATTTATGAGTTGAGTAAATCAGAAAGTGCAATTCATTATCGGCCTGCCTTTTCCACTGGTTTTATTGTTTTGATTTCGTTACTTCACTGGCCGATTTAACGATCTTTTTTTGTCCCTGTTCAATGACAAGGGCAGGCTCCTCATCAGAGCCTTTACGTTTGACTTTTGTTCCCTGTACGGTTTTTTCGACATCATCCGTGTGTACTTCGTCAATTATTCCCGTAGCTTTTCCTGTTCCGTATTTCCAGGTTACCTCGTTCCCTTCTTCCAGCTTTTCCATAGCGCACAACTGACTACTTGTTTGATAGGATTGTTTACCAGTTCGTTAAAAATAAAGGAGTAGTTAGGTAACGGTAATACCTCGCAGTCAGTCTATTCACCCAGTTTTCCATTCTTGGCATCCCGCTGCATCTTTTTACTGGCGAAGATGGCAATATCGACCCGGCGGTTTTTCTGACGGCCTACTTCCATTGAGTTGTCGGCAACGGGTTGTGATTCACCATATCCCTTCTCATCGACTCTTGATGCTTTCACGCCCTGAGATTCCAGAAAACTGGCTACGGCATCGGCCCGCTGTTTGGACAGTTTCAGGTTGTAGTCTTCAGGCCCTGTAGCATCGGCATGACCTTCAACCAGGATATCTGTCTCTTCTTCTTTGTTGAGTGTCTGCGAAAAGTCAGTCAACTGTTTCTTTGTCGCTGGCTTCAGCGCGTACGAATTAACATCGAACAGGATATCGGAGCCAAGCGAAACTTTTATGCCTTCGCCCACTCGTTCTACCTGTGCATCAGGCAGCTGCCGTTTTATCTCTTCTGCCCGTTTATCCATACGGCGGCCAATAACGGCACCGGCCGCTCCGCCAACGGTAGCACCCAGAATGGCGCCTAGGGCGGTGCCCCCCTTACTTTTACCGATCATACCACCAATAACGGCACCACCCGATGCTCCCACTATGGCACCCTTCTGGGTTTTGTTTAAGTTTTTTTCAGACTTACAACTAACTAAAATACCGCCTGAAAGTAAGCCAGCGGTTATGAGCACCGCCAGTGATTTCGTTCCGACTGATTTTAACTGATTGCCTTTGATAATCATAGTATCGTGAATGTTTGGTATTGATCAATACCACCCAAATGCTATACCAGTTTATCCCGTAGTTTTATTATTGATAAATTATTTGGTATAAAGAATTGGTATACAGTTAGTTGTGTTGCCGGAGTGTAAATCAGTTTTCAATATTAACTCAATTTAGTAAAGCGGGTTTGTAGAGTATTCGGGAATAAGGATGCCTACTAGTGTAGAATCGCTTCTACACTGATACGAATGAAAAACGCGCTCAATCAGAATGCTGTATTGAGTAATAATGTCGCTTTAAGAAGCAGGAACGGTTCAGTTTTTCGCCATTATTGACAGCAACCGGGAACCCAAATGGAGTCAAACGTAAAAAGCCCTCGTGAGAGGGCTTTCCGGTATAATGTAAAGGAGTGAAAAGGTAACGGCTATACGGCATCCACGCGGAAAGATACTTTGCAGATAACGCCGTACGAACTGATTTGCCCATCTTTTACGTGAGCCTTGATGTCTTTTACGTAAACGGAATCAATGTTGTGAATAGTTTTTGAGGTTTCAACAACGGCCATCCGTACGGCATCATCAATGCTTTTTTCTGACGATGCAATCACTTCAATAACTTTAACAATGGACATAATTTTAGGGGATTTAGGTAAGCAGGCCAGGTAGTGGGCCTGCTTACCTAACGGGCTAAAACAGTCGAATGTTTAACAACCTTCCTTTTGACAAGGGTTAGGGTAAAGGAATAAGCGACGTATTTTTAGCCCGTTGGATGGCTGAAAATACAGGTATACCGGCCGCTTTTTCGGTGTTGATGGGGTGCGCTGGCTTTTCTGCAACATTGTGTTTTAGCCGTATATTTGCGTAAATGGCTGAAATTGACAAATAGGTAAGCAAAAACTCCTCTTTTAGTTGCTATATGGCCCAATCCCTTTTCGACCAGTTCCGCCGGTCTCCGATAACGTCCTCATTTGCTCCCGCTGCCAAAGCCGAGAGCCTGCGGGTTCAGCTTTGTTTCGATGCCGACGGAAGTTACGTTCAACTCCTGAATCAACGCGGCACCGTTGTAGAGCCCGATTATCAGGCATACAGCGGGTCACTTCGGAATTTGTTACGAGCCATGCAGCAACTCCGCGAACGAAACGGATTTGTGATCGACTGGGAGAATCCGGCAGCCCAGCTATACCTGCATCAGCACGCCTATCTGCTGGACTACATTCGTAATTGTCCGGACGTTATCGACGAACGAAACCAGCCTGTAACGTTCCCCCGTGAAACCGGCCAGCTACGACTTCAGATACAAGCCACCACCAATGCATCGGCAACAGAGGCCAAGCCAGCCGATACTGTGCTGGAAGCCGGTATACGGCTTTATGTGGCGGGGCAGTATGAAGATGATTTCCTGCTGCTGAATGAAGACAATGTGCTATCGAATGGTCGCGTTGTAACGATCGATGAAGTGGGACCGGCCTTTAACCGGGTGCCCCTGTTTGATACATCTCTGGCGGTTGCCGACCTCACAAAGTACCTCTCACTGGCCCTGTCGAACCTGGATAATGTGCAGGTCGAGTACGAAAATTACCGGCTGCTGACCACCGATACCGAGCCAATTATGGCTCAGCCCTGCCTGATTTTCGAGAAAATCGACGCTGACCAGTCGCTTTATGTACGGGTGACGCAGCAACTGCCCCAAACCGATGCGGGGTTTCTGGACGAGTTCGATTTGTACCGCTATGCCGACATTAACCCGCTCGAACGAACCATTTCGGTTCGGATTGTGGAACGGCAACCGCTGGCCCGGCTTATCGATACTGTTACCCAGTTGGTGGAGAAACATACCGTGCGGGAAAAAGGTCGCCGGAAATCGCAGGGGCAGTACATCGTGGAGGGTAATTTGCTGGTGTTGCCACAGGATGTGGCGGGGGCGTTTATTTATCAGGAACTGCCGCAGTTACTGGAAACTTTTCAGTTATTCGGGGCCGAAAAACTGAAACAGTACCGCATCAGCACCTATCCCCCCCGCCTAAATCTGCAGCTGAGTCATGGTATCGACTTTCTGGAGGGTGATGCAACCATCAGTTTCGGGGAGCAGCAAGTGAGTTTGCTCGACGTAATCCGGCAGTATAATCAGCAACGCTACGTGCAATTGTCGGACGGTAGCCATGCGCTGGTGAACGAAACTTACATTCGTAAACTCGAACGGCTGTTCCAGAAAAGTAAAAAAGACAAAGTCAAACTCTCCTTCTTCGATTTACCCCTGGCCGAAGGGCTTCTGGACGAGGCTGTTGCCGAAGCGACCTTCAAAAAGTCACGCGCTTTCTTTGCGGGTTTTAACGAACTGGCCAGTAAAAAGCCCAAAACCGCTTCGGTGGAAGCTACCCTCCGGCCGTATCAGAAACGGGGTGTTCAGTGGCTCGAACACCTGCACGAATACCAGCTCAACGGTTGCCTGGCCGATGATATGGGCCTGGGCAAAACGCTGCAGACCATCACGCTGCTCTCCCGGTTTTACCCTGCAGAAACGCTCCCTACGCTGGTGGTAATGCCCAAAAGCCTGCTGTTCAACTGGCAGAAGGAGGTGGAGCGATTTAGTCCGCAGTTAACGACCTATACCTACTACGCCGATACCCGGAATCTGGATGAGGCCTGTAGCCGAAACCTTGTTTTTACGACTTACGCCCTAATGCGGAACGACATCGAGAAGTTTCGCGAACGCTCGTTCTTCTACGTCATTCTGGACGAGTCGCAGAACATTAAAAACCTACAGTCGCAGGCGAGCCGGGCGGTGGTGTTGCTCGATGCCAAACATAGGCTGGCCCTGAGTGGTACGCCTATAGAAAACAACCTGTCGGAACTGTATTCGCTGTTTCGGTTTCTGAATCCGGCCATGTTCGGATCGGCCGAGCAGTTTGGGCAGCATTACCTGAACCCGATTCAGAAACACAATGACCCCGATGTGATTGATGAACTGCGGAAGAAGATTTACCCCTTCGTACTTCGGCGATTGAAAAAGAACGTGCTGACCGAACTGCCCGACAAGATTGAACAGACGCTGTACATCGAAATGTCCGACGCGCAACGGCGATTTTATGAGCAGCGACGGCGGTTTTACAAGGAAAATATCGAGCGGCAAATTGCCGAGAAAGGGCTGGAACAAAGTCAGTTTTTTGTGTTTCAGGCGTTCAACGAACTCCGCCAGATTGCCAGTATTCCCGAAGCCAAATCGGATGGAAAAGTGGAGTCGCCCAAAGTAGAAACGCTGGTTGAACAATTGATCGACGCAGCCGCCAACGGCCACAAAGTGCTCGTATTCGTCAACTACCTGGCCGCCCTTGAACGGATCGGCGAGCAGTTGGATATCCAGGGCATCGACTACGTCAGCATGAGCGGCTCCACCCGCGACCGGCAGCGACTGGTGGAGCGGTTTCAGAACGACCCGTCCTGTAAAGTGTTTCTGATGACCCTCAAAACCGGTGGTACGGGGCTCAACCTCACAGCCGCCGATATGGTATTCATTTTCGATCCCTGGTGGAACAAAGCGGCCGAAAATCAGGCTATCGACCGGAGCCACCGGATTGGGCAGAGTCGGAAAGTGATGGCGTATAAAATGATCACGCAGGGCACCATCGAAGAAAAAATCATGCAGTTGCAGGAGAAGAAAGCCGCTCTGTTCGACGCCGTTATCAGTGCCGATGCATCGGCCTTAAAATCGTTCACCGAGTCGGATATCGCCTTTATGCTAGGATAAGTTTGTGATTATTTTGTAGTCATTCATGGTCATTGATTGTCATTTTGTAGTCATTTGCTGCGCGTCACGTATAATTATTTGTAACAGCAATGGAGACCCTCGAATGACGCGTAGCGAATGACCATCAATAACTATAAAATGACAATCAATGACTACAAAACGACGCGCAGCTAATGACCATGAATGACTTTCGTTAAAAGTTATGGAGCAAACAGAATTGATTCGTACACTGGATGCGCTCATTAAAAGCAACACCAGCAATGAGCGTAACCGAAGCAATATTGCGACCGAAATTGCCGCCAGTTATATCCGGCAAACAGGGGCTAAAATCACCCCGTCCATCATCGATGAACTAGACCGGACCTACCACAAAGAGGGCTTGCAGGCCATTGCCAAACACGCCCGTAAAGTAGTGATGACCTACCGGGATTTGCTGGATGGGCAGGCCCTCAACCTGCCTTACTCGCTGCTGGCCGAAACAGACTATGCAGCGGCCAACAAAGCCAGACTCGTTTGGGGCATCGCGTTTATTTTCAGCGACCCCGACGTCTATCTGCTGTTTCATAAGTTACTGCCTGCCGAACTCCAGAAAGCCGCCGAACAGTTGACCTGGCTTCCGCGTACCTCGGCCGATGTGCTGGGTAACATGATTGGCCATTCTATGACGACGCGCGAGGGCAGGAATGCTTATTATGGCGGGACGGTCAATCTGAACAGCCAGTTTAAACTACTTCCTCATAAAGGCGAGGGATGGAATGGGACGATTATGCTGGAGTGGCCCCCCAACATCCGGACTTTCCTGCAACAGACCTATCCGCAACCGGCTAATTACCAGCTCCGGGTATCGCCGGAGCCGCCCGCTGGGCTATTGCGCTGGGAAGATGGCGAGACCATTATTTTTGAAGAAATACAGAAGCTGCTGGCCTACCGCATCCAGGATGGTATTGTGGTTAACAACTCCGGTAAGGTGGCCACTAATGGTCTGAAAAAGATGCGGAAGTTGCTGGGGCTGCGGGAGTTTTTTCCTGAAACCACTCCCTTTCCACTGGCACGAACCGCTTGTCTGGCGCAGATACTGGCGTCGTATCAACCCAAAAAAAACGATGTAAGTCCCGATTCCTTCGATGCGCTTCGGCGGTTGCGGAAGACGCTGGACAAACAGTTCAAAACGTTGTTTTTGCTCAATGATCTTAAAAATCACGGCCACATTCAGTTTTATCAGTACAAACAGGATGCCGAACAGGCTCTGGTGGAGTGGATAAACCGGTTGCCGGTCGATAAATGGGTGTCGGTAGCGAACATCCTGGATTACGGACAGATTCACGACCTGCCTGTGTACCCCTGCCGGCCGGGCGAATACACTACGCTGGCTTACGAGGGTGAGTCGTCCTGGCGGGCTGGGGTGATGAACAAAGAAAACGTGACGACCTCCAATGGGTATCTGTTCGTCGAACGGCCCGCGCTGCTGGGTGGCTTCTTCCTGTTTGCCGCACTCGGCTGGCTCGATATTGCCTACGAAGTTCCAACTGGTAAACTGGGGAAAGACTATTACTCGGTCTACGACGGCCTGCGGTATGTAAAACTTAATAACCTGGGCGCATCTATTTTCGGACGGACCACGCAGGCCTACGTTCCTAAAGTGAACACGGCCACGCAGGAACTGCGTTTCGACGATCAATCCCTGCTTATTTTCTGCGACCCGGAGCACGTAGTGGCCGAAACTATTCTGGCCAACTACGCCGAACGAGTTAGCCCGACCCGGTTCCGTGTTACGCCCGATACGTTTTTGAAAGACTGCCGAAGCAAACAGCAACTACTCTCGAAGATCAGCTTGTTCTGTACGTCGGTAGCCCCAAACCTGCCGCCCAACTGGATGGTTTTCTTCGATGACCTGACCGGTAAGGCCGACCCGCTGACCACCGTTTCGGATATGGTGACGTACCGAATCGCGCCGGGTAACCAGCCGCTTATCCGCGCACTGGCGCAGGATTCCGTGCTGAAAGCGATGGTTGTCAAGGCCGAAGGATTTCGGATTCTGGTGGCTACCGACCAACTTACCCGTTTTCGGGGTCGCCTGCGTGAACTGGGCTATCTGGTGACGTAATAACAAATGAAATCAGCTGTTCTCACTAAGATGTGATTGGCTTTTAACCCTATATTTGCTAAAAACAGGAAGGGTATGATTGATGTGAAATGGCAAGAATATGTTACGGCCGATCCGGCCATTATGGTAGGAAAACCCATCATCGAAGGGACGCGAATCACGGTAGAATTAGTCGTTGAAAAATTAGGTTACGGCGAAACTGTAGACGAAATTCTGGAAGATTATCCGCACCTGACCCGCGAACAGATATACGCCTGTTTACGGTTTTCGGCTCACACCGTGCATAGCAAACGGAGCCGCAAACTAGCGGTATGATTCAGCTATTAGCCGATGAAAACGTAGAGGGGCGAGTGATTCGTCTACTGCGCTCAGAAGGATACAGCGTAACGTCTATTCAGGAAACACAAGGTGGCGTGGCTGATGCAAGGGTGCTGGAAACATCCGTTTCATCAGCTACCGTTCTATTAACTAGTGATAGTGATTTCGGGAAACTACATTTTCAGCAGGGGCACATTCATAGCGGCATATTGTTTTATCGGTTACCGCGAACGACTACGGAGGAGAAAGGGCAGATTATTCTTAGAACCCCACGTGACTATGGTGATAAGTTGATAGATGCCTTTACGGTCGTTACAGTAAAAAAAGTACGTCTTCGGAAAGTATACTAGTGCGTCAACTTCTCCCTGGTTTCCTCTTTGCGGCCCTCTGGGCCTCGGCCTCGGTAGCTACTAAATTTGGGGTTCAGTCAGTACACCCGCTCATTCTGGCCAATGTGCGGTTTTTTATTGCCGGTGGCGGCATGTTGCTCTTCGCCTATGGTATCCAGCGTACACAGAACGCCTGGCCTACCCGTATCGAGTGGCGGCAACTTACCCTGTTCGCTTTGCTGAATACCACTATTTATCTGGGTGCGTTCGTGCTGGCTCTCAAGCAGGTTTCGGCGGGTATCGGTAGTTTATCGACGGCTACCAATCCGCTGTTTATTGCCCTGCTCTCGGCCTTATGGCTTCGCCGGATGCCGCGCTGGAACGAAGCGGGTGGGTTAACGCTGGGCTTACTGGGCGTGGGTATTGCTACTTATCCGCTGCTGCAGAACAGTTATGCAACCGTATCGGGCCTGCTGATTTTACTGATCGGAATGATTTCCGTTTCGGCAGCTACGGTTTACTATGCCAGTATTCAATGGCGGTTGCCGAATCTGGTCATCAATGGCTGGCAGGTTTTTATCGGTGGCCTGTTGCTGTTACCGTTCACGCTGGTATCGGGTGGATTTGCTGAATCACAGTACGACGGTCGATTTTGGGCATCGGTATTCTGGCTGATTCTGCCCGTGTCGGTGGCGGCTTTGCAGTTGTGGTTCTACCTCATCCGGCAGGACCCCGTCCGGGCTTCGTTGTGGCTATTCCTGTGCCCCATTTTCGGCTTTGCGTACTCGTATGTGTTGATGGGGGAGCCAATCACCCTGTACACTATCATTGGCACAGCTTTCGTGATTGGTGGCTTATGGCTGGGCAGGAAAAGGTAAGATTTAGTTTGTGGTTCAGGGTTTATGATTAGCCAGCCATAAACCCTGAACCACAAACTAAATCTTACTGCTTCACTACCGTCATTTCGACCCGTCGGTTGAGTTGTCGGGTGGCTTCGCGGTTGTTGCTGGCAATAGGGCGCGTCGGGCCGTAGCCACGCGTAGTAATCCGATTGGCGTCAATGCCGTTTTTCACCAGATACGCTTTCACTACCTCCACGCGTTGCTTGGAAAGCTGTAGGTTCTTGTCAAAATCACCCTGATTATCGGTGTGGCCTGCCAGTTCAATTTCTGCCGTTGGATGGTCGCGCATGAACCCTAATAGCTGGTCCAGAGCGGGCTGTGCGTCGGGAAGTAAGTCTGGCTGGCTCTGCACAAACTGGAGGGCCTGCAGCTGGGTTGCTTTGCCCACAGGGGCCACTACGAGGGGTGGCGTGTAAATCACCTTCGCATCGAGCGTTTTGGGCGGCACTACCCGGGCATTATCGGAACTGGAACCGCTGGAAGCCATAGATTGACTGGGTGCCTGTGGCGTTGCGGGAGGTGCCGCTCTGGGTGCTGGCGTTGACGCAACCTCGGGCGTACCGGGGGCAGGCGAAGAGGGGGCTATTATTTTCTGAACCGAAGACGCACTCTGACGAAATAAAAGCGTGGGCTTTCGTTTTAGCTGGTAGGCCTTTTCAGACGTAAACATCACTTGCTCGTCCAGCGTAATATAGCCCGTTGCCCTAACGGTAAAAATGTAAGACTTCCGGGAATCCAGCGTCAAAGAGTAATCCCCGTTTGCATTGGTGACCTTCTGGTCCCGGACAATTCCATCTTCACTCTTGGCCAGAATGGTGGCCCCCATAACCGGTGTTTTCGTCTGAGCATCCTGAACGGAGCCATCTACTATTGTTCTTCCTGCTACGGGCGCAACCTGCTGGCTCGTTTGTCCTGAAACGACAGAGGCAGCCATGTTATTCAGGCATAGTGCCCCGCCAATTAATACGTATTTTGTCCAATTCATACTGTAAAGGCAACGTAAAGAGGGTGCTTAAAAGTGCCTCTGGCGCCTTAAAAGTTGACCTCCCGGCTACGCCTGAATAGGGGGGATTTTAAGGCATTTTTTGGTAGATAAAATTTGCCATTAATCGGTTGATAGTCAGTGTGTTTAGGTAGGTAAAATAATTGCTGAAAAATGAACGCTGGAAGCACCTTTTTCGTTAATAAAATATGACACAGATAACCAACGCATCGATGCACTCCCCGACCGCTCAGGCATACCCTGCACCGGCTTCTACGGGCACTATGCCACTTGATGACAACTGGCGGAAATCTATTCCGGCGCAGGTGTTTCTGAACCATTTTTTTGCGATGGACTACCACATCCATAACCAGCACGACCTGTTCGATATTGTCAAATTTCCCGTATTTAAGCAGTTCTACGGGCGCGTTACGGATGAGACGCGGAAGGCGCTGGAGAAGTTGTTACTCAATAGCTGGAGTGCCGAGTACGCACTTCGTATTACGCCCGTTGTCAATGACGAGCAATACCTGCAAAGTTCCCTGCACTGGACTTTTCCGCAGGCTTACTATAGTGCGCTTTTTAGCGCACGGGCTTTCCTGGCCGTGCAGGGTATTACCGTTAGTAACGAAGAGCTGATTCGTAAACGGGTAGGCAACATGGTAGTACGGGGCTATTATCCCACTTCCATTGGCTACTACGCCCTTGGCCCAATCAACAACTACCGCATTCAGCGGTTGCCAATGGCCAAACGGTTCAGCGTAGCGGCTAAAATCGATTTGTTTCTGCCCTCGCGGGAGGGTTCCGTACAGGCCGAACTGGCACAGTTCCTGAAAACCACCCGCGACCAGCGTGTGAAAACCCTGCGGAACGTGATTCAGAATAACCCGAAAACGGCGCTGCGCAGCCCAAAAACCGGTGAGATCCTGCAAAAATTCAGCGTGGAGCAGTACAAGCAGCTGGCCAAACAGATTGGGTACACAACCTACTTCGATATGCTGAG
Organism: Spirosoma spitsbergense DSM 19989; assembly: GCF_000374085.1. Taxonomy (GTDB): domain Bacteria; phylum Bacteroidota; class Bacteroidia; order Cytophagales; family Spirosomataceae; genus Spirosoma; species Spirosoma spitsbergense. The sequence continues at coordinate 66,069 of NZ_KB893422.1, read as the reverse complement.
CCGCTTACGAATTTCGTCAACGAATCGCGAGATTGAACGCTTTGTCGACTCGGAGATTGATGTGAAGCTATTCCACCAGAGCCTGGTCAACATAGTAGCCCACGTCAATTCCGTACACGAGGCATACATTGCCAAAGCACTGGGTATTCAGGGCTACCGACAGCTGGTGGCTAAGCTTCCCGCCTATTTGCAGGAGAGTTTCGTTCGGGATAGGATGAATACAATCATCGCCCCCATGCTGACGCCGGAGCAGTCGCTGCCAACCGACATGCGCATGGCTGCTTAACGGACAAAATGAGGAGGTATTTAAGCCCGGTTAACACACAGTTAACCGGGCTTTTTTGTGAGAAGTTGGCATTTTTTTTTACCGTTTATACATTTTTCGGGCTTCTAAGAGGCTAAAATTATAAACTTGCTTAAAAACCTCCTCAAATCGATGACGAAAAAAAGACTCCTAAAACTAGCTCTCGGCATCATTGCCGGGTTCGTACTGCTTATCGGCATTGCGCTGGCTTACGTAAAATGGGCGTTGCCTGCTGTTGGCCCCGCTCCCGAATTAACGATTCATCCGACGGCGGCTCAGATAGAACATGGCAAGTATCTGGCGCACCACGTGGCGGCCTGCGTCGATTGCCACTCAACCCGCGATTTTACCCGGTTTGCCGGTCCCATGGTGGTGGGAACGGAGGGGAAAGGCGGAGAGAGATTTTCCCGTGAAATGGGTTTTCCCGGTAATTTTTACGCCCGTAACCTGACCCCCGCCAGCCTGGGTACCTGGACGGATGGCGAAATTTTCCGGGCTATCACTACGGGTGTCAGCCGCGATGGAAGTGCGCTGTTTCCGGTGATGCCGTACCAGCGTTATGCTCAGATGGACCCAAATGACATAAAAGATATCATCACCTACCTGCGAACGCTGAAGCCGATTCCGAACGACATACCCTCGCCAGAACCTGATTTTCCGATGAATTTTATCCTCAACACAATTCCGGCTAAAGTTGACGCCAGTAAACGGCCCGATACGACGGACCGAATCGCCTACGGCAAATACATGGCTACATTTGCCTCCTGTGGGGAGTGCCATACGCCCGTGAACGACCAGGGGCAAGCGCTACCGGGTATGGCTATGGCGGGTGGTCGCGGGTTTCCGATGCCAACGGGCCTGGTACGCTCCATGAATATCACGCCTGCCAACTCAGGCATCGGCACCTGGACGAAAACGGCATTTATTGCCCGTTTCAAAGCGTATTCCGGTAAAAATGACGAGCAGCCTACCGTTCATGATGACGAATTTAACTCCATCATGCCCTGGACCATGTACGCCGAAATGACGGAACAGGACCTGGGGGCTATTTACGATTACTTGCGCACGGTGGCACCGGTTGAAAACAAGGTAGAGCGGTTTACGCCCACCAATAAAACTGTGGCCAGCCGGTAGTGTCCATACGCTGCCTATCGGGTCAGTAACCCGGCGTCGAGTACAAACTGAGCACCGGTAACGTAGCGGGCACCATCCGATACCAGATACAGCACCATAGCTGACACGTCCTCCGGTTCTACCCACGGAACGGGTAGCAGATTGCCCGCCGAGCGTTCGGCAATGGCCTGCGTGGTGGTACATTCCAGCGCGGCCAGTCCATCATTCATTGGCGTATTTACGCCGGTCGGATGGATGGAATTGACACGAATGTGGTACGGAGCCAGTTCGATAGCCCACGATTTGGTTAGCCCGACCAGCCCCCATTTAGATGCTGCGTAGTGACTCAGGCGGTTCATACCCCTTAAGCCCGCAATGCTCGAATTATTAATAATGACCCCCGACTGTTGCTGAATCATAATGGGGATTATCCGGCGTGCCACCAGCCAGGCCCCTTTCAGGTTGATATCCAGCATACTATCCCATTCTTCTTCAGTGAGTTCGTGAGCCAGCCCGTACGCGCAAATGCCCGCATTGTTAAAAAGAATGTCGATTCGCCCGAAGGCGGCTATGGCCTGCTCTACAGCGTTACTCACATCGGTATCCCGCCGAACGTCGCCTTTGATGGGGAGGCAGCGGGCACCGAGTGCTTCAATGTCGTGCTGCAACGAGGTTAGTTCGTCAGCTGAACCGAACGAATAGGCTGGATATGGTAAATCTTTGGCCACATCGAAGGCCAGTATATTAGCCCCTTCTTTGGTTAAGGCCAGGGTTACGGCACGGCCCTGCCCGTGAGCCGCTCCGGTGATGAACGCTACTTTTCCGGTTAAATCAGCCATGCGTTGTCGGTTGGGTTAAGGGTAAATAAGGGGCGAGGTAATCATCCACCGTCACCTCAAGTACATTATTGAACAGGTTTGTGGCAATCATTTGTCCGGCAAACGCCACCATCACCACAACCTCGGAGTCATTGAAACGCTGCCGCATTGGGGCGAAAAACTCATCTGAAACCTCGCCCCTGTTGCGGGCAATTTCGGCTCCGAAGTTCAGCAGGTGCTGCTCGTCATTAGTTAGGTGCAGGTCTTCAGGTCGTTCGCCGTGTTCGATGATGATTTTTCGGAAAAACGTGGTGCAGACCGGGCACTCACTCGCTTCCGAAACGGCGTGGGCAAACAGATACGCCGACCGTTCCCCCACAATCCGGATAACTTCGTGATAAAGCGGATACCACTGCATATACACGGCAAACCCCAGTGGCGAGTGGCTCAGTGTGGCTTTCATGTTGGTGATACGCGAGCCGGGGTAGGCGGCAATGTGCTGTGCCCAGGCCACTTTTAAATCGTCGGAAGCCTCAGCGTCAGGAAGGGGATTGATACGGGGCATAGGGGAAGGCCGTTGGAAAGGTTACTGATTGAGCGACCAGCGGGTGAGTCGTTCACCTGCCTGTACGAGCGTTTCATCATCTTTGGCGAAACAGAAGCGCAAAGTTTTATGATCGGTTCGGTCGTGGTAAAACACCGAAACCGGAATAGAGGCCACCCCAATGTCGCGGGTCAGGCGAACGGCCAGGTCGTAATCCGGTTCACTGGTGATGCCGGCGTACGATACGTTCTGGAAAAATGTGCCTTCAGAGGGGACGAACTGGAAGCGTGAATGGTGGATTGACTGTAGAAATAGATCACGTTTGCGCTGATAAAACGCTGGGAGTGCCTCGTAGGGTGCGGGATTCCGAAGGTATTCGGCCAGCGCGTACTGCATGGGTGTTGATACGCTGAACGTGACAAACTGGTGTACCTTCCGAAACTCAGCCGTAAGGTCGGTGGGGGCCAGGCAGTAGCCGATTTTCCAGCCGGTCGTGTGGAATGTTTTACCGAACGAGCCAACCACAAAGGTTCGTTCGCGCAGCAACGGGTGTTGCATTAGTGAATGATGCACCCGTTCATCGAAGATAAGATGTTCGTACACTTCATCGCTGATAACGAACAGGTTGTGCTTTTGTACCAGATCCGCCAGTTGATTCAGGTCATCGGTCGTCCAGACATAACCGGTCGGATTATGGGGCGTATTGACGATAATGAGCCGGGTGCGGTCTGTAATTTTTCCCCGAACCACATTCCAGTCGATAGCCGAACCAGGCGCATCCAGTGATACGAATACGGGCTTCCCGCCCGACAACTCGATGGCGGGTACGTAGCTATCGTAGGCCGGTTCAAACACAATAACTTCGTCCGGTCCGGCGCTCCGGTCTGGCTGCACCACGGTTGTAATAGCCGCGTAGATGGCTTCGGTCGCCCCGGTGGTTACGGTGATTTCCGTTTCCGGATTATAGGCAACGTTGTAACACCGGGCTGTTTTCTGCGCAATGGCTTCCCGCAGGACCGGTACACCCGGCATGGGCGCGTATTGGTTATGCCCATCCCGCATGGCCTTCGCCACCAGCTCAATCAGCACCGGGTCCGTGTTGAAATTAGGGTACCCCTGCGAGAGATTCAGCGCCCCCGTATCGGCCGCTAATTTCGACATGACGGTAAAGATGGTCGTGCCGACGTTGGGAAGTTTGGACGGAAATGCCTGCGTAGTCTGCATAAAAAAATCGGGGGTCGTTCCTGTTCAGCAAAGGAAGTAAGGCACTGAAAAGCCCGCTTTCTGTTCAAAGAAGCGGGCTTAGGATAATAAAAATCAGGTCAGGCCTGGGTGACCAGGTCAACCAGGGTTTCAATCCAGATAGGGCTGTCGTTCAGGCTCTCGACGAGCTGCCAGTGCTTTCCTCCCGCTTCTTCGAACAACTCTTTGTACTCCACACCTACTTCAATAGTCGTCTCCAGACAATCGGCGACGAAAGCGGGCGAAAAAGCCAGCACGCTGTTGATGCCTTTACCCGGCATGGTTTTGATCATATCGTCGGTATAGGGCTTAATCCAGGGGTCGTTCCCCAGCCGCGACTGAAATGAGGTGGTGTATTTGCCTTCGGGGATGTTCAGTGCGCGTACCAGTAGCCGGGTGGTTTCAAAACATTGCGCCCGGTAGCAGTGCTGATTCATGGCGTGCAGGGTGCCGCAGCAGTCGCCAAGCTGGCAAACCGTCTTTGTCACATCCCCCTTCCGAATTTGCCGTTCGGGCAGGCCGTGGTAGCTGAACAGAAAATGGTCGTAATCGTAAGCGGCCATGTACTTACGGGCAATCTGGGCAAATCCTTCTATGAAGCCCGGATGGTCCAGAAACCGGTTAACGAACCGAATAGCCGGTATAACCTGCCAGTCTTTCACAATAGTCATTACCTTCTGGTAAACGGAACCCGTTGAGGCAGACGCGTATTGTGGGAAAAACGGCACCACCACCAAATCCGTTAGCCCCATTTGCTGAAAGGCATCCAGACTCGCGTCGATACTAGGACTTTGGTAGCGCATGGCCAGCTTCACCACGTAGTCTTCGCCCAGTGCTTTCTGCAGATCATGCTCGACAATATGGCCGTAGTACTTCAGCGGGGAACCCGTTTCCTGCCAGAGCTCCCGGTAAATTTTGGCCGACTTCGGTGCCCGAAACGGGGCAATAATGCCGTTCACAAGCGCAAAACGCGGAGTGGCTGGTATGTCGATTACCCGGCCATCCATCAAAAACTCACGCAGGTATTTACGAACATCCGGCACCGAGGGACTATCGGGCGTGCCAAGATTTACGATCAAGACGCCCGTTTTTCCTACTGATTTTCGGGCAGCAACCGGCGGTTTTAAAGCAGAAACTTCCATGAAAAAAGGAACAGTAATTTGAACGGCTTGGTTTGAATTAAACCTATAAGGGCTTTAAAATCTTATAGGTTTATAATTATTTCATCTGACTCTGGTCGGGGCGGGTGAGTTCGCTGAAAACCGTGCCGGGGAGTTTTTTGTACACCTGAATGTCGGTCAGGTCGCGCTCACCGCGTTCGCCGGAGAGCAGGATACCGCCCATCTGTTTGTAATCGGCCCAGGGCAGCGTGAAGCGGGGTTGTTCATCGGTATACTTGGGGTAATGTGCCCACTGCGTAACCAGGTGGGAATCCTTATCGACCCATATTTTGTACTTGTTGTCGGGCGTGTTACCTACGTTTTTAAAGGTCATCTGAAGCACATCGGCGGCCTTGCCTTCCTGAGTTTTGTCTTCGCCAACGTATTTCAGCGTTACGCCCGAATCCTTGAGTTTGAAAGGCATCACGAGCCAGTACGAATCGTTGATCCAGGCTCCTTTTGCCGCCTTCACATACTTGGCAACGGAATCTGGATTGGTCACTTCCGCTCCCTTCTGAAACACCCGGCCTTTGTCGGTGTTGATGTTCAGAATTACGCTCTGGTCGTCGCGCACGTTATCCACCCGCACATCGCCCGACCATTTGTCCCAAACGAGTTTACGAAAGCCGAAGAAGTTCCAGCTGATGTAGTGGGTATTGTCCCAGGCTTTGCGGCCACCCATGGCCTGCATGACCTGATCGGCAATTTCGATGGCTTTAGGGTCTGAACCAGCCATGTCGAAGCCATCGGCGGCAGGATTTGCTGATTTTTTTGATTGAGCGCAACCTATTCCACTGAATGTTAACAGGATAGCGACCGCAAGGATACGTGTGTACATACGATTACAGGGGTTTATGTAACAAAAATAAGATATAAGGAGGATTGTTGGCTCTAATATGATTTAGATTTGTATAGATTTTATTGATAAATAGGCTACACCGTCTATGACCCTCTCCCAACTCGATTATATCGTGGCCGTTGATACCTACCGGCATTTTGCCACGGCGGCAGAAGCCTGCCACATTACGCAGCCCACGCTGAGTATGCAGATTCAGAAACTGGAAGATGAATTGGGGGTATTGGTGTTCGACCGGTCGAAGCAGCCGGTAGTGCCCACCGAAACCGGACAGGCCATCCTGATTCAGGCGCGGGATGTACTCCGAATGGCCCGGCGCATACCCGAAATCGTCAGTGAATCGAAAGATAATTTTCGGGGCGACTTCCGTATTGGCATCATTCCAACGCTGGCTCCGTACCTGTTACCGTACTTTATCGGCGAATTTATGGCGAAGTACCCCGCCGTATCCATACAGATTCAGGAGATGGTAACCGAGCAGGTGGTTGAACGACTGCGCAACGGATTGATCGACGTGGGCCTGGTAGTAACGCCCTTATCCGAAAATGGCATCACGGAGATTCCGCTGTTTCAGGAACCCTTTGTTCTATACGCGGCTGAGTCCAACCCGTTGCTGGCCAAAACAACGATTGCGCCAACGGACCTGCCTGCCGACGGGCTGTGGTTGCTGACAGAAGGACATTGTTTCCGCAATCAGGTCATGAATCTCTGCGGAGCCGACCGGCAGGCCAATGGAACGAGCGCACTGCGTTATGAGACGGGGTCGCTGGAAACGCTTATCAAACTGATTGACAAACAGGGAGGCTATACCCTGTTGCCTTACCTGGCAACGCCCGATATGGATATACAACGCCGAGCACGACTTCGACCATTTACGGCGCCCCGTCCCGTGCGCGAGGTGAGTCTGGTTATGCACCGGAGTTTCCTGAAGCGTAAACTAATCAATACATTCAAGGCGGAGATTCTGGCTCACTTACCCGAAGAACTGGGTGACCCGACGGGGCAGGTAGTAGGGATGAAATAAACAGAAAACAAGTTGTTCTGGTTACACTCTATAAATGATGTTTTGTTTATGTTTGAGTGAAATTTAACCACTTAAAATGCGTATTTGTTACCTATTTTATTTTGTATTTATTGCTAAGTGATTGATAATCAGTGGACTGTTTTTCTGGAACTATCTTTGCTCTATTCCCTGTAGGCGTAAATTAAAGCAAAAGCCAGCTTTGTATAAAGCTGGTATCGGGAGTGAGTTTTTGTTGAATAGAAATCAAATAGAAGCCACATCTGTACGTCATTGCTAATCTCAACCCTCATTAACCCATACGTATGGATTACTCTTTACGGTACTACAATCAACTCATACAGCGCCCTGGCAATAGGCTATTCAAACTGGTTTTACTGCTCACTCCAATCCTGTGGAGTGCTCAGACAAGGGCACAACTCAGTACAGAGCCATTAACGGTCACTGCCGTTTGCTCCGGTGCCCAACTGGACGTAACCGGTTTCAGAAGTGGAACGGCCGACAGCTATGGAATCGAATTGTCGGGCGATGGGGCTACTTACTTTGAGGTTCCTTCCACCGTTGTCAGTACGTCGGGGCGTTACGAAATCACGTACCGGGCCACCATCCCGGCTAACACCGCCCCCGGAGCCAGTTACCGGGTTCGGTTCATATCGACAGGTCCTGATGTGAAAGGAAGTCCCAGTTCGTCGTTACTAACGGTAAAAGCCCGGCCTGTTCCGCCAACAGTTAACGACATTCAGCCGGATTGCCAGCGACGAACGGCCAATGATATCTATACGTATATCTATCTGGGAATCAATGCCGGTGCGACAGCATCCCTGTACAACAGTAATTTAAGTTTGAACACTGGTGGGTCGTTTAATGGGAGCAATCCGGTGAATTCATATTTTTCGTTGGGCAAGCCCGTTGCAAATGGTGACGACGGCTATAAATATCCTATCAGTGAAACAACTTATTTTGTTACTCAGACCGTAAATGGATGTGAAAGCAGCACGGCCCAAACGATAGTGAGGACCTTATATACACCAAGCGGAGGCCCCAATCCTGTTAACCGGTTCAATGAAAATTATGGCAGATTGAGTTATTGCCAGGGCGATAAGTCCTATCCACTCAATGTAAACGGACACAGTGCTCCGCCAGAAAACTATCAGACTGGTTATACCCTACAGGGAGCCAGCCCAGCGTTTACGACTACTCCACCCATACCTGATACAAGTGTGCCTGGTAGTCAAACGTATAAACTCAGTTTAGTACCGGTAGATTCTAAGAAGGGGTGTCCAAGTCCGGCAAATCCAAATGGTCCTTACCTGGTAGTAACGGTAAACGCCCGCCCTGGAAAACCGGCTACTCCGGCCAGTTCACTCACCCTTTGCCAATCGCAGTCAGTTACTCCCTTAACGGCTACAACCACCGTTGTCGGCGCATCACTGGTCTGGTACGGTACTAGCGCAACGGGTGGTACCGGTACATCGACACCCGTGCAGCCCGCAACGGACAAGGTTGGAACGCTTAAATACTACGTAGCGCAAAAACTGGGCGAATGTGAAAGCGAACGGACCGAAATTACGGTAGACGTAAAGCCAGCACCTGCCATGCCTGACGTGCAGTCGGTAGCCGTTTGTCAGAATACCGCAGCCCCTATTATAAAAGTGACCGGCGATAACCTCCTCTGGTACGCTGCCTCCACCGGTGGCACTGGCTCGCCTACAACGCCCGTGGTCAGTACGTCCCAAACAAGTCAGATAACCTACTACGTGTCACAATCGGTGAATGGATGCGAAAGTCCCAGGGCTATGTTTACCGTTACGGTAAATGCTTTGCCGGGTGCCCCCACAGTGGCCAGTGTCAAACCAATCTATTGCCAGAACGCAACGGCCAGCCCCCTGATGGCAATGGGACAGGACTTGAAGTGGTACAGGGAGGTGAGCGGGGGAGCCTCGTTGGGTAGTACGCTCACGCCCGACACCAAAAACGTCGGGGCTACTACCTACTACGTCAGCCAAAGTAGCAATGGATGCGAAGGCCCCCGCAATGGCCTAACCGTTACGGTGGTAGCACTCCCATCCGCTCCTACCGTTACCAGCTCGTTTAGCTACTGCCAGAAGGCTTCGTCCACTACGCTGACCGCTTCGGGAACGAGCCTGAAGTGGTACGACCCATCGGGCAAAAGTAGCGATATGGCTCCTATACCCTCAACTGAGGTTCCTGGAACGGTTAGTTATTTTGTGACTCAGTCAATTAATGGATGCGAAAGCCCGCAGGCTGAAATAAAAGTAACCACCAAAGTAACCCCCGATGTCCCTGGTGTGCAATCGGTAGCCGTTTGCCAGAATGCAACGGCCCCCGCCCTCACGGCAACGGGTCAGAACCTGCTCTGGTACAGTACCGAAACAAGCGGCACTGGCACGACGGCTCCGCCCATAGTCAGTACCGGTCAGTCGGGGCAGCCTGCCTTCTACGTGAGTCAGAGTCTGGATGGGTGCGAAAGCCCCCGCGCCCGATTGACGGTTACGGTCAATGCGACGCCCGGTGTTCCGGTAGTGGCCAATGTTGGGCCGACGTATTGTCAGAATACAGTAGCCAGCCCATTGATGGCGACTGGACAGGACCTGAAATGGTACCGGGAATCGAGTGGAGGTACTTCTCTGGGCAGCACTGTCACACCCGACACCAGAACCGCCAGTGCGACCACGTACTACGTTAGCCAGAGCAATAATGGCTGCGAAGGGCCACGCAGTAGCGTAACCGTTACGGTGGCAGCGCCCCCATCGGCTCCCGGCGTGACCGGTGCGTTTAGTTATTGCCAGAGAACCCCGGCACCGGTGCTGACCGCTTCAGGAACGGGCCTGAAGTGGTACGACCCATCGGGCAAAAGCAGCGATGTCGCCCCAACCCCTTCGACCGACACGCCGGGTACGGTTAGTTATTTCGTGACCCAATCGACGAGTGGGTGCGAGAGCAGCCGGGCCGAAATCAAAATAACGACCAAAACTACACCCGATGCGCCCGGTACATCGGCTCTGGCGGTGTGCCAGAACACAGCCGCGACCACGCTGGTAGCAAACGGCCAGAACCTGCTTTGGTACACGGCTCAAACGGGTGGAACGGGCAACGCAGCCGCACCGGTAATAAGCACCGGACAGGCTAGTCAAACGACGTATTACGTCAGTCAAAGTCTCGATGGTTGTGAGGGACCCCGCGCACCCCTTTCTGTAACGGTAAAGTCCCTGCCAGCAGCCCCGACCGTTTCGCCAAAAGTAATTTGTCAGTTTGCTCCCCCTGAACTATTGTCGGCCACGGGTGAAAACCTGAGTTGGTACAATGTAGATGGCAACCGGTTCGGTTCGGCTCCGGTCATTGGTACCGATAAGGGTGCTTCATTCTCGGTGCTGGTTTCGCAAACGGTCAACGGCTGCGAAGGGCCGAAAGCCACGCAGAGCGTAACCGTGGCGGAAACCCCGATGCCCACAATTGCCAAAGCAGTAATCGAAATTTGTCAGGATGCAGCTTCCCAGCCACTGTCGGCGACCGGAACGAGCCTGAAATGGACGGACCCCACCGGCAAGGTGACCACCGTAGCGCCCACACCGGCTACCCTGAACGTGACTAAAAATCCGGATGGTGATCTCTTTTATGTGACGCAGACCGTCAACGGTTGCGAAAGCCCCAAAGCCGTGATTCGGGTGTTTGTACAAAGTCCGCCCACGCTCTCTATTCTGGGAACTACCACCACGAATCTGGGGCTGGATGTGCCGCTGAAACTGACGTTTACCGGGGTAGGGCCTTACACGTACAAACTGACCAATGGCCTTACCGGAACAACGACAAAAGACACCACCCTGCTCATCGTGGCCGACCGGACGACCACCTACCAGGTTGTGGACGTAGCCAATAAGTGCGGATCAGGCTTGCCCGGCAATGGTTCTTCAGTCACCATTACTGTGTTGGTGCCCACCATTCAGACTCAGGCATTAACGTCCGCAACCCTCTGCGCCGGGTCAAGTTTGACCACGAATTTTACCACATCGGGCACGTTCAACCAGGGCAGCGTTTTCAAGTTGCAACTGGCGAAAGTGGAAGCCGACACGACGAAAATCGCTTTCGCCGACCTACCGGGTGGTCAGGCGGGTAACGGTCAGGTAAGCGGTACGATTCCGGTTAATACACCAGCCGGTACGTATTGGGTGCGGGTACTGGCCACCAATCCAAAAATTCCGATTAAAGGAACCAACAGCCCCACGCTGCTGACCGTTCGCCCACTGCCGGTAGCTACCCTTGTTGGCAGTCAAACCATCTTTGAAGGCCAGCCAGCCAGCCTGACGGTTGTTTTTTCGGGCGATGGCCCCTGGACGTTCTCCTACCGCGATAGTTCGGCTACCGGTTTGGGAGCGGCCCAGTCGGTAACGACGGCCGTTAGTCCGTATGCGCTGGATGTGAGGCCCACCAAAACCACTGCGTACCTGCTGTCTCAGGTGAGCAACGGCTGTGGAACCGGTACGCTGGCAGCCCGCTCGGTAGTGGTGACGGTCAATCAACTGCTGGGCATCGAAGACCAGTCACTGGCCGAAGCGGTAGATGTCTATCCTACTCCGGCTACCTCCGCGCTGACAGTACGGATCAGGGGATTGTCGTCCAGCCAGACAGCTATACTGGAACTAACCGATTTGGCCGGGCATATCACATACCGGCAGGAAACCCGGCAGTCTACTACCTCGCTATTACTCGACCAACACCCAGCGGGAACCTATATTTTGCGGATACGAGTGGGTGACAAAACGGCATCCAGACGCGTAATGAAGTTGTAAGTAACGCTGATTATTTTCCTGTTCTCCGACGCTCAAGTTGCCGATAAGCATCGCTAAAATCAGCCCCCTTCGCAACGGCATCTGTCAGGACCGGAACCCCCGCTTTACCTACTACCGACAGCCAGTGAGCCACTTCACTGGCTGCTGCTTGATAAGCCAGCATGGTGTGCATGTAATCTCCACCGAAAAAGTCGCGGGTAGTTTCCAGATCGGTTAGTCTCATCATTTGGTGGGTGGGAGAGGGGGGGGGATGTGATTCGGCGGGTGTATGTTTTCCAGCCCGGCGGGGGGTATTCCACAAGGCTGGTTTGCTGAATCGATAATCGACCATCAAAGCCAGTCCCTCGTTGAACCACTGGGGAATCTGTCTTTTTACGCGCCACCAGCCCAGCCGCGCAAACAGCTCATCGTGGCATAGCTCATGGGCAATCACATCGGCGTTATTGCCATCGGGCCCTAGTATCAGATACGAGTCGCCCCAGGGAAGCCCCAGGCTGCAACCGGCCCCCTCGCCCCCGTCGCAGTACTGTTCATAATCGGTTTGATTCGGGCAATAGATAAGCGTAGCCTGCCCGTGTCGGCTGCCCCAGAACCAGGCAATACGGTTTCGGGCGGTCACCACGTGTTGCCTGAGTTGATTCTCCTGCCGGGTGGTGGCTGCCTGATGGATATAGACGTCCTGTGTTCCTGCCAGTGGTCGGTAACTTGCCGACCGGCTAATCCACAGACACCGTACGAGGGGAGGGGTAAGGAGTAGAAAACCAATTGGCAGTAAAATCAGCAATAATAAACCAGTACGAAGCAGTACGTTTCCACGCATGAAAAGTCAACAAATCAGATTGTTTGTTTATTGATGCAACGGCTTTATGCGTAAACGTACGGTGTTTTTTGGCACGTAAAACGCCCGACACGCTATTTGTTCGAAATAAACCGGTATAGGTAAGGGGCTTTGTGTGCGCCACCGCTGTACTGCTTTTCGAGTCGTTCCACAATGCCCAAACCAAGTATTTTCCGCTGAAAACCGGAGCGGTGCAGCGTCTGTCCCAGAATGGTTTCGTACAGGCACTGTAAATCGGCCATTGTAAACGTCTCCGAAAGCAGGTTGAAGCCAATCAGTTTACGGTCCAGATCGGCTTGCAGCGTAGCCAGTGCTTTTCGGACAATATCCGTGTGATCCTGCATTAGCGGAGGTAACGCAGCCAGATCATACCAGCCACAGCTATCTGAAAGTTCATCAGGAATGGGAATGGCTTTCGTAAAATCGACCAGTGCGTAATAGCCTACCGAAACAAACCGTCCCAGCAGCCAGTGGTCATCATCGGGCTGGAGTCCTTTCGCCTGCATGATGGCGCGCAGCGGAGTCGGGTCGTGCCGGGTGAGATCGCCGAAAACGTGAAACTGCTCCAGGTAGATGTCCTGTAGCCCCGTTCGCTCGGCCAGTACGCGCCGGGCGGCATCGTTCAGGTTCTCGGTATTTTTGATGAAGCCACCGGGGAGTGCCAGCAAACCCGTGTTCCGGTATTCGAGCAATAAAATTTTCAACTGATTATCATGAAACCCGAAAATAACGGTGTCTACTGCCAGGCCAGGTAAAAATTCGGCGCCACTGGGTTCGGTTTCTTCGGGTTTTAGGGATTTGCTCATACGGGTGAAGCGTCAGTGCAAGTAACAAACTTTTGGTTGCTTCAGGCTAAATCTTTATTATTGTATCAAATTGTTACAATAATAAAGATTTATACGCATTTGGTGGGTATTTTCGTATTAAACAACCCTTATTTACATGAAAAAAATGACCCTGAAAACGCTGCTGTTCGTTTCATTACTAACGGCCCCATTAGGTTATCTGGCCAACGCTCAGTCGAAGGATGGCTTATCGAAAACGACCCCGCAGGCGAAGGTAGCGAACGGGATGCTGGAGGGAGTTACCGAAGCCAGCGGTATTCGTGCCTTCAAAGGGATTCCTTTTGCACAGCCCCCCGTCGGCGATTTGCGCTGGAAAGAGCCACAGCCCGCCAAAAACTGGACGGGTGTGCGTAAAGCCGATCATTTTGGTCCCCGGGCTATGCAACTGCCCGTTTTTGGCGATATGGCCTTCCGCTCGGATGGGGTTAGCGAAGATTGTCTGTACCTGAATGTCTGGACACCCGCTAAGTCGGCCAGTGAAAAGCTGCCGGTGATGGTGTACTTCTACGGCGGAGGCTTCATTGCGGGCGACGGTTCTGAACCCCGATACGATGGAGAAAGCATAGCCCGGAAAGGACTTATTGCCATTACGTTGAACTACCGGCTGGGTGTGTTTGGCTTTATGGCTCACCCCGAACTAACGAAGGAATCGCCCCATCACTCATCCAGCAACTACGGCTATCTGGACCAGAGTGCCGCCCTGCGCTGGGTACAGCAGAACATTGCGGCCTTCGGTGGAGACCCCAAACGGGTTACCATTGCCGGAGAATCGGCTGGTTCGGCTTCGGTGAGCGCGCAGATGATGTCACCCCTGTCAAAAGATCTGATTGCGGGTGCCATTGGTGAGAGTGGTTCTGTACTGGGTACGTTGCCGCCCGCTCCCCTGGCTAAAGCGGAAGAGATGGGCACTACGTTTGCGACTAGTGTAGGAGCTAAATCGTTGGCCGACCTGCGGGCCATGCCCGCCCAGCAGTTGCTCGAACTGGCCGGCAAACCCGGTGCACCCCGCTTCGGCTCGGCCATTGATGGATACTTCTTCCCCAAAGAACCATACGCAATTTTTGCCGCCGGCGAACAGGCACACGTACCCCTGCTGGCAGGCTGGAACTCGGAAGAAATGACCGGCCGGGTTATTCTGGGCAAAGAGGAGCCAACCACCGAAAACTACACGGCTGCCGTGAAGAAACTGTACGGGGATAAAGCCTATGACATACTGAAAGTTTATCCGGGTACTACGCCGGACGAGGTGATGCAATCCGCAACGGCACTGGCTAGCGACCGCTTTATTGGGTTCAGTACCTGGCGGTGGGCCGAAATGCAGGCCAAAACGGGTGGTAAGCCTGTGTACCGATACTTCTACTCGCGGCCACGTCCGGCCATGACGCCCGAAATGGGCAATGCTACGGCTGGTTTGGCGGGGGGCGTTGTTCGGGGGGGAGACCCGGCTGCTCCTAAAGCCCCGGCTGCTAAAGGAGCCGTTCACTCGGCCGAAATCGAGTACGCGCTGGGCAACCTGTCTACGAATAAAGTATATGCCTGGTCGCCGGAGGATTATAAGGTATCGGAACTGATGCAGAACTACTTCGCCAACTTTATTAAGACCGGTAACCCAAATGGACCGGGCTTGCCAAAATGGTCGCCAATAACAGATAAAAGCGAGGCTAATGTGATGGTAATCGACGTGAACACCCGGGCCGAAACCGATAAAAATCGGGCGCGTTACCTGCTGCTGGAAGAAATGACGGCGAAGCCCTGATCGTATGCCAAAAAGGCAATTATTTTCGATACCCGCATCTGCTCCGATGCGGGTATCGATATTTTAGGGGAGGTTACTGCCTACTGATCATCTCCGCCACTTCCCGGCCGGTTTGCATGGCGGCATTAAGGGATGGGTAAGCCGTTTGGTCGCCACATTGGTAGAGAGTATCCGTTAAGCGGAGGGATTTGTGAATAGCTGACTGGCCCGCCTGCGCCGGATTATAGCTGGGCAACGCCTGCGGAAGGTGATACGTTCGCAGATGCTGCCATTGCTGAACATCCTTACCAAACCAGCCGGTTAGTTCCTGCCGTATCTGCTCCGTCAGTGTCGCTTCGTTGAAGAGTTCCACTCCCTGTGTGCTGACCGAAACGAGCGTTTGGTCCGCCGGGGCATAACCGGGGGCTACGTCGCTCATGATGGCCACGTTATGCACGGCTGAACTCCGGTGCATGTTGAGCAACAATAGGTTTTTCTGGGCTGGCGTAATTGAGAGCTGCTCCGGTCTTGCCGCAAAGTAGGTGCAGGTGGTATGATTGAATGCCTGTGGCGAAGGCACCGGACTACCCATTAACTGGCTGGCCTGTGTTGCATCGACCGCCACAACAACGGCATCGGCAGTGAGGGATTCGCCATCCTTTAGGTAGACTGTATTCCCCGAAATATTGGTGACGGGGGTGTTCAGTCGAATCTGGTCGGGAGCTAATCGGCTGGCCAGTTGGTCGGCAATGGCACCGATACCCCGCGCCGGTACGGCGGCATCGCCCGAAAAGAACATCCGGAAACAGAATTCAAAGAAATTGCTCGCCGTTATCAGGGCATCTTCCAGAAAGACACCGCCGAAGAACGGTCGGAAAAACCGATCGATTATCTGGCTGGAAAAGCCAAACTCCTCCAGGAACTCCCTCGTTGTTACGGACGGCTGATTAAACAACTCATCAATCGGCAGGTCCTGGGTTCGGCGCATGAGTTCGGCCAGGCGCAGCTTATCGCCCAGGGTACCAACCGGCGAAAAGAGCGTTTGAAATACCGCCAGAGGTTCCTGTAGCGGATTGATGAAGGTAATCCAGTC
The DNA here is from genome assembly GCF_000374085.1 of Spirosoma spitsbergense DSM 19989. Taxonomy (GTDB): domain Bacteria; phylum Bacteroidota; class Bacteroidia; order Cytophagales; family Spirosomataceae; genus Spirosoma; species Spirosoma spitsbergense. The sequence continues at coordinate 49,692 of NZ_KB893422.1, read as the reverse complement.
GGTTCGGTCGCGAATCAGCGCACCCGACCGAAAGGACGTCAATTGCAGGTCGGAGTAATTTAGCAGCCGCTGCGCTTCGGGATACGCCGTCAGCAGAATCTGGAAGCCCCGGTCTAGCTGGAAACCATCAACCCGGTCGGTACGAACCCGGCCGCCCACCCCGTCGCTTGCTTCGAGCAGGAGCGCATTGATACCCGCCTGTTTGAGGTAAACAGCACAGGTTAAACCGGCTATACCAGCACCAACAATAATAACGGGCGAATTTTCAGCAGACATAGCAGCGACGAGTTGAGCGCATGAATAAAAGTCAAAGGTATATAGCCGGGCAAATGCACGCTAACCTCCACAGAAAATTCGTAGTATTTTTTTTATAAAAATATAATATTTATAAGTTTCATAAAATGTAATGCCTTGAAAGTCAATGATTTTTTATTAATAATTTTTGTTTTTTTAAGAAACTATTAATTTTGTGGCAGTACCTTATGTTATAGCTGTAAGAATCGGCTGGTACCATCTATCTATCCGGCGTTGGTACAAATCATTGAAAACGGAACAGTCCTTGTTTTTCTTCGTTATAGAAAATAACCACTGATCCATCCTTAACCAGTCAATACACATGAACTATCAGATTCAGGAAGAAGCGGGTTTCCGATTTGTGGACGAAGGAGAGGGCGATGTCCTCCTGTTGCTACATGGTCTTTTTGGCGCACTCAGCAACTGGGATAGTGTCATTACGACTTTCTCGGATCGCTACCGGGTAGTGATACCGTTGTTGCCTATTTATGAGATGCCTATTCGGCAGGCCAGTCTGGAAGGTCTGGTAACGTACATTGAAAAATTTGTGGTGCAGAAAGGCCTGCGTGACATGACGCTGCTGGGTAACTCACTGGGCGGGCATTTAGCGATACTGTACACGTTCAAAAATCCAGAACAGGTTCAGGGGTTGGTGCTAACGGGTAGTTCCGGCCTGTTCGAGAACGGAATGGGGGGTTCTTTTCCCAAGCGGGGGAGTTATAATTACATTGCTGAACGCGTTGCCTACACGTTCTATGACCCCAAAGTGGCCTCTAAAGAATTGATTGACGAGGTTTTTGAGATTACCAGCAGTATTCCCAAGTGCATGAGCATCGTGGCCATTGCCAAATCGGCTCAGCGCAATAATGTGGCAAAGGATTTGCACAAGATTCAGGTGCCAACATTGCTCGTTTGGGGATTGAACGATACCATTACTCCTGCCGAGGTAGGGCACGAGTTCAACCGGTTAATTGCTAACTCGGAGCTGCATTTTATTGACAAATGTTGTCATGCGCCCATGATGGAATGCCCCGATCGATTCAATACATTACTCGATACATGGCTGGCCCAACAGGTAGTTGGCGAACTGGTAGCGTAAGAGAAAGAGAAGAGAATTTGGAAATTAAAGGATAATTTCCGTAGTTTTCTGCTAAACAGAACCGATCGCTGTTTTTATACACTATACATTGTTACTTATGCTGGCTGCCGAACTAATAGATCCCATGCTCCCCGCCCTGAAGCCAACCGATTCGGTTGGGCAGGCACTGGATTGGATGCAGGAGCACCACGTCGGGCAACTCATTCTAACGGATCAGGATGAGTACCGGGGTATAGTAAGTGAAGAACTGCTTTTAGATGTCGTTGATAGTGAGCGTTTACTACGGGATGTGATGCGCCTGTTTGAACAAACTTACGTGCTGGAAGACCAGCACCTGCTGGAGGTACTGGGACTGGTTACCAAGCATCAGATGGAAGTAATTGCCGTGCTTAATGAAGGGCAGGGCTTTATCGGTACCATTTCTGTCAGTGAACTACTCAAGCATTTTGTTCAGGAACTGGGCGTGCAGGAAGCAGGGGCTATTTTGATTCTGGCCCTCAATGAACGCGATTATTCCCTGACAGAAATCAGCCGGCTGATTGAATCCAATAATGTCAAGATTATCAGCAGCTACTATTCCAGTGCAGCCTATGGCATGCCCGACCGCTCCCGGCTAACGCTCAAACTTAACCGGCGGGATATTGCCCCCGTTATTTCGACGCTCGAACGGTTTGGGTATCAGATTGAAGCGGCATTTGCCAATACACCAGTTGAAAGTATCGACCAGGAGCGGCTCGATTCACTGCTTCGCTACTTAAATACCTAAAAAAGTAGTCAGTTGGTCCCAGTTGGTCAGTCAGTCGGTGAATGGCTGACTCAGGCAACACGTAACTACTCACCAACTCACCAACTAATTGACTTACTAACTCACCGACTGACTAATGAAAATCGCCATCCATGGGCGCAACTTTCCCGAATCTGCCCGTCCCTATATCCAGTCTATGTTTGAAGAACTGGCCCGGCGGCAAACCGAAATAATCATTTCGCAGGGATACCGCGATTTTTTAGATAATGCGGGTGTAAGCCATTACAGCCAGGCCACCTACACCTTCGACGAAGGGGTTACCGATGCCGACTTTATTTTTAGTTTGGGGGGGGATGGTACGCTGCTCGATGCCGTTACGCACGTAGGTGCCCGTCAAATTCCGATTATCGGTATCAACATTGGCCGTCTGGGTTTTCTGGCCACGGTGGCACCCGCATCGGTAAGGCTCATGATTGATGCCCTGTTTAGTGAACAGTACAGCATTGATGAGCGCACACTGGTGAGCGTTAGCTCCAGTCAGGATATTTTTGGGAAGTTACCCTTCGGTCTGAATGACTTCACCATTACCCGCACGCAGACATCGTCCATGATTACGGTTCATGCGTATCTGGACGGGGAGTTTCTGAATTCTTATTGGGCCGATGGGCTTATTGTATCCACGCCTTCCGGCTCTACGGGCTATTCGCTCAGTTGTGGCGGGCCTGTACTGTTGCCCCATACCGGAAGTTTAATTATTACGCCCATCAGCCCACACAACCTCAATGTAAGGCCCATGATTGTGATGGATACCTGCGAGTTTGTTTTTGAGGTAGAAAGCCGGAGCGGGAATTTCCTGGCTGCCCTGGATTCGCGCTCCTTTACTGTCGACACCTCCGTTCGGATCAACGTTCGGAAAGAAGCGTTCAAGGCAAGACTGGTAAAATTGAAGGATGATAACTTCCTGAATACGCTCCGTAGTAAACTTAACTGGGGCTGGGACATTCGTAATTAACGAATCAGTTCATTCGTTTGTATACTTTCTGATATAGTTGCTTCAAACTACCCACTTTCCTCATTTGTGGCATAATTTTTATGGCAAACTGCCAATAAAAGGATCGCTCTGGCCGTTTCGGAATTGGTTGGCTTTATAGGGCCACCGGGGGTTGATTCACGTATATGAAAAGTATGATTCATTATAGGCATTTGATAGCAGGCATTGCGGTAGTGTGCCTATTGGCCGGTTTACCGACAAAAAGCCTGGCACAGCGACGACCAAATACCCATTTTTTACCTTATTCAAGCGTTACGTTTGGCGTAGGTACATCCACCTACTTTGGCGAGTTAAATGCCTATAGCACACCCATAAAATCCCTGTTTACGCTACCCCGCTGGAATGTTGGACTTGGCTACACCCGCCAGTTTACGCCCAATTTTGCCGCCCGGGCTATGTTCACCTGGGCACGCATAGCTGGAGATGACTACACGTTTGGCAAAAGTAATCCAGAGAAATACGCCCTACAGTATATCCGGAATCTGCACTTCCGGAATGACCTGAAAGAGTTTGCGGTAACGGGTATCTATAATTTTATTGCCGATGGACGTAACTCAAATGACCGGGCCAAATTCACGCCCTACGTTTTTGGTGGCCTGGCGCTGGTAGCACACAGCCCGGAGGCTCGAACACCCACGGAAAGGAATGTGGCCAGTGCCGCTTACCAGCCCGCACGCGAGTGGGTAAAACTTCAGCCGCTACATACAGAGGGGCAGGGCCAGCCTGGGTATGAGAAGCCTTATTCACTGGTTACGCTGGCTATTCCGGTGGGTATTGGTGCCCGCTATATGCTCAATGAAAATTTTAACCTGGGCGTTGAAATTGGCTATCGGATGACGTTTTCCAATTATCTGGATGATGTGAGTGGAACGTACGCCAATCCGGATGCTTTGCAGGGCCTGTCGACCATTATGGCTGACCGGCGTAACGAACTGGATGCCGCACGGGTCAATAAGGACCGTGATGCAACCCTTCAGCAACTGCGCCAGACTAATCCCGAGCTGTTTACGTCTGTAGGACGGGGTGGGGGAGTTGGTAAATTTCCGAGAGATGGTTATATACTTACTAATTTCTCGATTCAGTACATTATCCCAACCAAAATAAAGTGCCCACCTATTAAGTAACTTCAGGCAGCAAACCTGGTGTTTGCTGCCACCGGCTATATGCACAGATACCAAAGAATCAGAGCCTGGCTACTTATGGCCGGGCTTTTTATCAGTTTAAGTACACAAGCACAAAAAATTGAACTTGGAGCCAGTCTGGGCGGTATGCTGTATAAAGGCGACGTGGCTCCGGCACTGAATCCCCGTTTTTTCAGCCCGGGCGCGGGTGCTTTTTTTCGCTACAACGTCAGCCGGTCTTTCTCAATACGGGCAGCTGGTGATATTGGTACTTTCCGGGCCGAAGACCGGTTTAGTAAAGACCCCCTACAGCAGGCACGCAATTACTCTTTCCGCACAAACATCAGCGAGGTGTCTGTCGATCTGGAATACAATTTTTTGAATTATGTATCCTCGCCGAGGGTCAAAAACTGGACGCCCTATGTGTTTGGTGGCGTTGGCCTGTGCCGCTTCAAAAACGATGTCATAAAAGCAGGCGGGGTTGTTACATATCCATTGGGAATCGGGGTTAAATACGAAATAAAACGTCCCTGGAGCATCGGGCTGGAGTTTGGCACCCGCTTTACGAGGCATGATTACCTGGATGGATTAGCCGATTTAACCTTTGGCTCCGCGCTAACCAAAACAACGCAGAGTAATCCGGCACTGTTTGACAGCTATACCTATACGGCGTTGACCGTTAGTTATACATTCTACAAAATTTTCTGCCCCTGACGTTACCGTTGAGTAATGGGTACAGGCGGGGCATTATACCAGCGCAAACAAATCCTGGATGCCCAGCATCCGTTTACTAATAAAACCTTCCCCAAACTCAACACCAATCATGTGGCCATGCTCGCGGGTGCGCGACTCCAGAAATCTCATGAACGGCTCGCCCGAAATGTAGCTTTGTGGCTCGTCGCTCGCTGGATTGAAAAACTGACTCTTATACGCTTTGATCGCTTCCAGTTTTTGGGACCAGTAAGGCGTTATATCCATAACGAAATCAGGTTTCAGGGAGCGATCCTGAATGAAATGGTATATGTATGCTGGCCGGTGCGCTTCCTGAGGCTCACCATCCTTGCCAACTGTTTTAATTTGGCGTAAGCCAGCGTAAAAACAGGCTTCAGCGACCAGTTCGGCCGCCCGACCATGATCGGGATGACGGTCGTCTGGTGTGTTGGTCAGCACAATGGTGGGTCGAAATTGCCGGATAATGGGGATAAGGGCCATCTGATGTTCTTCATCGTTCCGAAAAAAACCGTCCCGAAATCCCATGTTTTCGCGGGCCACCAGTTTCATAATTCTGGACCCTTCCGCCGACTCCTGCAAGCGGATTTCGGGGGTTCCCCGTGTACCCAGTTCACCCCGGGTGAGGTCGACACCCGCTACCATTTTTCCCTGGTTGACTAAAGAGAGTACGGTACCCGCACAAGTCATTTCAATATCATCGGGGTGGGCTCCAATAGCCAGTACGTCAACGTTCATGTGGTTTTGTTTAACTGTAAGCAGCTAGATAATTCACCAGCCCGTTAATTTGTTCCAGCCCTCTATAAAAATAGCTGGTTCAGGTTTATTGGCAGAAACATCTTACTTTGGCAACCCAACCGTAAACTAGTTAGAAGTACTGACCGTATGTCTTACAAAGCCCTTGCCCTTCAGGTAACCTGCCAGACCGTAAATTCCTGCCAAAACCGCGATGAAGCCGAAGCAGTAATGCTCAAGACTATCGAACGCATCGAGCAACAGATAATGGCGTCGGTCGGTGTTCTCGGCCGCGATACGCTGCTCATTGTGGCACCGGAATATTTCCTCACCGGTCCGCCCGTAACCGAAACGGTGGACCAGTGGCGGGAGAAAGCGGCTCTGGATATTGATGGTCGGATTTACGAAGCGCTGGGAGCAATGGTTCAGCGGCAGCAACTTTACTTTTCGGGCAATGCCTACGAACAGGACCCTTTCTTTCCGGAACTCTATTTCCAGACGAGCTTTATTATGGGCCCAAACGGCGACGTAATCCTGCGCTATCGCCGACTCAATACCATGTATGTACCCACACCGCACGATGTATGGGAGCTGTACCTGGATGCTTATGGGTACGATTCTCTGTTTCCGGTCGTGAAAACCAATATCGGGAATCTGGCCTGCATTGCCTCCGAAGATATTCTCTATCCTGAAGTAGCCCGTTGCCTGGCCATGCGGGGTGCCGAAGTGCTGCTGCATGCAACATCCGAAGTGGGCAGTCCCTTATTAACGCACCGAAAAGTAGCCAAGCTGGCCCGTGCTGCCGAAAATATGGCCTATGTGGTATCAGCTAACTCGGCGGGTATATCGGGAAGTTCGGTTCCGCTCAATACGGCGGATGGCAGTTCAAAAATCATCGATCCGAAAGGTATTGTCCTGGCCGAAGCCGGTTATGGCGAAAGTATTGTTGCCAATGCGGATATTGACCTGGCTGCCCTGCGCGAGTTCAGGCAGCGGCCCGCCCTGGGTAACTTAATGGCCCGGCAGCGGTATGAACTCTACACGGAAAGTTACGCGAACCATAGTGTATACCCACCGAATACGTTACTGGGGCAACCGGCTGATCGACAGCAGTTTGCTCGAACTCAGCAAGAGGTTATCAGGAAACTTTACAGTTAAAAGCCCAAGAGGCTGTCTGAGTTTTGCGCCCAAAGCAAGTAACTCAAACAGCTTCTGATAAAATAAAGTAGACAAGCACTGGACTGGTAGCCAGATACGATTCTGCTTCTTGTGAATGCTTACGCAGCAACTTACGCAGCAATCTTTTTTTGTCGGCGTCTGGGCAATCGAAACAGGTTACTACCGGCTTCTTCGGGGGTTTGGTCACCCAGCAGAACGCCCCAGGGCCTTAGGCTGTCTACCCGATCAAAAATAACTTTCAGGATAGCAATAGCCGGTATCGACAGGAACATACCCGATACACCTGCCAGCGTACCACCGATGAGCACACCCAGAATAGAAACCAGCGCATTGACCCGAACCTTGGAGGCTACAATGAGCGGTACAAATACGTTGTTGTCAATAAACTGCACCACTAAAAAGACACCAACCACGCCCAGTGCTACGGATAACTCGGGGTTATTGCTAAACGTGATCAGTACCGTCAGCGCCGTGGCCACCAGCCCCCCGATATACGGAATCAGGTTAAGAATGGCGGCCATAACGCTCAGAAGCAACGCATATTGAACGCCTAAGATGAGTAGCCCAACGAAGTTCAGTGCCGCTACACAGGCGGTTTCGATCAGTAGCCCAACCATGTAATTCTGAACGACGGCTTTTATTTCGCCCAAAACTTCCTTTACCCGCGCTGTGTGTTTTTCTGAAAAAAGTACGACAACAAAGTGGAGTAACATGCTACGGTAGTAGAGCAGCAAAAAAACGTAGATCGGAATCAGGGTGAGCGTGCCCAGTGGACCCGTAATGAAGCCCAGCGTATCGGTGCTCTGCAAACTGTCGAGGGTTTCGGCCTGTGCCTTCTTTATGTACTTGTCCTGATCGCGGTAACTTACGTTGTATTCCCGACGAACCCATTGCTTCATATCGTGGAGAGAGTCGCTTAGGTTACGACGAATTTTGGGGAGATCATCGGCAAAATCTGATAACTGCATAGACATGAGAATCGCTACACCTGATACCAGAATAATTGCCAAAAGCACAGCCAGACTGATGGAAATAGCTTTATGCATACCCCACTGAGTAAATCTCCTTTCGACGGGGCGAAGTAGTACGGCAATCAGGCCAGCCAGGGCGAGTGGTACCAGAATATCCTGTCCCAGATAAATAGCGGCTGTCAAAATAGCCAGCGAAAGCAGGGTGAGCGAAAACTGGTGGTAATGGGGGTGAGATTCGGTAGTCGTCATATTAGTGAAAAGGGGGGAGTAAGAAGTAACGTTAATGGAGAAAGTACTGGACCGAACAAACAACGTTCCAGTCTTTATTTTGTTCGTCAGCTATGGCGCATTAGCGGCCATCTTCCCGATAGCTATCGTGGTTTGGTAAACTTGCCGTATTTTTGTGGTTTACTTATCCATGACTTTACCCATACGCGACATCGCTTTTCAGCTTCGGCAGGGCCAGCTTATTGCCCTTGCCGATGAAACCGGCTGGTCCATTGCGGCTGACCCTGTTAATGAGAAAGCCATTGGGCAACTCATTGCCCTAATGCCCTTTATGGCTACCGGTTTGCAGCCAACGGTGCTGATCGAAAAAACGGATCAATTAGGTTTATACGTAGCCAAACTACCCGATGTAGCCTATGATCTGGTCGACTTCGCCGAAGACCCGCTCATTGTGGTGTATGATCAGGGCAAAAATGTATCCTCCGTCGTTTGGCAATCAGCAGCAAAACTGGCGGCCGGAAGCGCGGAAACACCGGTAAACGAACAATTGGCCGTCCGGCGGTCGCTGAGTACGGATGTACAACGTCTGATTGGCAGTTTCGGACGAGGGCTGCTTACTATTCCGTTTGAGTCCCTATCGTTGCCGGGATCGGTCGAATCCCTCATCACCATTCGGTTTGGAACCCTGCCTGCCATGCCCAAACGACCCCGTATACTACGGCTTAAAGTTAACGGGGAGGTAAGTTTTATCAGAAAATGAATTTCAGCGATACATTACATAAGAATCCAATCTTCGACATCATTGCCCATCAGGCCGATCTGCTTGGTTTGCAAGTTTATGTCATTGGTGGATTTGTCCGCGATTTAGTTCTGACCCGCCCATCGAAAGATATTGATGTGGTGTGCATTGGGAGTGGTATACAACTGGCCGAAGCGGTTGGTAAATCGGTGCAGGCTACCGTAGCGGTGTTTCCAAATTTTGGCACGGCCATGCTGCGGATTAATCAGGAAGGGGAGGGGCTGGAGGTTGAGTTTGTTGGTGCCCGCAAAGAATCGTACCGGGCTGATTCGCGCAAACCGATTGTAGAAGACGGCACGCTGGAAGACGATCAGAACCGCCGGGATTTTACGATCAATGCCATGGGAATCAGCCTGAACAAGGCTGATTTTGGCGAACTGCTCGATCCGTTCGATGGCCTGAAAGACCTGAAACGGAAAATTATCCGAACCCCCTCCAGCCAGATTCAGGGTGGCCCGGATGGTACTTTTTCGGATGACCCCCTGCGCATGATGCGGGCCATCCGGTTTGCGTCGCAGTTGGGCTTTGATATTGAGCCGGATACATTCGAGGCTATCGTACGGATGAACGAACGGATCACCATTGTATCGCCGGAGCGAATAATTGATGAATTAAACAAAATCGTTCTGTCGCCTACGCCTTCGTATGGTTTCAAACTGTTATATCATGCGGGCCTGCTGGAGCGAATTTTCCCTGAGTTGATTGCCCTGAGAGGTGTTGAAACGATTGAAGGAAAGGGGCATAAGGATAATTTTTACCACACGTTACAGGTTCTCGACAATATTGCTGCCCGCGCTAATCCGGTTGATCCGGAAAATGAACTATGGCTTCGCTGGGCGGCTTTACTGCATGATATTGCCAAGCCCGCTACCAAACGGTTCGATGCCAAAGTGGGCTGGACGTTTCACGGCCATGAGGATATGGGGGCCCGGTGGGTACCCAACATTTTTCGCCGACTGAAATTACCCCTCAATGAACACATGCGGTTTGTACAAAAGCTCGTGCGGCTGCACCTGCGACCCATCGCCTTGACAAAAGAGCAGATTACCGATTCGGCCCTGCGCCGGTTACTGGTCGATGCGGGTGACGATTTGGAGGGCTTAATGGCGTTATGCCGGGCTGATATTACCTCGAAAAATTACGAGAAAGTGCAGAAACACCTGCGTAATTTCGACCGGGTGGAACGAAAACTTCATGACCTTGAAGAACGCGATAAGCTACGTAACTTTCAGCCAGTGATAACGGGTGAGTTAATTATGGAAACGTTTAATCTGACCCCATCCAAAGAAGTTGGTGAACTGAAAACGATGATGCGGGAAGCTATTCTGGATGGACTTATCCCTAATTCGCTCGATGAAGCGTACCCATTTCTACTGGCAGAAGGGCGCAAGCGTGGATTGACAACGAAGACGAACGCAGCATGACGAGTGAACAATAACCCGCTCATTTGTTAACAGGTACCGTTTATTCTTAGTATTCATGCTACATTCTATTACTTTACTTTATGGACAATAATAATACGAATTTTCGGCGTTTTTTTGGCGCATCACTCACCGTATTGGGGGTTGTTGTCGTTCTGTTTGCTCTGGTGGCTTTCCTGTCTGAAGGGAAAGCCGTATTAGGCATGCACATATCCAAAGCCGAATCGGCTGCTCCGTTTATCGTGGGCATGATTTTTCTGGTCACGGGGGTCAACTTGGTTCGCGAATCATAATCCGGCAGGATGTACGTTTCCACCAGTGGTCAGCTTTGGCTCGGTCTGGGCTTTATGTCGACACAACGCTCGTCATTTCTTCGGTGATGGCATGGCTGCGGTCATGGTTATTTCGACAGCGGATCCATATACAAGTTTAGCGACGCCAACGGTGGTTCGGGCGGGGTAGGCTCCTTCAGTGAAGAACGTTTTGTATACCGCATTCATCTTCGGAAAATCATCCATGTTGCTCAGGTAAACCGTTACACTGACAACGTCATTGAGCGAAGTTCCGGCATCTTCCAGTACGTTTTTGATATTCTGGATCACCTGGGTAGTTTCTGCTTCGATACCACCAGCAACCAGTTTACCCGTTTGCGGGTCAGTACCCACCTGCCCGGATACGAACAGCAGGCCGTTGCTAACCACCCCCGGACTGAATGGGTAAGGCAGCGAGGGTGCTTTACGGGGTTGGATGATCTGTTTGTTCTGGGCCAGAACAGAAACACTGGCACTCATTACGAGTAGGGAAAGGAGGAGGTATTTCATGAAAGAACTAGGTAAAGTAGGGCGGAAAGCGATAGGGAGCAGCGTAAAAATAAGCACTTTAGCTGAATTCCGATTCAATAATCCGGTTCTTCCGGATTTTGACCTGAAACGTGCTACTGAATGACCAGAGATCCCCTGAGTTTATTTTCACCATAACACGCTGAATCTACCCATCAGAACGAGAAATGGGATACCTACAGAATGGATAAAGATCCGCACTATAGATATCCCAGTCTGGAAAGCTACTCAGAAAGACAGGTAGTGCCTGGCTACAAACCGCTTAAATCTCCGAATAGGTGGTTGGGTGCAACAGGTAAATATCGGCCCGCAGGAAGTTATGCGCGTATTCAGGTAACGCATTCAGGGTTTTCCAGGCCGGGTCGGCGCTGAATGATTTCCAGTGGGCATCGCGCTCGGCTTTGTTCTCGAACGAAGTCATGTACATCATGCTGGGTAGCTTGGCACCCGCCTTTACCTGTCCGCAGAACACCGTGTTGAAACCCAGTCGGCTGAAAATATCCAGTTCGCCGTTGTTGAACTGACTGATTTTGTTCTCGTGCAATTGTTCGGTAGCGGCTTCGTAGCGACGGAGTTCATATATCTTGTCCGAGGCATCCGACTTTAATTTTGGGGCAACCAGCGAAGGCATGCCCGTAAACGCTTCCATAAAAATCGATTCAAAGTTCTTGTAGGCCGGGTTGTCGAAGGCTGCACTGAGGTAGTCCTGCCCGGCGGTGGTATACGCTTTATCCTTTGCCAGGGTCTCCGAAATATTGATGAACTGATCGGCCGATTTGAACGGAATCAACACGTACAGCAGGGAATCGGTGTCGGTAGCAGGGCTGAAAACGCCTACTTTCCCAATCCCTGCCCGATGCAACGCCGGGAGGTAGGCTTGTTTTAAGTAGGTTTCTAATCGGGTTTTCTGGCTATCGTCTTTGAGATGGTAGATTTTAATCTGATAAAACTCCCGTTTAGGGGCAAAACCAACTGACTGTCCGGCCTGTAGTACACAGGCTAGAAACAGGAAAAAAAGAATGCAATTCCGGGTTGTACGACTGTTAAGCATGTTTAATCTGGAAAGAATTGGATTGTAAAGAATTAGGGTGTAAAGTAAGGCTTTCTAGCTCACTTTATAAAAAATGAGAGGTAGTCATTATGGGTCGAAAGTAACAGGTGCAGGAGTTTCAAACCAGGATCGGCTTCACCACCTTGCCATGCACATCGGTCAGGCGGTAGCGTCGGCCCTGACTTTTAAAGGTTAGTTTTTCATGATCAACGCCCAGCAGGTGCAGAATTGTTGCCTGAAAATCATGTACGTGAACGGGTTCGTTGACTACGTTATAGCCAAAGTCATCCGTTTCGCCGTAGACCATTCCTTTCTTCACCCCGGCTCCGGCCATCCAGACCGAAAACGCCCGCGGGTGGTGGTCGCGGCCGTAGTTGTCCCGCGTGAGTTTCCCCTGCGAATAGGCACCCCGACCAAACTCGCCACCCCAGATGACGAGGGTATCGTCCAATAACCCGCGTTGTTTCAAATCCATGACCAGAGCTGCCGACGCCTGATCGACGCTTTTGGCCTGCGTCTTGATATCATTCGGCAGGTTGCCGTGCTGGTCCCATCCCTGATGGTATAACTGCACAAATTTCACATCTTTCTCCACCAGCTTACGCGCCAGCAGGCAGTTGGCAGCAAACGTACCGGGCTTGCGGCTTTCGGGGCCGTACATGTCGAAAATATAGTCCGGCTCTTTTGAGATATCGAGCGTTTCCGGTACGGAAGCCTGCATGCGATAAGCCATTTCGTACTGGGCCATCCGGCTGTTGATCTCCGGGTCCAGCACCCGTTTAAACTGTTCGTGATGCAGTTTGCCCAAATAATCGAGCATCCGCCGACGGCTGCTTTTATCGACACCGGGTGGGTTGTTCAGGTAATAAACGGGGTCCGGCCCCGACCGGAACACCACGCCCTGATGGACCGATGGCAAAAATCCATTGCTCCAGAGTTTAGCGTATAGCGGCTGGTCGCCATCCCGCCCTTTAGACAGCAAGACTACAAAAGCCGGAAGGTTCTGGTTGTCGGAGCCTAACCCGTAACTGACCCACGAACCAAAGCTTGGTCGCCCGGCCTGCTGGCTCCCGGTCTGGAAGAACGTGATGGCCGGGTCGTGGTTGATGGCTTCGGTATGCAGTGAGCGGATAAAGGTGAGGTCACCGGCAATGCGGGCGGTATGGGGTAGCAGTTCACTAATCCACATCTGGCCGGGGCCGTACTGGGAAAATTTATACTTGGACGCTGCCAATGGGAAACGACTTTGCCCCGCACTCATGCCCGTCAGACGTTGTCCATTCCGCACCGATGCGGGTAAATCCTGCCCCCACATGGCTTCCAGTTTAGGCTTATAGTCGAACAGTTCCAGCTGCGAGGGTGCACCACTCTGAAACAGATAAATGACTCGCTTCACTTTCGGCGGAAAGTGCGGCTTACCGACGGTGGGATTGTCCGAAGCAGACGTACCAGCAAATAAGTTGACCGGATTTAGCAATGATGCTAACGCAATGGTTCCCAAGCCCGCGCTGGCCTGGCCCAGAAAATTCCGGCGACTAAGCTGGTCATGTATTTGGTCCTGAATGTCCATAGTTCGTTGTCATTAAATGCTCATTTGCTCTGCGTACGCGTCATTCATGGTCATTCGCCTTGCGTCAATAAATGACTGTTAATGACAACCAATGACGCGCAGCGAATAAGTGACTATCTTTTTATAATGGCCTCGTCGAAGTTCATAATGGTGCTGGATACTACGGTCATGGCCGCCAGCTCGGCCGGGTTTTTGCGTTTATCGACCGGGTACTCGCCTACGGCTAATAACTCCTGCGCCCGTTGTGGATTCTTTTTAAAATCGGCTAGTTCTTCTGCATAGAGTTGTTGCATTAGTGCCAACTCGTCTGGCCGGGCCGGGCGGCTGATGACGGCTTTGAAGATCCTGCCAATGTTGTCGTCCACTGTAGCTGAGGAGGCCAAGCGTTGGGCCAGCACTCTGGCCGCTTCCACAAACTGCGGGTCGTTGAGCGTGACCAGTGCTTGCAGGGGGGTGCTGGTTTTCTGCCGTTTAACAATGCAGGTATGACGCTCAGCCGCGTCGAAGTTGAGCATCATCGGCGCGGGCGACGACCGTTTCCAGATGGTGTACATACTGCGTCGGTACAGACTGTCGCCGTGGTCCTGCTCATATTTCACGGCGTTTCGGGTGGCTAACGCTTCCCAGATACCGGCCGGTTGGTAAGGGAGTACGCTGGGGCCGCCAATCTGTCTTATCAACAAACCACTGGCTGCCAGTGCATTATCGCGCACCTGCTCAGCCGACATCCGATAACTGACTCCACGGGTTAAAAACAAATTATCCGGGTCGGCCTCCCGCACGTTCTCCGGCACTGCCGACGCCTGCCGGTAGGTGGCCGACAGCACAATCAGCTTGTGCATGGCCTTCGTGTTCCAGCTCGTTTGCCGGTCGTTGGGGTCGCCTTTACCCCGGAAGGTAAGGGCAAGGTAATCCAGTAGTTCGGGATGGGTGGGCAAGGCGCCCTGATTGCCAAAGTCGTCGCTGTTACTGGCCAGCCCCTGCCCAAAGTACTGCTGCCACATCCGGTTTACCATTACCCGACTAAAAAGCGGGTTCTCGGGAGCGAGTAGCCACTTGGCTAACCCAAGCCGGTTTTTGGGCGTACCATCGGGTATTGGATTCAGGCTGTGCAACACGGCGGGATGTACAACTTCGCCGGGAGCATCGTACACCCCCCGGTTCAGCAAATGCGTTACGCGTGGCTCCGACCGCTCCTCCATAATCATCACCTGGTCGGAGTTGGTGTAAAGCGTGATTTGCTCTCCCCGCAATTTCATGGCTTTTGCTACGACAGCCTGATAAGCGGGGTCCTGCGTTTTGACATAGTACATGTACAAACCAGCCTTTTGCGCCGGAGTCCGACTGTGAGTGGGGGTTTTCAACGCTTGTGCCAGCGCATCCGGTTGACCAGCCAGCGCAGGCAGTTCCATCGGGGTCAGGCAACGGTTGTAAATGCGGAGTTCATCGACGGCAAAATCCTTGAAAAAGTCGTCGTGCATCCGGCCTACGTAGAACGGATGTTGCGCCCAGTGCGATTTATTCCGGCCATACACCATGCTGTGAATCAGATGGTCGGTAATAATTTTTGTGCGAAGGGGTTTCCCATTCAAGTAGACAGCGAGGCCCTTTGCCTGCCCCGTACCATCGTAGGCAATGGCCACCTGAAACCACTGATGCACCGGCACTTTGTCGATGGTTTCGATGTCGATGGCATTGGCGGGCCAAACGTGGTTAAGGGTTAACTTCATCCGTCCGTCGGCCAGTAAATCAAGCTGGTAGCCGCGTTGCCCGTCCATCGGCCCCGTGGTGCGGCCCAACAGGGTGAGTGCCATATCGGGTTTGGCCAGGTTGAACCAGCTGCTGATGGTGAACGGCTCATTTTGTTCAAACGCTCCAAAACTGCCGGGCAACTCAATGAAGCTATCACCGGCCAGATACCGCGCCATACCAAACCGTCCCGGCACCGGGTAAGGCACCTTGTCCGGGTCGCCCCCTAAACGGGCGGGCAGCGTGTCATTCACGGAGTTCGCGAAGGCATTTCTGGGGTCTTTCCAGAGTTCCTCTTTCGTTTTTCGCTTCGGGGGTTCCTTCTTTTCGGGTTGCTTACCTACCGTTTTCCGGCTTGCCTCTTCCTGCTTCCGTTTCGCTTCCTCCAGCTTTCGCTTCTCGTTTTGCTCCTTCACAAAGGCACTGATATTCGTTCGGTCAGCTTCGTCGAAGGTGTAATGGGCCAGCAGTCCCGAATCGATTGACGTTATGGAACGCGTCCTGGCCAGCCATTGATGAAACCGCTGCTGATAAGCGGGACGGTTCAACCGAAGTTGCTGTTCGAGCGGAGTAAGTTGCTCCCGGATGAATTTTAGTTTGGCATCCGTTTCGGGTTTCGTCAGCGTAATGGTGGGAGCCGCTTCGCCATTGTAGGGAATCTGCCCCCGCTCGTTGTTGCTGTTGAAAAAGGCAAACAGACTGTAATAATCTTTCTGACTAATCGGATCGTATTTGTGGTCGTGGCAGCGGGCGCACTCGACGGTCAGACCCAGCATGGCTTTCCCGAAGGTATTGGTTCGGTCGGCGACGTATTCGGTCCGGTATTCTTCATCCACGATACCGCCCTCCTGACTTTGCTGGTGGTTCCGGTTGAAGGCTGTAGCAATGAGTTTTTCCTTTTTATCGGCCGACGCGTTCAGGTTGGGCAACAAGTCACCCGCCAGTTGCCAGGTGATAAACCGGTCGAAGGAGAGGTTTCGATTATAGGCACGAATAACCCAGTCGCGGTAGGGCCAGATGGTGCGCAGACCGTCATCCTGATACCCATCCGTATCGGCGTAGCGGGCCACATCGAGCCATTCGACTGCCTGCCGTTCGCCGTAGTGCGGGCTATTGAGCAGTCGGTTCACTACTTTTTCGTAGGCATTGGGTGATTTGTCGGCCAGAAACGCGTCTACTTCGGCGGGGGTAGGTGGTAGGCCGGTCAGGTCCAGGCTCACCCGCCGGAGCAGGGTTGTTTTATCGGCTTCGGGCGCGTGAGGCAATCCTTTGGCTTCCTGCTTTGCCAGCACAAATCGGTCGATGTCGTTCCGTACCCATTTTTCATCGGTCACAGTCGGCAGGTCGGCCATCGTGGGCGCAATCAGTGACCAGTGTTCTTTGTAATTAGCCCCCTGTTCTACCCAGCGAATCAGCGTCGCTTTTTCCTCCGCATTCAGCGTCAGATTGGATTTTGGGGTGGGCATCATTTCTTCCGGGTCGTTGGACAGAATGCGGCTCACCAGTTCACTTTTAGCCAAGTTGCCCGGCACAACAGCCGTATGGCCACTTTTAGCCAGGGCTTCGTATGCCCCTTCCGGCGTATCCAGCCGCAATCCAGCCTGCTGTTTGGCCTTATCCGGCCCGTGACAGGCAAAGCACCGGTCTGACAAAATCGGCTTTACGTGCAGATTGTAGTCAACTTTCTCGGGAAGCTTTATCTCAGCGGCAACAATATCGGCCGGTTTTTCAATGGAACTATGGCAGGCCGTCAGCCAGACGGATACACCGAACAAACCGGCTGTTGAGCTGAGCAACAGGTATCGTAACCGTATGTTGGGCCATAGTGCCATACTAACGAATGCGTTATGGAGTGATAGTTAGAACAGAAAACGAGTAGTACTTCCTGTCAATTTCTTCGTGTTTTTGATTTTACCTGGAAAGCAAAAGACGCTGTACGGGCCGTGTATGAACGTGGTGCGGAACTTCTCTAGAAACAATCCTGCATCCTGTTTTGGTTCTGCCATCAGGATAAAACAGATTGTGAATAGGATTTTTACCAGTTCAGCTCCAAAAAATGAGATCAGTTCTTTTTAGGTTCTCCCTCCTTCGTTTCAGGTAACGAGGCCTTACTGAATGCCGCTACTTCCTGTTCGTTTATACCACCAATTACGTCCAGGTCTGGGCGATTTTTCTTCAGCGCAGCGAGCCCCTGCTCCGTTACCCTGGTTTGCCAGAGGTAGACAGTTTTCAGGTTTTTCAACGCGGCCAAATCAGCTAAACCTGCATCGGTAACGGCGGTTCCGTATAGATTCAGGTATTCCAGATTGGTTAGCCCTTTCAGTTGTTTCAATCCCGCATCGGTCACGTTGGTTTGTTCCAGATGCAGTTTCTGTAGGTTTTTAAGTTTGGCTACCTGCGCCAGTGCGGCATCTGATATGTCGGTATCGCCCAATTTCAGCCATACCAGTTGATTGCTTACTTTAGGCAACAGGGCGGCCTGCGTATCATTGAAGTTTCGGGCATTTACCGCGCTCACTTCCAGTTGATTCTGTTCTTTGGAGAGGGGCAGTACCAGTAACCCCGCTTTTCTCAATTCCTCAATAACAGTCGGGTTGGCAGCGGGTACCTTCATCGTCAGCATCGGCGACATGGGGGCGGGTCCGTCAGTACGGCTGGTAGCGGCAACGGCAGTACCCGCTTCTACCGGTCCTCCTCCGGTTAGGGAGGCCAGTACGGGACGAATGGCATCATTGACTTTTAACTCCGATACTTTTTTGTTGAAAGGTGCTCCCTGGTCAATCCACCAGGTAAGCAAGGCAATCTGTTCTTCCTGCAACTGGGTTTTACCCTTTGGCGGCATATGGTGGTCATCGTCTTCAGGAAGCAGACAAACCTTGATCAGTTCACTGGCGGTTGCTTTTCCCGCTACGAAAACCGGGCCATCTTCCCATCCTTTTTGCAGCATGTCGGGCGTATCCATCCGCAAACCGCCTTTCGATTTCCGGGCGTTGTGGCATTGCACACAGCGGGTCTGGAGAATTGGGTTGACAATCTGCTGGTATACCATTGCCTGATTCACATCCGTTATCGGCTCTGCTTTGAATACGGGCGCTTTTGGCGGCACGCCCGCCAGTGTTCGGAGCGGTGGAGGCATGTATTGTGTCAGGTAATCCGATCCGTGGGTCAGGTTGCCGCCAAGGTGTCCGGCTGCCAGCAACAGCAGTAGCGAAATACCCAGGGCGGGCAAATAAACTACCTGGGCAAACGGTATGATGCGGTCCAGATTTTCGGATTTAACGGCCCACGCTATCCAGGCAAACACCGCCACCCCAATACCCTCCCACTTGTGTGTGTTGAGCGTGTCCGCTTCATAGCCACCACCCAATGAGAGCATGTAGCCCGCTATACAGGCCATCGTTGCACTTACCGCCGACCAGAAAAGAATCAGGGTAATGGTATGCGAACTAACGGAGTTACGACGGGTTAACCGGTCCAGTTCGAGCAGACCGGCAATCAGTAAGAAACCAATCGGCAGATGTACGATCAGGGGGTGAAAATGCCCAAAAAACAACACCCAGTCGGCGGGGGCTGCTCCACTGGCTTGCGCTAGAATCAGTCGAATCATAAACAGTCACTTCTCAGCCAACACGCTCTAGCTTTATTGGGTACGTTTTCTTAGAGGCCCACTGCGCTACGTATACACTCTCATCGCCATCAACCAGCACATCGTGCGGATGCAGGAAGGGTGAGTTATCCATATCCTTGCGCTGTTCGGTCAGTTTACCATCCTGATAAACCGGCTCGGTGCCGCCGGGGGTCGATATCACTTTATCGTTCTTGTCCAGAATGGTGATATAACCCGAATCGGGGTAGGAGTCGGACGTGCTGCGGAATACGGCCCCGTAAATGTTGTCGCCGTGAATAACCGGGCGGCAGATGTACGACCCCGGCAGAGCAATGGTAGACAGGTATTTCCCGTCCAAAGAAAATCGCTTGAGTGCGTTGTGCCGTCGGTCCGTAATTAACAGCGTCGGGTTTGACGCCGTGCGCCGGTCGACCACGATACCGTGGCAGCAATCGAAGGTGTCGTTGCTATTGCCTTTTCCGCCCCAGCTCCGAATGATTTTGCCCGCTTTATCGTACTGCGTCACATAGTTCATGCCGTAGCCATCCACGATATAAATATCCCCATTGGCGGGATTGATGGCGGTTTCGGTGGGTTTGAACTGCGTGGGGAAATCGTATTTACCGGTTTCTTTTGGATAGTCGAACTTCATCAGTTCGCGCCCTTTGAGGTCGGTTTTAATAACCTGATGGCGGTCCGTATCGGTAATCAGCAGGTACTGGTCGCTCCCTTCGCCCCCTAGTGTAAGGCCATGCGCACCGGGGTACTCGTGGCCCCAGGTTTCGAGCAGCTTCCCCGATTTATCGTAAATAATGATATTATTCTTCGTTTCATTGGTCAGCAAAATGATGCGTCCCTTGGCGTCCTGCACCATTTCGTGGCAATCGTTGACGGGATTTTTACCGGCATCCAGCACACCCCAGCCCGGCACCACCCGATACTTGTAGCCATTGTGCCCAATCATCGCGGCTTCGGATTGACGACGGTACGGATTAGCCTTCAGAATAGTAGGGGCGGCAATACCGGCCGCTACAGCCAGCGTTCCCCGCTGTAGAAATGACCGACGTGATAAGGGTGATGACATTGGCTTATTAATTTTTTTTATGAAAAGGAAATGAGCGGCTAACCCTACTGTATTGGTTTAGATTACTAATTTCGGAATTTCTTCGCTACCAGCAAAAAAATAAACGCCCGGTATTGACACAAAGTCAATACCGGGCGTTGAACGCACTGGCGTTTTACTTAGTTGTTCTGCTTTTCGTTTGTATCGGTATCGGAGCCGCCCCGATTTCCGCGACGGTTGCCTTTCATCGCTTCTATTTTGGCCAACTGATCGGGGGTCAATAGTCCCTGCAACGTACGTTTATAGTCATCGGCATTAGCTTTTAGCGCCTGTGCTTTCGCTTTGTTGTTATCGGCACTCGCCTGGATGTCGTTTACTTTCTGCGTACGGGCCAGGGTAGCCTCATACACTTTTTGCGACGTTGCCTGGTCCAGCCCCAATTCCTGCGTCATGCGATCGGTCATTTTACGGGCGCGGGTGGCGGGGTCGGCCATCGGGCGGTCTTGCCCGGACCGGTTTCTACCCATGCGGGCGTTGGCCTGAGCGGGTGCGTCGGGGGCAGCCGTTTGCTGGGCTAACAGGGGTAAGGATAAGAACGAGAGTAACAGGCCACTAAGGGCAATTTTCCTGAACATAGTTTCTGATTGTTTAGTCAGCTACTAAGACGCTGTACTGCCCCATTGGTTTAAGCACTGGGCCGAGTTTTAACGGCATCTTAACTGGCCCTAACCAGGCTGTACCATCTGGTAACCACTGTCTGGCCAGACGAGCGTTAGCAGTTCATCCGCGTACGAGCACGTATGAAGATAGTTGAGTATATTTACTTACTTGTGTATACTTAAATACTTTCGTATACTCGCTGACCTAACCTTCCTAACTGTAATGCGTTTCTATCTACTCCTGGCATTTTTGGCCTCTTCCACCATGCGGGGAGTAACCCAGCCCATTTACCCTCTGATCAGGTCTGAAACAAAATTACCTCACTTTCCCACCGCTAATCAGTTCGAACACCTGTCGACTGACGACGGCTTATCCAACAATTCCGTAACGGCCATTCTTCAGGACCGGGCTGGCTTTATGTGGTTTGGTACCAGAGAGGGGTTGAATAAATACGACGGCCATACGTTTACCATCTTTCGCCCTAATCCAGTACCGGATAAACGCAGTTTCCAGGACAGCTATATCCGGGGCCTGTGCGAAGGAGATAGCCATACGGTGTGGGCGGTAACGGAACGGGGTGGTCTGCACGAAGTCGATACCCGAACGGGGCGGGTGACGCCACACCCCATTCAGGTGGCTCAGGCCAGCCGGTGGAATCACCAGAGTTCCGTTTATCAGGACAGCCAGCATCGTATCTGGGTGAGTACCCTGGCAGGCATAGCCCGCTATGAACCAGCCCGGCACCGTTTTACGCTGTATCCAACACCCGGCGTGGATTTGTCGGCGACAACCGTTTTCGAAGATCGCCAGCATCGATTCTGGGTGGCTACCCTGCGGGGACTGTACCATCTGAATCGGGAAACGGGTCGGTTCACGCTGGTACCCGTTCCGGGCCTGACGGGGAGTCAGCCCTACATGGTTTCCATTTTTCAGGATAAGCAGGATCGGCTCTGGATCGGGACGGCCTCGCCAGACTACCGGATTCTGCGGCTGAACCTTCGCCAGAAACCCTGGCACCTGGACCCCTATAATCCGGGCGGGCAGCTTAGTCCGTACATTTGGCGGAACACCATCCACCAGGATTCGACCGGAATCATCTGGGTGGGTACCACCAATGGACTGCATGCTATCGACCCGACCAGCGATAAAGTCGTTACGTACCAGACCGACATCAACCTGGTGAAGGGAATCGCCAGCAGCAATGCGTCGGCCGTTTACCACGACCGTTCAGGAATGCTTTGGGTAGGAACGGATAACGGCATTGACCGGCAGGGAGTCAATACAAAAGCGTTTACGAATGTTCAGGTAAAACCCAATCCTCGCCAGACCAGCCTCCCCGAAAATAGAGTCAATGCCCTGTTCCTCGATAGCCGAAATCAGCTTTGGATTAGTAACGTAACGGGTGTTTACCGGCAATCGCCCGGACAGGGGCATTTTTCGCGCATTCCCCCCGAAAACTTTGGGTCTATTGGAGGGCATACCAATACGGTCAGTTCCTTTGTGGCCGATGGGCCGGATGGACTCTGGTTTGGCACCTGGGATGGGCTATATTACCTGAATCAAACGACTGGCCGGTATACCCATTACCGGTCTGAGATTCCGGCTCAGTTTATCAGTCTCCACCGGGAGCCGAACGGCAATCTCTGGCTGGGGGGCGAAGGTGGTTTTGCTTCGTTCAATCGAAAAACGCACCAATACACCTATTACAAATACAAACCCAGCACCAAAAACGGACTCCCGGATAAAGATGTATACGGGCTGATTGTCAGTCAGCTTGGGGAGGTGTGGGTGCTGGTTAACCAGTTGGGTATCTGTCGACTGAATATAAAAAGTGGCGTGATAACCCACTTTACCGCCGGTCCCAAAGGGCATTTGAGCAGCAATAACGTGCTGTCCATTTACGAGGACAAGACGCTGGGAATCTGGATTGGAACCCACCTGGGTGGCCTGAACCGGTTCGACTTCCGGACGGGCCTGTTTTCGGTTATTACCCCGCAACAGGGAATTCCAGGCAATAGTATCGTGGGGATAACGGGCGACGAATCGGGCATGATCTGGCTCAGTACCGATGAGGGCCTTTGCCGGGTGGACCCCGTTACCAAAGCCCTGCATGCCTATACAGTTAGGGATGGACTGATGAGTCAGGCGTTTATGCACCATTCCGTATTCCGACAGCGCGAACAGCTCTATTTTGGCAGTGAAAACGGGGTCGTTCAGTTCGACCCTAGCCGACTTTACGACGATACCCGTCCTTTTCCCGTCTGCATCACCAGCCTGAGCGTACTGGATAAACCCCGACCCATGCCCAGTCAGGGTATCCGGCTGAAACACGATGAGAACATGGTATCGTTTGGTTTTGCCGCGCTGTCCTACGCCCACCCGGAGCAAAATCAGTACGCCTACCAACTGATTGGGGTCAATAAAAACTGGGTTCAAAACGGAAACCGGTCAGAAGCTACCTACACCAGTCTGGCCCCGGGGACTTATACCTTTCGGGTAAAAGCGGCCAACAGCAACGGATTCTGGACCAAAAACCAGGCCACGTATCAGGTCATCGTCGAGCCGCCCTGGTGGGCAACCTGGTGGGCCTATGGCTTGTATGCACTGCTGGCGGGCGGGGCAATCTGGGGCTATATCCGGTTTTATACCAATCGGCTTCGGCAGCAGCAGGAGCAGGTGCTTAATCGCCGGGAGGCTGAACAACTTAAGGCCCTGGATGTACTGAAAACTCATTTCTTTGCCAACATCACCCACGAGTTCCGCACCCCTCTTTCGCTGATTATCGGGCCGGTGGATAAAATGCTGCTGGAGGATCACTTCGACCGCCCCATGCTCACCACCGTTCGGCGCAACGCCAGTACGTTGCTGCGGCTTATCAATCAGTTGCTGGACTTGTCTAAACTGGAGGGTGACAACATGCCCGTTTCGGTTGTGCGGGGGGACATGACCGAGTTTATTACGCAACTGGTGTACCTGTTTCAGCCGTCGGCAGATCAAAAAGGGGTTACGCTGACCTGTACCATCGACACACTCCCCCCAAACGAGGTTGTTTTCGATGCCGACAAGTGGGAGAAGATTCTCACTAACCTGATGGCCAATGCGCTGAAGTTTACCCCCCAGGGTGGCCGGGTAAGCCTGCACGTCGCTCCCGTTCGGGCCGGTAATGAACTGGCGGGGGTTCAACTGGAACTGGCTGATTCGGGGATTGGGATTGCCCCGGATGTATTGTCCCATATCTTCGACCGCTTCTACCAGGCCGATATGTCGGGCACCCGGACGTACGGGGGCACGGGCATTGGCCTGTCGCTGGTTAAGGAATTGGTTGATCTGCTGGGTGGTACGCTGTCGGTAACCAGTCAGCCCGCCGTTGGGACAACGTTTCAATTGACGCTGCCCGTACAGCTAGTTCAGGCGACGGACCCTGTTCCTGCCGTTCAGATGGCTACCTACGCAACCAGCGTAGCTATTCCCCTGCTACCAACATGGACCTCTCCGCCACTAACCCAGCCCTCCCTAAACGGCAATCCTATCAATCCCTGTCTGCTGATTGTGGAGGATAATGACGAACTGCGGGCGTTTCTGGTGAGTGAACTGACTCCTTTTTATCAGGTGATTCAGGCTGTCGATGGCGTGGAGGGCTGGGCTATGGTACAGGCCGAACTGCCTGACCTGGTACTTACCGATGTGATGATGCCCCGCATGGATGGGCATCAACTGACCCACTGCATCAAAACCCACACCGAAACCGACCATATTGCCGTGGTGATGCTGACGGCTAAATCCAATCAGCAGAGCCGTATCGAGGGACTCCGGCAGGGGGCAGATGATTACCTGTCCAAGCCATTCAGTGTGGCCGAACTACACCTGCGGCTGCACAACCTGATTAGCCGACAGCAGAAACTGGCCGCGTACTACCGCCAGCAATTTGCCCTGCCTACTGCCGTATGTGCAGAACCGGAAGCGACAAAGGCCACTGTAACGGATCCGTTCCTGACCCGGATTTATGGGTTGCTCGACCAGCATTTAGACGACGACTCGATTGGGGTTGACTGGCTGGCCGACCAACTGGCCATGAACCGCAAGACGCTCTACCGAAAAGTGCAGAGCCTGATTCAGTTATCGCCCGCGGATCTGATCCGGCAGTACCGGCTGCGCAAAGCCGCTGATTTGTTGCGGTCGGGCTATAACGTATCTGAAACGGCCGACCTGACGGGGTTCAGCACGGCCTCGCATTTATCCGCCCTGTTCCGGGAGTGCTACGGGCAAACGCCCACCGAATTTATGGCCAACCGCGCCTGAAACGCTCAAACCGGGCGTTTTTTTTGTTTTCGGCCTCAAAATGTCCCGAATCTGACAGAAAATGTCCCGAATCTGACGGGGCATCGGTAGGTGGTTTCTCACCTTTGAAGCACCTAAGAAAGGCTATTTAGCGCGGTTTTGTACCGTACAGATAGCTGGTTGTAACTGGCCACTCAACGGCTCGATTACGCTGTCTTGGTATCCATTTCACTCATTCCCAATTCCTCTCTTGTATGACCAAATTCTATTCTCGAACGGCCAGGTTCGCTCTACCGTACCAACTTCTGTTTCTACTGCTCTTGAGTAGCCTACCCGCGCTGGCCCAGACGACGACCCGCTACGTCTCGCTCACCGGCACCAATTCCAATCCGGCCAGCGCCACCAGTTGGGCCACGGCGACCAGCGATTTGCAGGGGGCGATACGAGCCAGCACAGCAGGCCATCAGGTCTGGGTAGCCAAGGGTATTTACAAGCCTACTACCGGCAATGACCGTACCATCAGTTTTGTCATGAGGCCCGGTGTGGAAATTTACGGCGGTTTCGCGGGCACCGAAACCAGTCTAAGCCAACGGCCCAAGCCGGATTTGACTGCGCCTTCCAGCACCACCCTGAGTGGAAATATTGGTATAGAGAAAAACGCTGATGACAACTCCTACCACGTGATTAACAACCCACCTGGACTTACGGCCGATGCCATCTTGGATGGATTTGTTATCACTGGGGGATATGCCGACAGAGGTGACAGTGCTTATGATTTCGGCGGGGGCATACTTAACAACTTCGGCGGGGATGGTAAGGTGTGCAGCCCAACTATTCAGAATTGCTGGTTTGAAGGCAACTATGCTAAAAGAAGAGGTGGGGCCATATATAACATGGGGATACAGGGAGGAACCAGCAGTCCCAATATTAGCAATTGTAGATTCCAGAACAACAAAGCTGATGAAGAGGGCGGGGCTATCTATAACGATGGATACAGGGGAGGTAACAGCAATCCAACGCTGACTAACTGCTCGTTCCTGAACAACAAAGCGGGCACAGGAGGGGCCATCTGGAACAGTGGACCTGAGGGTACAAGTAGTCCAAGCCTGACAAACTGCTCATTTCAGAGCAACTCAGCTACAACGAATGGGGGAGCTATATTTAACGATGGTCAATCTGGCACCAGTAATCCGATATTGACAAATTGTTCATTTAAGGATAATAAAGCTACTTGGGGAGGTGCGCTTTACAACAGTGGTAATAGTCGACCACAGATTACCAGTTGCTCCTTTAGTGGCAACTCCGCCAATAACAGTGGAGGGGCCATGTACAATCAAGGCTATCGTAGCAACACTAGCCCGAATCTTATAAACTGTTCGTTTGAAGGCAACTCCGCCAATAACCGTGGAGGGGCGATCTATAACGACGGTAATGAGGGTACAAGTAGTCCAAGCCTGACAAACTGCTCATTTCAAAGTAACTCAGCAGCAGCAGGAGGGGCTCTTTATGACTTTTCGCAGAGAGGTGGCAACAGTAATCCAATCCTGACGAACTGTTCGTTTAACAGTAATAAAGCGGGGCAGGGTGGTGCACTGTATAATAATGTTGACGAGCCTATAGCGGATGACATAGATCCAGGTAATGGCCACCCCGTACTCGTTAACTGTGTATTTTTTGGCAACGGGAGTGGTAATACAATTTACATCCGTACGTTTCCGAATAAGGTATCAGGTGATGCACAAGCAACCTATAGCCTGTTTGATGAGTTAGTGACGGGGTATGGAGGTGAAAACAATAAAAAAACTAAGATTCTGCCCTTTGCCAGCACCACCAGTACCAAGTTGGACTGTGGCTCTCCGGCTGTAAATGCGGGGAACAATAACACTCCGGGTTTAGACGGCGTCAAAACGGATTTGGCGGGTAACCACCGTATAGACGATGGGCAAGTGGACATGGGTGCCTATGAGCTCCAGAGAAATGACTACCCCAGTCAATTGTATGTATCAGCCACAGGTACAAACACGAATCCGGCCACGGCTACCAGTTGGGCCACTGCAACCAACGATTTACAAGGTGCTATTAATAGTCTCTGTAGCAGTTTTCCCTCCGAAATATGGGTAGCCACAGGTCTCTATAAGCCCAGCGGTACTGCCACTGACCCGCGTAACAATAGTTTTTCTATGAAAAACAACATCGCCATCTACGGTGGTTTCGACGGCAAAGAAACCACATTAGTAGCCCGCAAACTCACCTTTCCCTCCAGCACGACCCTGAGTGGCGACATTGGCAAGGCCAACGACATATCCGACAACAGTTATCATGTTTTTTCTAACTCCAACCTCACCAACACGGCCATTCTGGATGGGTTTGTGATTACGGCGGGCAACGATAATGGTGTTGGTGGTGGTGGTATGCACAACGATGGTAACGGCAGCGGGAAGGTGTGCAGTCCCACCATTCAGAACTGTTACTTTCTGAACAATCAGAGTACCGGTGGTGGCGGGGCTATGTTTAATAGTGGAAATGACGGGGGCAATAGCAGCCCGGTATTAATCAACTGCGCTTTTCAGGGTAATTCGGCTAATTACGGTTGGGCGATTTACAACATTGGGAATAATGGTGGCAACAGCAACCCGATACTGACTAACTGCTCGTTTCAGAAAAATTTGATTTCTTCCGGAGGTGACGGCAGGGGGGCGATTTACAACACTGAGGATAATGGTAGCAGCAACCCGATACTGACTAACTGCGTATTTTTTGACAACGGGGGTAATAATACCTTTCACAGCTACGGCTCCAATTCGGGTATTACAGCCACTTACAGCCTGTTTGAGGAGTCGGTTACGGGCTATACCAGCGGCCCTGGTAACCTGACGGTCAAAACAGGCGAGACTTCCCCCTTTGTCAGTACAACCAACATCCAGTTGGCCTGCGGTTCTCCGGCTGTTAATGCGGGGAACAAGGACGATCAGGGTTTAAAGGATATCACTACTGACCTGGCGGGTAACCCCCGCATCTTTGGCGCGAAAATAGATATGGGTGCCTTCGAACAAGGTTTGGATGCCGGCATAATTGGCGGGCCATCGCTGGTTCCTTACAAACAGGAAGCCCCCACACCACTTACGAGCCAGAAAGACGCATTAACGACGTTTGTTCCGAGTGGGCTTCACTGGGAAAAAAGTGAGACGATTGGTGATATAAAGGTTTGGGAGCTTATCACAAATTCAAACGCCCAGAACATTTCCTTACCTGAACTCTCAACGGATGGAGGCCCCAACAAAACCTATTTTATTCGTCGGGTGGTCGATTGTAATACAGCCTCCAATATCCTCACCATCAAAGTCATAAAATCGGATGGTCAGTTTAGTGGGAAGGTGGTTAGTCTGGACGGCTTCACGGGCGTGCCCGGCGTGACCCTCACCGCCGTACGGACCACCACCGGGCTGGCTGGTAGTCCGGGAAGCTGGACCTATACGGCCGTAACAGAGAGTAATGGCGAGTACACGATTCCGTCGCTTTACTACCTCTCTCCGACCACCTCTGTAACGGCGTCGATCTTGATGCTAACTCCCAGTAAAACCGATCCCGGCCCTAACGCCGTCGTTCATAAATTTACCCCCAGCCCCCAATCCTTCACGTTCACGGAGGCTTCTCATGTATACACACAGAATTTTACGGATCTGAGCACCTTTGCAATCACCGGCATGGTAACTCAAACCTGTCCTGACTGCATTACCGGGCCTGCAGGTTCCTCAACTACCGGCGTTGTGGGGTGCCCGTTAGATGGCGCAACCATCCGGGCCTCAAGGCTGGTCAACGGCAACCCGGAGTCAGTCACGGCAACCACCGGCTATTTATCCACCTCGCTCACCCA
Organism: Spirosoma spitsbergense DSM 19989; assembly: GCF_000374085.1. Lineage (GTDB taxonomy): Bacteria > Bacteroidota > Bacteroidia > Cytophagales > Spirosomataceae > Spirosoma > Spirosoma spitsbergense. Next base: position 20,629 of record NZ_KB893422.1, on the reverse strand, counting down.
GGGGGAGTATGGCCGCTTCGCCGTGCCAATAACAAACCCCGGTACGTACACGCTCACGGCAACGGCCCCAAACTCGGTGTTTGTCGCCCAAACGGTGCCGGTAACCACCAATGTCTATAACCTTAGCTTCGTTAGCGGATCGTTACAAACCATTACGGGGCTGGTAACGGCGGGCTGTAGCGAAACGGTGGGTCAGGCCGTGCTGGAATTTGCTGACATAACGAAGGACAAAGATGGCAAGGCGACTACCTGCTTCAAAAAGCGGGTAACTACCGATAAGCAGGGAAAATACACCATTACGTTGCCGCCCCGCCTGTATAAAGTTACGGTAATCAGCCTGGCACAAGGCACTGGTCCGACGGCCGTAAAAAGCGCCGATTTTGTTAATTTTTTCGACAAAGTTCCTGCCGATTCGCTCATTCGGGATTTGACCTCCACCACGGCGGTGGTAACTCTTAACCTGACTTATCAGCGACCGCCTACGCTGCGCCTGGCAAATTTTACTCCACCAGAGAACTGCAAGGACTTCTTAGTAATGCAGCAGGCGGTTCCCATCGTAGTGAAGATGCAGGTATTTCAGGGGCCGTTTATAACGAACGGTACGTCGGCTACCGGTTGCCCGGTAAATAGTGGCACTGTGGTCGTTACGACAGCGGTTCGTAGTCTTCCCGAAGAAACACTGCCTGTTACGGTCGTTAATGGCATCGCCAGCCTGACACTTGTACCTGGTGAACCTAATACCGTTCTTCCTTTTTACCGGAATTTCAACCTGTCGTTTACCAATATTGGTAAAATAACGACTACGCTTTCTAACAGCGTGCTTGTAACCGGAACCCGGTCGGCAACGGCCAATTTTACTACCGTTTCGCCCGAAATTCCGTTGCTTGTTCTGCACCATCCACCGGGTGGTGATAGTTACAGTTTCTGGGAGAAAAACCAGACTCAGGAACACGCCATGCGGATTTTTTCCGGCACTACGGGTGCGCTCAGTGCCTGGCGGGAGGTAAAGCTGGGCTACAAATTCGAAAGCGGCATTGGCGTCGAAACGGAGAACAAACTCTGGGCCAGTGTAAAAGCTGACCTTACCGTTTCGCAACGTAACAGTTCGGATAATGAACAGATACTGGCTACCACGGTAAATGAGCGAATTCAGACGGCCATCAGTAAAACCAGTGCCCTCGATAATTCGGATGCCAATCTAACCGGTGATGATCTGGATGTTTTTGTGGGGTCCGCGCTGAATATGTTTTATGCCACCGCAACTGTGATTTCCTATGATCCGGCCACATGCGCTGGAAAATCGTCTAAGCAGTTAATCATGGGCAAAACTGGCGTTAGTACCTATTTCAACTACACCGCCTACCGGATCAAAGCCATTATCGTTACGCTGGATAGTCTGAGTAGTTTAACGCGCAGCGACACGGATCGAAAAAAATACCAGAACCAGATTAGTGTTTGGCAACAAGTGCTCGACAACAACGCAGCCAATAAAAAAATCGCCAAATTCGTCGATAATCAGTCGTTCAGCGGAGGTACAAACCGCGACAAAAGCACCACAGAAGCCGTAACAGCCTCTAATACAGTTGAGTTTACAATGGATATTGATGCAAAAGTCGCTATTGAGTTAGGGTTAGAGGTTGCCGGTCAGGGAGCGAGTGGTGGGGCTTCGGTAAACTTTAAAATGGAGACGGGCAACACTGTAACCAATACGTCCACCAAAGCCATTACCACCGGTTATCACTTAGAAGACGGCAATGCCGGCGATAATTATTCGGTGGACGTGAGAGTAGATCCGGTTTATGGTACGCCCGTTTTTGATGTCCTGGCGGGCGCGTCGAGCTGTCCACCCGAACCCGGCACCACGCCCCGCGATGACTTTCGGCTTACCTCACCGAAATCGGTTGTCCGGGACGCCGATTCTACCGGGGTGGCACTGACGTTGCTACTGAGTAATATCAGTCAGGTAGATAATGACGCGACCGATAAATCACGCAATGTGCTGCTGTCACTCGTACCAGACAGCAACCCTTATGGAGCCATTGTGACAATAGGTGGTAATCCAACGAACACACCGGGCAACTATACCGTAAATCGGCTTACTGACACTCAGATTACAGTAGTGGTTAAGAAAGACCGTGCGGTACCCACATGGGCTTATGAAAATCTTCAGTTTCAGGTGACTGATGTGTGCGGTGGTAGTCCACTGGCCACCCAGTCGTTATCTGTCTTTTTCCGAGGACCGTGTAGTTCAGTGGTACTTAGCGCACCGGAGCCAAACTGGGTTATCGACAGTGCGGCTCAGAACAGTTTGCCTGTAGGCATCAGTGGATATACAAAAGCTAATTTAACAAATATAACCCTTCAATATCGAAAATCGAGCGGTAGTTGGGTAGACGCAACTGAACTGGCAAAGAGCTCATTAAATGACGGTCCTGATGGTACCCCGATCACGTGGTCCACTGCTGGATTAGCGGACGGAGCTTATGAGCTGCGACTGAAACTGCTTTGTGCTTCGGGCGTTGTGTACTCAGAACACTCAGCTGGTGTGCTTGATCGTACTGCGCCCACTCCCGTTGGAAATACCCAGCCCACCAACGACATTTATCAGACGGGTAGTACCATCGGCATCAGTTATTCAGAACCTTTAGACCGCTCCCGTATTACTGCCGGTAGTGTCGTAGCAAAAAGCAAGGTGACGGGAAAAGCCATTCCTTTTTCGGTGGGCTGCTATGCCAATCAGGTATTGATTGTGCCAACGGGAAGCTTAGTACCCAGTGACGTAATTAGTCTAACGCTGAATGGCGTAGCCGACATGAACGGCAATGTGCGCACCACACCTGATGTCTGGTCGTTCAGTGTGAGTAGTTCGACAATTACAACCGGCAGCAACGCATTGTCAATAGCGGTCGCAAACAGTCCGCTGTCTGAAAGAGCCACAGGTGCGATGAACGTGATTTTCAGCCGCTCAGATTTGGCCAAGACAACCGATTGGCTAATCAATTTTTCTCTGACCGGCACCGCTCAATTCGGAGAAGACTACAGCGTCTCTTATGCTACTTCAGGTACAGCTCCTAAACCGCTGGTCGTAACCGGCGCGTCCAGCAGCATCCGAATGCCAACGGGTATTACCTCGGTCACGTTGCTGGTTGATCCAATAGACGATGCCATCGTTGAACCCGACGAAACAGTAATTATTAGCCTAATTAACGGGGGCGATTATCAAATCAGCGCAGCCTCATCGGCATCGGCAGTGATTCTCAATGATGACCTGCCGCCTACGCCTAACAGTCTTACGCTCGTCTCGTCGGCAAGCCCCACCACGCTATGTGTAGGCGGCAGCGTGGCCCTATCCGCAACGGCCACCGGGGGGAGTTCCTACAGTTACACCTGGGCCGCACCAGCGGGTATCACGCTGAGCGGCACCTCCACCAGCGCGGTAACGGCCAGCGGGATCACCGCCGGGGTACGTACTTTTACTGTCACGGCAACGGGTGCTAGCACAGCCACATCGGGCAGCAAGCCGTCAATTACCAGTACGGTAAGCGTCACGGTCAGTGCCCTACCCACGCCTACCTTAACGGCTGGCTCGTCGGCTACGCTGACCTGCACGCAGTCCAGCCTGACACTGACGGCAGGTGGCGGTACTGTAGGGGCACCGTTCACATACCGATTTGCCGGACCGAATATTGCCAGCCAGAACGCGGCTACCGGAACGGCAACGGTCAATGCATCGGGTACGTACTCGGTTACGGTCACAAACGCCGGTGGCTGCGTGGCGACCACTACTCTGGTCGTTAGTGAGGACAACAGCAGCCAGCGAACCCAAATTGCCGTACAGCCCGCCAGTACCTCAGTTGTCAACGCCGGGGTCAGTGTCAGTGTGTCGGTGTCAGCCATTGGTACGAATCTTACCTACCAGTGGCGAAAAGAAGGTACAGCCCTGGCAGGAGCCACCGCCAGCGTACTTAGCCTGACGGGCGTAACCACCACACAGAGCGGCACCTACGTTTGTACGGTGGTTGGGGCTTGCGGCAGCGCGACATCGCAACCCTTCGCCCTGACGGTGAATGCCACGCCCATTGTCCTGGCTATCCTAGAGCCAAATCCGCCTTTCCAGATTGATCTGTTTCCCAACCCGGCAACGAGTGATAAAATCTGGGTAAAGATTCTGGGGGCAACTCAGCAACCGGTACACCTGCAACTGCTGGACATGAAGGGTCGGGTGATCTGGGAACATCACGTAAAAGTCATTACCCGCGAGCATATCGAGCCCCTGGAGATCGGCAACTTCCCCGCCGGATTGCTCCTGCTACGGGTGAGCACTTCGGATCAGACTCAGGTAAAGAAGATACTCAGGCCCTGAAAACGACCAGTCGTATAGACTAGCAGGCTGGATGCATAAAACTATTGATCACTTTCAATCCATCGGGTCGTCTGGACAATGCCGTTCAGACGGCCCTATAAAACCATATAAACTAACTGAAATCATGAAATCAACTGTTTATTCATCGTTTGGAGTTGCGTTGGTAACTCTACTAATGGTTTTCGGCTGCGGTGGTGGCAAAACTACCGTAGCACCCGTATCGGAGCGAATAGCTAAAGTCTGGAGTGCCAGCAAGGTAGACCAGAACGCCACGACAGTGTACATGAAAGGCGGAACGGCTAACACCGTACCCGGTTATTCTACCTTTAAACTTGACCTGAGCAGCCCAACCTCGGCTCGGTACACCGAGGTCGACGGCACTACGTTCATCGGCACCTGGTCAACACCCTCCGATACCCGTCTGGTACTTTCCGGGCTGTCGCCCCAGCCCACCGGAACTAACGGGACGATTGAGTTTACGATTGGTGCGCTAACGGACACGCAACTGGGATTAACCCGAACCACGGCCAGCCAGAAAACAGGGGGTAGCATAAACACCTATACCCTGTCAAATCCGTAGCTCATTGCCTGGCTATTCAACGTTTTGCTGGTTCCCGTGGCAATGCCCCATTGCTGACAGAAGCCAGGGGACCTTATCAATAAGTATGTTTTCCGCTTAATTCCATACCGCAGGAATATTATTGTTCAGCCATGCTTCTTGTACCCAAATCAGGCTGCACCAGACGGTCACCCGTTATTCGCCAAGCCCGGCCGAAGCTAAGGCTGAGTCAGGATGCCCTGTTGCTGAGGATAAATGAGCTGTTAGCCGCTCACTTCAGCGATCCTGTACTCAACGTCGACTGGCTGGCCGACCAACTGGCCATGAACCGCAAGACGCTGTACCGCAAAGTGCAAAACCTGATTCAACTTCCTCCCGCCGATCTGATCCGGCAGTACCGCCTACAGAAAGCGGCCGAGTTGTTGCGGTCGGGCCATAACGTGTCTGAAACGGCCGACCTGACAGGGTTCAGTACGGCCTCGCATCTGGCTGCGCTGTTCCGTGATTGCTACGGCCAAACGCCCACCGAGTTTATGGCCAACCGCGTCTGAAATGCCCAAAACCGAGCGTTTTTCTGTTTTTAGCCCTCAAGTGTCCCGAATCTGACAGAAAATGTCCCGAATCTGACAGGATGACTAAATGAAGCTTCTCACCTTTAATGCATCCAAACGGGTAATCTATCCACACCATTTTATAAAAAAACTCCGCAGCTATCTGCCCAGTTCACGTTTATTCATTCCTGTATCAAATGACAAAAGTCTCTATCCTCTTCAGTGTAGCCCTGTGCGTGGCTACCGTTTCGGTAAACGCCCAGCGGACGTTCCTCAACCAAACCACCATCGACCACTCGGTCAAACCCGACGACAATTTTTCGCCTGTGTGAACGGCGGGTGGATCAAGGCCAACGAAATCCCCGCCACCGAATCTTTCTGGGGTATCAGTGCTACTATCCGAAAACAAACGAGGATTCGGTTGCAGGAACTCGTGAAGGCCCTTTCGCAACAGGAGAACAAACCAGAAAGCGACGCCCAAAAGCTGGCGGACTTTAACCGCACTGGTTCAACAGCCGGGCCTTCCACGAACAGATACTAAAAGACGGACCGATGCCACAATCCATTTTTGAGACCAAACTGGACAGCTGGATCAAGAGCCAGCAGGCAATCGCCAAGAAGAATTAACAAATTAACAGTAGAAGAAAACGTACCAACTCAATTCCAATTCTCCCATGAACAAACAACTTACCTTCCTTGCATCGGTTATGCTGATGGTTTGCCTGATGGCCGCTACTCCTCCAGGCAAACCCGGCAAGCGGCTATCCCGGCCTAGTGCGGCTGAGCGCAGCCCGGCCCGGCCGAACGCGCCGAAAATACCTTTCATCGACCGGCAGAATATGAACCTCGCCGTGAAACCCGGCGATGACTTCTACCAGTATGCCAATGGCGAATGGTTGAAGAAAAACCCCGTACCAGCGTCAAAAACCAGTTGGGGTAGTTTCGGCATTCTGTACGAGAAAAGCCTCGATGCCATGAAATCACTGCTCGAAGAGGCTGCCAAAAACCCCGGCAAAGGACGATTACACCAGATGGTGGGCGATTTTTACGCCAGTGGCATGGATAGTATAACGATTGATCAGAAGGGCTTCGACCCCATTAAAGCCGACCTTGCCCGTATCGATCAGGTGAAAAGCAAAGCCGACCTGATGAACGAAATTGCTTATCAGCGTTCCCAAGGAAGCACGATGTTTTTTTCGCTGTATGTGGCGCAGGACAGGAGAAACGTTAACAAGTATGTGGTCCAGTTTGTGGATGGAGGTACTACGCTGCCCGACCGTGATTATTACCTCAAAAACGATGCCCGCAGCCAGAAAGTCCGGGATGCCTATCGGGATAACTTAACCAAAATGTTTGGCATGATTGGCGAAGAATCCAGCCGGGCCGCTGCCAACGCCGACGCGATTCTGACGCTGGAAACAGCCCTGGCCAACGCACAAATGACCCGCGTAGCGTCACGCGACCCCATCAAAACGTACAACAAACTGACGGTGGCTGATTTCTCCGAGCAAACGCCCGGCATCAACTGGGGTGAGCTGATGCCTAAACTGGGCATTCCCGGACAAGACACGGTGCTGGTTCAAAGCCTGTCGTTCTACCATTCCATGGATAGTTTGCTAACAGCGACCCCGGTCGAGGCCCTCAAAGCGTATATGCGCTGGAACCTGCTGAAAAGCGCGGCTCCGTATCTGAGTACTCCGTTTGTGAACCAAAATTTTGCGTTCAACAAGGTGCTGTCGGGCCAGAAACAACTGACCCCCCTCTGGCAGCGCAGAAGCAGACTGATCGACGGATCATTGGGCGAGTTATTAGGCCAACTGTATGTTCAACAGTATTTTAAGCCGGAAGCCAAAGAACGGATGCTGGTACTGATTGATAATCTCGAAGCATCGTTCAAAGAACATATCAATGCCGTCGATTGGATGAGCGCCGACACCAAAAAGCGCGCCCTGACCAAGCTCAGTACATTTAAGCGCAAGATCGGCTACCCCGATAAGTGGAAAAACTACGAGGGCGTAATCATCCGGCCCGACGATTTCTACGGCAACGTGCGAGCGACTCAAAAGTGGTGGTACACCGACAACGTTAGCCGCCTGGGTAAACCCGTTGATAAAACGGAATGGGGTATGACTCCTCAAACGGTAAACGCATATTATATGCCGGTAAACAACGAAATAGCATTCCCAGCAGCTATTTTGCAATTCCCGTTCTTCGATGCGGAGGCTGACGACGCCATTAATTACGGGGGTATTGTCGCGGTGATTGGCCACGAAATGACACACGGCTTCGACGACCAGGGCCGCCAGTACGATGCCGATGGAACCCTGCGCGACTGGTGGACTAAAGAAGATGCCGCCAACTTTACCAAACGCGCCGATAAGGTGAAAGAGCAGTTTGCTGGCTTCAGGGTGCTGGATTCACTCAAGGTGAATGGTCAACTAACGTTGGGCGAAAACCTGGCCGACCTCGGCGGGCTGGCCATTGCCTACGATGCGTTTAAGAAAACGAAGCAGGGTCGGGGCAACGCCAAAATCGACGGGTTCACGCCTGACCAGCGGTTCTTCCTGTCATGGGCGCAGGTTTGGCGAACTAACATGCTGCCCGAATCGCAGGCGCAACAACTCTTGACCGATCCGCATGCACCCGATCAGTTTCGCTGCAACGGACCAATAACCAATCTTGATGCCTGGTATGAAGCGTTCAACGTGCAACCGGGCCAAACCCTGTACAAGGCTCCCGACCAGCGGATTAAAGTTTGGTAAGCTACTTCGCTACGATACATCTATCCACACCATTCTTTTTAATCTCCTGATTTACAATGAACCGGTTCCGTTGCGCCGGTTGGTCAATGCTCACCCCGTTTTTTGTCATCTATCCAAATGAAACACGTCCTCCCGGATCAACTCTGTTCGTCCATGCGTACTTACCTGCTTCTGTTATTCGTCACCTGTTCTTCACTGGCCTTCGGTCAAAAACCCGCCCTTCCGCCCTCGGACTTTCAGTCCCTGTTGACGGCCTATTACGACGATTATTTGACGCTGAATCCATTAATGGCTTCGTACCTGGGTGATTACCGCTACAACGATCAACTCGAAAACCCAATCAGTCAATCCTACCGCGATCAGATGAAGCGTTTGTACACGCGGTACCTGGATGAGCTGAAAGCCTACCAGGAGCCCCAACTGAGTGAGCGTGATAAGCTTAACTACCAGATACTTCGCTTCGACCTTACCACTAAGCTGGCAGCGATGGAATTTCCAGACTATCTGACGCCCATGAACCAGATGTTTGGTTTCCATCTGTTTTTTTCGCTACTGGGCTCAGGCAACAGTGTTCACCCGTTTAAGTCGGTGAAAGACTACGACGACTTTTTGAAGCGCATCAATGGCTTTGTGGCTCAGACCGATACTGCCATTGCCAACATGCGGATGGGTATGGCGCAGCAGTATATGCAGCCGAAGGTGGTAATCGAGAAGGTATTACCCCAGCTGAAAGCGATGCTCGTCGATGATGTAACGAAAAGTGTTTTTTACAAGCCGGTACAAACGATGCCGGCTACCTTCTTTGCTGAAGACAAACAACGCCTGACGACGGCGTATACCACCGCTATGAGGGAGCAGATTATACCCGCTTACAATCGGCTCTATACCTTCCTCCAGAATGAGTATCTGCCCCAGTGCCGCGAAACGGTCGGCCTTAGTGCTATGACTAATGGCAAAGCGCACTATGCGTATCTGGTTAAATCGTCGACAACCACGAACATGACGCCGGACGAAGTACACACGCTGGGGTTGAGCGAGGTAAAACGGATTCGGCAGCAGATGGAAGCCATTAAGCAGCAGGTAGGTTTTGTCGGCGGTCTGAAAGCGTTCTTTGCCAACCTAGATACGGACCCTAAATTCTTTCCGTATAAAACGGATGAGGCCGTATTGGCTGGGTTTCAGCAAATCTACCAGACCATGAAGCCGAAGTTACCGAGTCTGTTCAACATGGTTCCGAAAACAGCCTTCGAGATTCGGCCGGTTGAAAAGTACCGCGCAGCATCGTCACCCGCCCATTATATGGCTGGCACACCCGACGGGTCGCGGCCGGGTGTGTTCTACTTTCCGGTGGTCGATGCTAAAACGTACAACTACTGGCGCATGGAAGACCTTTTTCTGCACGAGGCCATTCCGGGCCACCACTATCAGCGTTCGCTCCAGAACGAAAACACCGTTATTCCTGCCTTCCAGAAAATTGGTAGTTACAATGCCTACACGGAAGGCTGGGGTTTGTATGCCGAAAGTCTGGGTAAGGCCCTGGGTCTTTACACCGATCCATTCCAGGCGTTGGGCCGATACTATGGCGAAATTCACCGGGCCATCCGGCTGGTAGTCGATACGGGAATTCACCATAAAGGCTGGACGCGCGAACAGGCTATTCAGTATAGCCTGGCCAATGAACCCGTCAGCGAAGCCTCGGCTATTCAGGAGATAGAGCGCTACATTTCCACGCCGGGACAGGCGGTGTCCTACAAGATTGGCGAGTTGACCATCATGGCCATGCGCCAGAAGGCGGAGAAAGCCCTGGGTAATCGGTTCGACATCCGGGCCTTTCACGATCAGGTGCTGAAAGACGGGCCGATGCCCCTGGCGATTTTTGAAACCAAGATGGATAGCTGGATTAAGAGTCAGCAGGCAATCGCCAGGAAGAACTAATCGGCGGCAGTATATCCAGGCAAACAGTAGTCAATGTCGCAGCATATGCTGACCAAACCCGTTGCGGCCCCAGCCTCTCCCTGGAGTTGGAAAGAGTGATGAAAATCGTCAGGGAGCGCCCTCAAAATACCACTGGTCTTAGCAATTGGGTGGTTATGCCCAACAGCCAGCGTTAAAACTCATGTCGCATTTTCTTGCTCCCAACTCGCTATGTACTCCAATTAACCCTGTCTATGTTGTTTATTAGTCAGCCAGTAAGACAATATAGCAACTTACTGGTTTGACTGGCACTAACCAACCCACAAGCTCCACGCATCAGAAGGGGAGGCATGAAACTCAGACCGTGCGTTCGGTTGAGCTGGCAGGCCAGTCAGCTTGACGAGCAGGGGTGGTTGCCGGACGTGCGACCGGTAACCACCCCTGTTGTACTTACATTAAGAGAAACTCGATAACCCACCGCCTTGGGCGGTGGTGATGTCCTGAAGGCTACGCCATTTTGCTAGTTTTACGGCATGAGTAAGCATAAAAAACAATCTCATGTTGTCTGGAACCTGGTCGCCGGAGCGATGCGATTACCATGTGGTTTGGACACCGCGACGGCGGCCCGGCCAAGTATCGCTTTCGCGTGCTGACAGGTCTGGTGAAAGACTTAGTTGAGCATGATATTCGAATGTTGTGTGAATGGAAAGGCTGTAAAGTCATAGAATTGAATGTTCAGGCTGATCATGTCCATTTGGTGGTAAGCATTCCTCCTCGTATATCGGTTTCTGAACTGATGGGCACCTTGAAGGGCAAATTAGCTATCAAGTTGTTCAATCGGAGCGCCGAAGCGACCCTACTGGGGAAATCATTTCTGGTCAAGGGGCTATTTTGTCAATATGGTTGGGATAAATAAGGATCATATTCGTCGGTACGTAAAATATCAAGGGGGTGAAGATCGCAAAGAGGAGAGCCAAAGTATGGATTTCGATTTATTTAGGCCTCCTCATGAGTAAGCCTGCGGGCTATGCCCGCTCCTTTTTAACACATCCACCTGCTTGGCAGGTGGATGTTTAATCCTTACCTGCCGTAAGTCAATATGCGTCGACGTTGTTTTAAGATGCTCCCGTTTTTAATGCTTTTTATTTTTTTTAAGCGCCTGCGGTTTTCCTGCACCGGTCAGGCCTGCGCGTGCTGCTAACCGCGTTTAACAGCAACCAAAATTGCAAGCCTGTAATTGAATGAAAGAGCAGGGGAATAGCGTACGAAACAATAGCTTACGGCAAAAACTACCGGTCAGTCATTTTTTGGGAAACAATCGGGGCATAATTGATATACTGGACAAAGCGGGGTTCTTTGGCCGTATTTGGACTGCTGCCGTGGGGTAATGCGTGGTGCCAGAGAATAAAATCGCCGGCATTGCCCGCGATGGGAACCGGCCCCAACTCCGTAAGATCCTGCATTTGGGGGTCTGCCCGGGGAGGAAGCCGGGCTAACCAGGTGGCCAGCCGGTGCTGAAAAGCCGGCACCAGCGTGAAGGCCCCCTGGTGCGCCTGCGTGTCCGATAGATACAGTAATCCCTGCAATCCAAAAGGGACGGGCTGATCCAGCCGTACATCCCAGTGAAGACGGGGGCCCGGAAATGACCAGTTTGCTGTTTCGGGTGGGTTGAATCCTACCCGGTCGGTGGTGACCCAAAGATCAGTACGACCCCACAACTGCTCATAGGCTGCCCGGATGCGGGAGGATTCCCGGTTCCGGGTCAGGAGGGGGTGTTGAAATAACTGGACCATAATGCCCTGCTTTCCGGGATGGGCGTTGTACCAGGTTTCTGGCCGGTACCGGTCTATCGACAGAAAATCGCAGATCAGCTCAATGGTCTGGTCGCAGTCCTGAGTAGACACGGCGTTGTTGATAACCACATAGCCATACCGGTCCCAGTGCGCAAGATCCTCCGCCGACAAGGTCAATTCTGTCATGCCGTCTCCGGTTGGTGCTATCCATGACGTGCCTGCCAGCTGAGCATTGAAGGCCGCTACTTTGCTGGCATCGGGAAGTCCGCCAACAGTCATCTGAATCCAGTCTTCAAATTCAGGGAAGGTAGGAGCTGTCAGGTACAGGTATTGAATAGTGGGTTCAAGGCCCAGGTTGAGGGCACTCAACAGGGCAGAGTCGAGGTCGTTTTCCCCGGCAAACGCGTTGCCGGCCAGTTGCCCCTGTCGGTTGGCCAGCGCTTTGGCCCAGTATCGTTTCAGGTGCATAATGCCAAACCGGCTCATGTCGGTCGAAGTGGTTAATTCGCTGGGTGCTGTCATGGATGGAGGAATGAGGACTGACCAGGTAAACAATTTGGTAAGCCAGAACAGGTTTATCGTAAAGAAACAAGGTTGTTCAGGGTGGATTTTACTGCGTAGCGGAAACCCTGACCGTTTATTCCGGTTACGCCCGTAACCAGCTTGTCATCAGTGGGAAGCCTGCTTCGGACTGTTGATCCAGCGTCATACCCATCCAAACCAGCAGGGGCAAACCCACATACGTTTCCTGAGCAAACATACTGAGCAACCACTCACTCTCGCCTTTATAACCCGCCGGATGAAAGACTACGGTTGGGGGAATACCTATATGCAGGCAGGCGGCATACGTCCATAAGATCACCGCTAGTTCATCACCCTGCTTGTCGGGCCGTCCCAGGGTAACATCTTCGTATAACAAGTGGCGTTCGTCGGGCCGGGTTACGGCAATATGGCCCGCTTCGTGGAGCAAGTCGCCCGGATAAAGTAGGTTTGCCGGATCGACCAGTAGCTGACCCTGATCGATTAAAATACCCGGCACAAAGGTGGACTGGTTTAGCGTCGTTTCACGAACCGGAATACCGATTTCGGCCAGAAAAGTATACATCTGATCCAGGATGGAGGCTGAGGAATTCATGATTCGTTATTGATTCGCCGAAAATGCCACTTCTTTTTGGTCTGTCAGTTGTTCGTACAGATGCCTGACCATCTCCATATACAGACCTGGTATATCCTGGGGTACATCCTGTTGAAAAGGTTGATCGGGGTACTTGCTGTGATACATACTACGCTGCGCCATAGCCGCCAGTTCGGCCGGGCTGGCTTCCATCATGCCCATGGTGGTTAGTTGCTCCAGCATGGCTACACCGTTATCCTGATAGGGTAACGGATAAACATGTTCGTCTACCTCCCGGATGGCCAGCATCGTTTGAAAATAGCGTTCAAGCACAGCAGCCGTATAGTGATCCAGATTCATGTACTGACTAACGGCTGGATCGAAGCCAAACAGTTCGGGTTCAATCAGGCCCGGAACGGCCTGCATACCCCGGCGTTTCTGGTGGGATCGAATCACTGCGTCGGGCGAGCGGAACAACAGAATAAACGGGACCGTTGGGTACAGTCGGCGGAAAATGTCGTAGAACAGCAGATGCCAGCTATCCAGTTTGATGAAGAAGCGCGTTTCACGCCCCGTTCGCTGGCTGCCCATCAGGCGAATAACCGCTTTCAAGGCGGCATCCCGTTCCTCGGACGACAGGGCGATGGCAGGCTCACGGTAGGGCAACCGTAAGATCTGGTCAAGCAACGGCATTTCAGACAGCGTAATATGTCGCTCGGGCAACCCCAGCAGTTGAGACAGCAGGGTGGAACCGCAACGGGATATATGAAAAATAAAGGCGGTGGGCGGAACACTGATGCATTCCTGAGCCGCCTGAATCAGGCTATCCAGCGTGGTGGCCGAATGCCAGCCCGTAGAATTAACCGGATGGCTCTTGCAGTGGGAGATTGTTTCCTCGAAAAAAGGCTCAGCAAAGCGGTGAGTACCCACGTAGAGCCACCGGAATAGAAGTTGTTCTTCTGCCACGCTTATCTGGTAAGGAATCCAGTTCGTTAGCGGCTGCTCCCTAAATTCATTCGGCATCTGACAGGATGGTTAAGTCCGTTTTACTTCGTTTGTCCCGCCGATAATTGATCCATCAACTGGCGGGCGGTGTCGGTGCTGTGCCGCGATAGTTCCGCAATAATCTGCCGGGTCAACTCCGGCGAGGGCTGCTGGCTTCGCTGTTCTGCGGCAAAGTCGTAGCCCGCTTTGGCGAAAAGTTCATCGGACCAGGCATTGCGCCGGCAGTCGAGTACCAGATGTACCCGATCCGTCAATCCATCGTTACGGACACTGTGCAAAAGATCGAAGTTCGCGTACCAGCATTCGCCTTCTGCCATGGGCAATGACTGACCGTCTACCCGGAAGCAGACGTCACTGCCGGTCTGAATGGGGACGTGCAGTCGAAAAAAACCGTGCTCATAACTGGTATGCCCATCCCGATGCGCATGAATAACGCTACCCGGTGCCAACGACAGGAGCCGCACCGACTCCTGCTGACAGTGAAACTGGTTTAGAACGGTCTGAAAGTAAGGGCACTTTGCCAGCAGGGGCGTGTCTGCATACTCAGCCGGATGAGCGCGAATATCGGTTTCGCTACCAGAAGCAGACCGCAGCGCAATGCTGGTCCAGCTACCCGAGAAGTCGACCTGATTAAAATGCCCCGGCCAGTCAAGCTGCTGACACGTCTGTAAATCATGCACTAAACGAACGGTATCGAACGTAAAGGGTAATCGAAAGAAACGATTGTTGGGGTATACGGTTAGATCAGTCATTGTTCAGCCTTAGGATACTGGTTTGATGGTATTGGTATGTTATTTATTCAACTAACGGGTTTGTCGGGTGCCGGTAAAACGACGCTGGCCTACGGGGTCCGGCAGCGACTGCAACTGCTGGGTTATCCGGTGGAGGTACTGGACGGCGACGAGTGTCGGCAAGCGTTCTGGCCCGAACTGGGTTTCTCGCCGGCTGACCGCCAGGAAAACCTGCGCCGAATGGGATTGCTGGCTCACCGGCTGAACCGCCACGGAATCATCGTTCTGCTGGCGGCCATTAACCCGTACCAGAAGGTCCGGGCCGAGCTGAGTGGCCAAAACCAACCCGCCAAAACTGTTTTCGTCGATTGTGGACTGGAAACGCTTATTCAACGGGATACAAAAGGATTATACGCCCGCGCTCTACTGTCCGATACTCACCCCGATAAACTACATGACCTGACGGGCATCAATGCGCCGTACGAGGTCCCGATTACCCCTGATCTGACCATTCATACAGACCAGTACGCCCAGGCAGACTGTGAAGAACAACTACTCCGGTTCGTGCTCCTGTCCGTACATCATTTGACATCGAAATACGACGATTTAGATAGGCTGATTCTGCCAACGGCTATGCCTGAGCGATAAATTTATTATTCGGTCATTGTTTCTTTTAGGCGTTGTTTCAGCATTCGCCGGAGTAGCCTGTCCAGGTAACTATAAGGCTAAATAAGCGCTAAACCTACTTCCCGGTTTTAGCGAAGTAAACTTCGTTGACCGGGCAAATCAGTTTGTCTATTTTTAAATTTTCAAGGTATAAGGGCAGCTCTCAGTATAAAGTATAAACCAAATCTTTTTGTATATAATTTTTTATACATTTACTAAACTCTTTTACCAGACTATATGAATCGACGTCTATTTATCAACCAGGCCAGTGCTGGCTGCTTGTTGCCCTTTCTACCTTTTTCTGCCTTTGGACAAGACAACACGCAGGATAAGGCAGTTTTGGATGCTCACGCGTTTGCGCAGTTGGCGACCGAAATCCGTCAGGGAGTAATCGGGTCGGTTCAGCAAATAGCCATCTCGCATAGTTACAGCCCTGAAGTGCTTACCCTGGAAGCCCTGGCGCGTACTGCTCAACACGACGTTGACGCCTGTTTGGCAATAGCCGGACTACCCTCACTTACCGAAACCCAATTGTTGCAATGGGTTTCTCCCGCTCCTTTGTATGGATCCTGTGCCGCTGAAGTGGGCACCGATGCCATCAAGATCGTCTGGCAGGCGTTAGCCCGTTACGGCATCCAAGTCCAACCCATAGCGTGTCAGCTTCGTGTACTGGGCAGTAAAGGAGTTTTGCAATCGACGACTGCCGGTTACCAGATTCTCGATTTAACCGGACGTGGTCGTCAACCGATTTTCGGCGCAATCCGTAGTGCTGTATAACTCAGGCTTTCTCATTTTTACTATGTATACACACTTTTAATCCTTTCTAACTATGGCATATCTTGGAGAGATTAGACCCGTCGGCTTTAATTTCAGCACAGTAGGATGGGCATTTTGCGATGGGCAGCTCCTGCAAATATCTCAGTACGAAGCCCTATTCGCCCTGCTTGGGACTACGTACGGGGGGGATGGGCAAACGACCTTTGGTGTACCTGACTTACGCGGTCGTATACCCATACACATGGGAACATCTCCGCAGGGGGAGACTTTTGCGTTGGGTCAAGCGGCTGGTAGCGAATCGGTTACGTTAAGTACGAGCCAAATGCCCACCCATGCCCACTCGTTTAGCTTCCAGCCCCAGGCTTCAGGCAATGCCGGTTCACAAACGAGCCCTGCAAATGCGTATTATGCCGGTACAGGCCGGGGTATGGCTTATGGTACAGTCGATACTGTTAACGGGACTATGGCTGCGCCCGCTGTCCAGACGGGTTCAGCCGGTGGAAACCAACCCGTTTCATTGATACAGCCCTATCAGGTGGTGAATTATATCATTGCGGTGGAGGGTATTTTTCCCAGCCGAAATTGATCGCTTTCTACTCTGTTTTATTAAAAACATTTACGTTTATCAATCATGACAGGACAAGACCCGTATATAGGTGAAATCGGTATTGCAGGCTTCAATTTTGCCCCCAGAAGCTGGGCTTTGTGCAATGGCCAGTTGTTAAGTATTGCCCAGAATACCGCCTTGTTTTCCTTACTGGGAACTCAATACGGAGGTAATGGACAAACCACTTTTGGCCTGCCCAATTTGCAGGGATGTGTGGCTATACATAAAGGCCAGGGGCCCGGCCTGTCAGACTATGTAATGGGACAAACGGGTGGCAGTCAGACGGCTACGTTGCAGGTAACGAACATGCCTGCGCATACCCACAATGGTCAGTCTGGCCAGACACCCTCGCTGGCCCAGCCCGCTACCAGTCAGGCGGGTACGAGCAATAGCCCGGACAATACGGTTCCGGCCGCCACAAGTGCCAGCCGCATGATGTATACTCCTGCGGGCAATGCATCCATGGCTCCTTATACGCCCACGCTTCAGCCTGCCGGTGGTGGCCAACCCATCAATATCATGCAGGCTGGCCTGGTACTCACATACTGTATTTGTACGCAGGGGGTATTCCCGTCCCGCAACTAATCCGCTTTTCTACTTCATAAATCACACTAACTATGGATGAACCATTTCTGGGCAGTTTAGGCATTGTTGGCTTCAACTTTGCCCCCCGAGGCTGGGCCTTTTGCAATGGCCAGCTTTTACCCATTAACCAGAATCAAGCCTTATTTGCGCTACTGGGAACGCAGTACGGAGGAAACGGGACAACCACATTTGCCCTGCCGAATCTGCAGGGACGAGCCGCGATGCATGTGGGTAATAATTTTACACAGGGAGAGGTAGTCGGTCAAAATTCACAAACCTTATCGGTCGCTAATCTCCCTTCGCATACCCACACCTTGTCCTATGCCCCCCCGTGTAGTACTGCTGCTGCAACGTCTTCGGATCCGACAAACAATGTCCCCGCAACTACTGCGGTAAACAGCTACAGCTCACCTGCTACGGTAAATTTAGGTTACACAGCGCAGGGTGGAGCTACCATCTCAACGGCCAACGCGGGCGGAAATCAGCCTGTCAGCGTTATGCAGCCCTATTTGGTACTGAACTTTTGTATTGCCCTGCAAGGTATTTTCCCCAGTCGAAACTAAACGGAATTTATGGCCACGATTGGGCTTCTACTACCGCACTCTACCCTGTATCCAACGCTAAGTTTCGACCTGCTGGAAGGGATAAAAGCAGGACTGGCCGATGCTTTGATTACCAACCTGACCTGGGTAGTCGAAAGCATTGGCTTCGGAACGGACGTGGAAGAGCTACGGGGGAAAGCGCAGAAACTGCTCATGCAGGATAGCGCTGATCTGGTAGTGGGCATGATGAGTCGACGAATGGCTGAACAGGTAGCCCCGACGTTTACGGCTGCCAACCGGTTGCTGTTGGTATTGGATGTACTGGGAGATTTTTTCAGCAGTGTATCAGCAGCCCCCACCGTCTTTTATCATTCGCTGCAATCCTGCCTGTATAGCCGATTGACTGCCCGTAAGGCTGTTGAATCTGGGGCTACACGCGTTATTCAGGCTATGTCGTTTTACGATGCCGGGTATTTGCAGGGATATGCTGTAGCGCAGGGTGTGGAAACCAGTGGTGGTCAAATCGTTCAGTACGCGGTTAGTTCGCATATTCCAGCGCAGGTTAACCTGCAAAATCTGCAGGATGGGCTAACGTCGGCTCAGGCCGTTGTGGCGCAGTATGCAGGCGATATGGCCGGGCAATTTTATCAGCTTTACGCAACACTGTCTAACCAGCTGCCTTTGTGGGCAGGGCCTATGTTGCTGGAAGAACAGATGCTGGCCACTGTACCCTTTGGGCTGGAGAATGTACGGGGTTACGTGGCCTGGTCCGGGCAACTGGAAACAGCCAACAACGATACGTTTAAGGCGTCGATGCGCCGACGAGGTCGGGAACCCAATCTGTTTTCGATGCTGGCTTATGAAGCCGGATTCATTGTAGCCGACTATTTACGGTCTGTAGAGCCGACGGGTTATCCGACCCCGGCCGACTTCGACCGGCTGAAAACCCTGTCTTTCAATGGTCCCCGCGGGCAGGTAACGTTCGATCCCAATACGCACTATTCATGGGCTATGCCGTATGCCGCCACGGTAATAGCCCATGAGCAGGGATGTTGCCGATTAGCGGATCTACTGCCGGAACCAACCGTACTCCAGGATTACCTGGCCTTTAAATCTGAACCAAACCCTCTTTCACACACGGGCTGGCATAATACCTTTCTCTGTATCTGATAACTACTGATTGTATGAAGAATAACTACTTCTTTCCAGGATTAAGCCGCGCTATCTTCTGCTGGCTGAGTATGTTACTGCTTGGGTCACTGGCCCCGGCTGAGCTGATGGCGCAAACCACCCTATCGACGGGTGATATCGCCTTCGTTGGCTTCAATGGGGTTGACGATCAGTCAAATGGTAACAACTCCAACGATAAATTCTCCTTTGTTCTCCTAAAAGATGTTACGGCTAACACCCGAATTTTCTTCACGGATTTCGGCTGGCTAACGGGTGGGGGCTTTCAGACAGTCAGCCCGACAGCTGGCGTTGGCTCTAAAGATGATGGCATTATCTCCTGGACGGCCTCTACCAGTCTGGCGGCTGGAACGCAGGTTGTTATTCTGTGTAAATATAACCTGAGTGCCAGTACCGGTACCGTAGCCGGGATTGAGCAGATACCAGCGCAGAGCTTCTTTATGAATATCAGTGATGGATCTGCCGATAACATCTTTGCCTATCAGGCCGCAACGGCCCGGACCGCCAATCCAACACTACTGGCGGGTATACGCACAAGGGGTACAGCCTCAACCTGGGACGCTGCATTAGATAATAATACATTTACTTCCTCAGGAACCACCTTACCCGCATCCCTGACGGCCAATGGCGTCAATGCTGCCTTATACCTGCAGGGTTCTTTTTACACGATAGCGATTTATAAATGTACCCTTAGTAATGGCTTCCCAAAAGCACTCCGGAATGCGATCAACAATCCAGCTAACTGGGAATATCCAAACCCAGGTACCTTTTGTGAAGGATACATTTATGCGCCCAATGATCCTGACTGCCCACAGAGCAGCATTCCAGCTGGCTATAATCTACCGATAAACTGTACGTTTACCATAGCGCAGGTGCAAATTGCGACTCAGCCGGTCAGTAAAACGGTGTGTGCCGGTCAACCGGCCAGTTTCACCAGTACAGCTATAAACGCAACGGCTTATCAGTGGCAGGTATCAACAAACGGCGGTGGTTCCTTTGCCAATCTATCGAATGTATCGAATGGCGGTGTCTATACAGGGGTAACGTCCACCATCTTAACCATCTCTAATACAACTGGATTTAATGGCTATCAGTATCGACTCATTGCGTCTGAAAGTACAGAACCTTCATCTGCTACATCATCGGCCGCTACATTAACGGTAAATAATGGGCCACAAAACTTAGTTCTGACCCCCAGTGGGCCACTAAGCTGCACATCTACTACGGTCACATTAACGGCCACCAGCACGGGTGCAACCAGCTATTCTTTTAGCGGACCAGGAATAACGGCCCAGGGTAGCGCAACCGCCACGGTCAACACGGCGGGGAGCTACTCGGTAGTGGCCACTTCAGCCAGCGGCTGTACGGCGGTGGCTACCACGACCGTGACGGGCGACCAGACCGGCGCTCCTACGCTGGGGTTGAACGGTTCAGTCAACCCCACCACCTGCGGGGGCACCAACGGCAGCATC
>NZ_KB893421.1:2703-14245 GCF_000374085.1 Spirosoma spitsbergense DSM 19989 | reverse complement strand
AGGCCGCAGTGCGAAGTTGCTTTTGCAAGAGTTTCCTGAATTGAAGCGTCGGTATTGGGGCGGTCATTTCTGGGGTGTTGGTTACGGTGCTTGGAGCGTGGGTAGTATTACTGACGAGTTGCTACAAGCGTACTTGGATCATCACAAGGAGCATCCCAATGGGGATGAGAATTTTATTCTGGAGTAGCCCACTTAAAGTGGTATACTTTCAGTCGGTTTCAACCGAACCAGACGAATTCCATTCGTTCTTAAACCTATGGACTTCCAGTCCATAGTCGTTTAGTGACTGATAATCAGCTATGTAAATCAGGCTTTATCGGGTGGTTTCAATAGTTTCTGCATGGGCAGCGAGATCATCACCGAGGTGCCTTTGTGGGCTTCACTCTGCCAGATGACTTGCCCACCCAGGAAAGCAATACGCGATTTGATGTTGGTAATGCCGTTGCCCGTCGATGGGTTGGCGTCGAAATCAGCTCCCTGACCATCGTCATCGACACTAATCAGGGTTGTTTCGCTACTCGCCATTAGTTGCACCGTAACCGTCCGGGCGTTTGCATGTTTGAGGGCATTATTGAGCAACTCCTGCACCACCCGGTAAATCATGACCGAAGCCTCGTTGCCGAGGGGAGGTACTTCGCCGTAATGCTCCAGAATCAGGGTCGTTTGATTGACCAGATTTAATTTTTGCACCAGGTCTTCCAGGGCCGGAATAAGCCCGAATGTAGAGAGGGCGTAGGGGCGCAGGTTATTGGAAATAAGCCGGGTTTCGGTACAGGCTTCGTCCAGGAACTGGTTCAGTGGGCCTTTTACATCGGGTGGAAATTGCTCCTGATGCGCTTCCACGAAGAGTTTGATTCGGGATAACTGAATACCCAGGCCATCGTGCAGGTCGCGGGCAATACGGCTCCGCTCACCTTCCTGCCCTTCAATCATGGCCCGCAGAGACTTGAGTTCCAGTTGCCGAATCTGCTGCTGTGCGATAACCGTTTCCTGATGAGCGATCAGTTTTTGCTGCCGACGCAGGAATATGAGCGCCAGTACGCCCAGTACACTGATTAACAGGCCAACGGCCAGCATGGAATTGAGTACCTGCTGCGTGTGGCTTTGTTCTTCGACCAGCCTTTTCTCCACGGCCAGCGCCTTTATCTGGCTATCCAGTTCCTGTAACCGAATACTTTTCGTTTGCTCGGAGGTATTAAACTGATTCGCGTAATCAAGCGTTTTGAGTGAGGCTTCGTAGGCATTTTTATAATCACCCAGTCGCGAATAACTATCAGCGGTGTGCCGGGAAAGCTCCCGGAGCATAGCCAGATCATTTTCCGACTTCGCCAGTTCGAAACTCTTCTGGTACGCATCGATTGCGGCTGAAGACTGATTTCTAAACTGGTTGACAAGGCCCAGGTAAAAGTAATTCTGGGCAATTAGCCAGTTGATTTTCAACCGTTGTGCGATTCGTAAACTCCGGTTGGCAAAATAGGCGGCAGAGTCTGGCTTTTTGACTCGTGAGTATGTGTTGGCCAGCAAGTTCAGCGCGTAGGCCTGCGAGTAATCCTGGTTGTAGTGCGCACTCAGCCGCTCCGTTTCGCGAAGTTGCGTAAACAGATTCTTCGGCATTGGCACTTTCTGCTGGACAATATTGGCAAACCCCAGCCTGCATTCAATAACTTTGGGCATGTTGTGGGTTCGTTCAAAGAATTGCTGTGCTTTTTTCAGGTACTTCTCGGCGTAGCCCTGCATGAAAAAATCGTGCGTGTAGTAATCGCCAATCACGATATGCTCATTGTAGTACCCCAGCGAATCGCCCAGTAAGCTATAGTATTTCAACCCATTGAAATAAGCCTCAATCGTGTGTTTGTTGTACCCATATTGCTGATGATACAGCCAGCCCAGATGATCATACGCCCTGGCAGCCTGCCCAAATTCTTTATGCTGGATCAACTGCCTGATCTGCCTTTTTACACTATCAACCGGAGCCGATCCTGACGCGCTTACAGCAGGCTGGAAACCACCACATACGGCCAGCAACAGGAAGGCTGCAACCCAGTTTGGGGGGAGTCGTTTAGCGGTAAGAGATAGCTTCATTCGGGCAAAAGAAGATTATGGATACTTCTATTAATCAATGTATTGCATTTCCATGGCGGTCTTGATCAGTAACGCCGTATTATGCACACCAAACTTCATGAGCAGGCTGCTGCGGTGAAACTCGACCGCTTTATCGCTGACAAACAACTGGTTGGCCATCTGGTGGGTCGTCAATCCCTGCGCCATCAGCGTCAGTACTTCCGATTCGCGGGGTGTCAGGTTTGGTTTCAGCCCGGCCCCGGCTATCGATTTCCTGAACCGGGGTTCATCGTTCAGTAATACGTGCGTAATGGTTTCATTGAAGTACTGCTTTCCTTCCGCTACCGTCCGGATGGCCTGCAACAACTCCATCTTGGTTGTATTCTTCAGCAGGTATCCCTGTGCTCCTTTCTTTACCATCCGCTTAATCAGGCTGGCGTCGTCGTGCATGGTCAGGGCAATGATTTTTGTTTGTGGGTACAGGCGGGTGATCTGCTCACAAAGGCCAAGCCCGTCATCGATCAGGGGAAAGGAAACATCCAGAAGCACCACATCAATGGCTACCTGCTTCAACGTTTCGATAACCGAAGACGCGGAATAACAGCGTTGGACCACCTCAATTTCCGATGAGCCGGATATCAGGGATTCAATGCCCTCTACAAATACGTTATGATCATCCGCAATGAGCAAGCGTGTCATGTATTTCACTAATTAGTGGTAAAACGAGTGATTAATAAATGGATGTATTCGAATGCCGGCCTGTAAAAAGGAAGCGGAATTGGCGTAGTCAATTCACTACGTTAGTAGAATAACATCATCCGTTCATCCTCTGGTTTCTTTTGTGCGAAATAGAACTTTATTTGGCAAAATTAGGACTAAAGGATAGTGTGATGGAATAGTGAAAACCCGACTTTGTGAAAATTAGGGGAAACCCTAGACTCTTCGAAAGAACAGTAACCAGTCATTTAACGGAAAGGAGGACTGAGTATGCCGTTCTGTAGTTAGCCAACCCCGTACACTAATTTATTGGCTTATGATTTGGCGGGATCCTGGCCCTTTGTTTGATCGAAAGCCTAAAGTTCGTAACTTCTCTATGGCTAAAGTGGGGTTATATGAGAACGGTAGGGACAATCGGTTGGCTACTCATGCTGCTGGGTAGCCAGGTAGCAGCGCAAACGGGAAAACCGACAAACGGTTTGACCGGCGAGTACTTTAACGGGCCAAACTTTGAGCGTAAAGTGTTGACCCGAATCGACCCGGCAGTCGATTTCGACTGGAACGGACAGTATCCCGGCCCTGGTGTGCAGCGGGAATACTTCTCGGTACGGTGGACAGGCAAACTATATGCGCCCAGGTCGGGGAGGTACCGATTCAGTGCGCTGGCCGATGATGGCGTACGGGTGTGGGTGAACGGTAAAAAAGTAATTGACGAGTGGCGAAAACAGGACGACAGTAACTTCGCGGGTGATATTGCCCTTGTCGGCGGGCGGTCGTATGACCTGCGTATCGAGTATTTTAATGACTGGAAAGGAAGTGTTATCTCGGTATTTTGGGAGATGCTCATTAACAACCGGCCCTCCTACAAAAGTCCACTGCCGCGGCAGGTGATTGCCGGTAAGTACCTAACGCCAAAATCGGGCAGCCGGACGTCATTGGTACGTACACCGTCGGCTACGGTAAAAGCCAAACTGGCTGGTACATCGGTGGTGAAGAAAGAGCTGGTCAGCAAACCGGCGACTCCTCAAAAATCTATTTCGGTAGCATCCATTAGTTCCAATCGGACTGCGGCTTCATCCCGTTTGCCTGCGTCGCCGTTCGCCAATCTCAAAGCGGGTAACGCATTTGTGCTTCGGCACGTCCTTTTTGCCCAGGGTGATTATAAACTATTGTCGGAATCCTACGCCGAACTGGATGAACTTGTGCAGGCATTACGGGCTAATCCCGCTCTGAGGATAGAGGTGGCGGGCCACACCGACAACGTGGGCGATAAGCGGTTGAACCTGGCTTTGTCGGAGAATCGGGCGAAAGTGGTGGCCAGTTACTTAATCCGACACGGCGTTGCCGAAAATCGGATCACCGCCAAAGGGTACGGTGGTACAAAGCCCATCGCCAATAATGCCGACGAAGCACAGCGACCCCTGAACCGGCGCGTGGAACTGGTAGTCCGGTAAGAAAGGGTTGGGTAACTAATTTCACCTGCTGGTGCTGGGTGGAAGTGCTCACGTTTAAGAGGAACAAACCACTGCCCTCACCCGCTCGCTCAATCCCGCCTGCGGAATGCTTTGCTGATGGAGTACTTTACCCTGCAGGTCCACCAGATTCAACTGTAGGAACTGACGCTCTGCCCCTCTGATGTCGACCTCCGCCGTCTGGTTGAGGATGGGGTTGCCCAGTACCCGCACCTGTAGGCCGGTACCCAACTCGGGCAGGGCAGCTGCACGGGCCCGGCCACAGGCGGCTTTCAGGTTCCAGACGTAGGTATAGGGTTTCCTTTTTGATAAGCTAAACTACCCCGTCTGATTAAATAGACTGGGCATTTTTGGGTACGTTTTTTAGGGACCGCATCGGCGGCCCGGTTTTTTTGATAGTACATTGCTCTATAGCAAGAATCAACGTTTACCTACAAATTCCGTTTCTTAGCGTATAAATCCCGGTGCGCCGGAGCGGCCCATTTGCAACGAGAATCCCTCTCCGTGCCGTAACGACCGAACGATCTATTTTTTATCTTGCTTATTTGCCTAATCACTGGCCAAACTGAAGGGTGCTGCCCTGACTGAATACGACCTGCTGCCCCATGTCATACATGACCCGCATTACGTGAGCCTGATAACTGGCCGGAATGGTTACTGCGTGTTTTATCTGTACCGGGTCTGAAGCAAGCGGAACCCGGTTGCATGACCAGACGGTTGGGTCATTCCACAGTCCCGCCTTTAGCGTGTACATGCTGCTGCAGGGGTTAACCGTGCGGAATGAAACCGAATTGGTAAAGACAGAGCCCGAAGTCGCCGAACATAGGGTCTTGATCTGCCACTCATAGGGAGAATCAACAGCCAGGCCCATCAGGTTAAAGTAGCCAAAACCATTGTCGCTGCTGAGGTTCGACAGGGTTATCCAGTCGGTAGCGCCAACCAGGCGGTAGCGGGCCTCGAAACGGGTATCCACATCCGCATAGCCAATATTCCAGTTCAGGCGGGCAGCCGTAGTGGTTAAATTAGTGGTAAACGCATAATAGGGGGGCGGGCAGGGGGTCGTAGTAAAATTGGCCACATTCGAAAAATCTGAATCGCTGCTGCCACAATGGGTTTTTACCTGCCATTCATACGCTGTATTGTCTGTCAGGCCCGTTGCCAGAACAGTAGTGCTGGTCGGGTTACTGATCGTTATCCAATCGGTTGCGCCAACGAGCCGATACCGTACTTCATAGTTTACATTAATACCCGGTTGTGTCCAGGATAAGTTAGCGGTAGTGGGATGGGCTATCGTATACAAATTGGTAGGAGTAGGACAGCCGGTAACAAAATCAGGCCCAAAAACGTATGCCGAATTTTCAGTGGGTGAGCAAAGCGTTCTGAGCTGCCACTGGTATCGTTTATTGGCCTCCAGGCCAGGTAGGTCATAATCGCCCTTTCCGGTGTCAGTTGATAAGTTGGTTGCGTGTGTCCAGTTGCTCACGTCCGAGGATTTGTACATAATCTCGAAACGTGTATTGACGTCAGCCACGTCGATAGACCAGTTCACCCGGGCGTAGTTGGTGTTAACGGTAGCGAACAGATAGTACGGCATATTACAGGAACGTGTCTGAAAGTACGAACCAGAGAAGCCAGAATAGGAGTTGTCGCTGCAATGGGATTGAACCTGCCATTCATAGCTGGTATTACCGGTTAAGCCGCTTAGTACGGCACTGGTGCTGCTCAGATTGGTGATCGTTATCCAGTCAGTTGCGCCACTTTGACGGTAACGTACATCATAGGTAGCACCCGATTCGGTTGGAGTCCAGTATACCACTGCAGACGCAACGCGAGTGTCTACTGTTTGTGGTGAAGGGCTCTGACAACGGGTGCTGAAATTCGGTCCCGACGTGTAGGTTGAACTTTCGGTAGGTGAGCAGACCAGCCTGAGCTGCCATTCAAACGGCGTATTATTGGGGAGGCCCGCCAGATGAGCGCTGCCCCCGTAACTCGTCGTAGCGGTCAGGCTGGTAAGATTGGTCCATTCCGGTGCCCCAACGGGCCGGTAACGCAGATCGAAGGTTGTACCCGCATCGAACGATAAAGACCAGTTGAGATCGACCGACGACGAAAGAATCGAACCTACGTAAAGGCTGTAGGGTTCAGGAGCGTAGCAGCCGGTTGTAAAGGTGTTTGTAGTGGTAAAGTCCGAAAACGCATTCGCCGAGCAGGCCGTTCGAACGCGGCACTCATAGGTCGTGTTGGTGGCCAATCCGGTAATCTGACGAGAGCCGTAGGCACCGCTGGTTAGATTACCCGTGACAACGGTCCAGTCGGTTGTTCCCACCACCCGATACTGGATTTCGTAGGTACTGCCAAATTCGGGGAACCCGGCATAACCGAAAGACAGAAGAGCCGATGTGGCGGTCGATCTACTACTTAAGCTATAAGGTGCCAGGCAGAAGGTTGTGAAGGTGATGGATGAACTGAAATCGGACTGTTCGGTGGCCGAACACACACTTTTAACCTGCCATTCATAGGTCGTATTGTTGGTCAGACCCGTTAAATTATAAGAATTGCCAGTCAGGCTGCTGACCGTTGTCCAGGTGGGTGTGCCAACGGGTCGATACCGAAGGTCAAATCTAACAGTTGGATCGCTATAACCATAAGGTATGTACCAGTTGACCAATGCCGAACCCGACCTGACGGTTCCCGTGTACAGAGAGGTCGGCACCAAACACGCATACGTAGTAAATGATTGTGGGCTGGTAAAGGCTGAAGCCGCTGAAGCCGAACAGACACCCTGCACCCGCCATTCGTAGGTAGTGGCCGACGTTAGGCCGGTAAGCGTATAGTAGGAGTTGTTATTGATGCTAATGCTGGTCCAGTCGGCTGAGCCAGCGGTTCGCCACTGGAGTGTATAGCCTGGAAAGTAATTGGCACCACCCCAACTCAGGGAAGCAGTTGTACGAGCGGGGTTGCTACTGGTATACGTAGGGCTTGCCTGGGGGCAGATCGTAGTAAAGGTAACAGGTCCTGAGTAGGTGTCAGAACCCGTTACTTTCACCTGCCACTCATAGGTGGTATTGCCATTCAGGTATGTTAAGTCCGTTGTTGGCTGAGCTATGTTGAAGGCAGAGTTCCAGTAGGGGCTACCCAAAATTCGCCATTGCAGATCATACGTTATGTAGTCTCCAAGACTGTTCCAGCTCAGTTTGGCACTTGAGGAGGTGACGCTGGTTGTTGTAAGTCCGGTTACGACTAAGACTGGTTGACTGAAAAACACGTCCGCAACAGGGCTAAGGCTGCCCGTTGTGGTGTTGGAAGGCCGAATCCGGTAATAATACTGGGTGTTGACTGTTACCTTGGTATCGGTAAAACTAACGCCATCCGGCGCTACCCCGCCAATGGGTACGAAGCCGGTTGTGGGTGAGGTGGACCGCTCAACGAAATAGCCCGTCTCATTAGTGGCATTGTCCTGCCAGGTGAGCCTTACGGAATAGCCAATTGGACCGGCCGTAAAATTGGTGGGGGCGCTGACGTTTGTTGGGGGGGCATCCAGTGTGTAGGCCGTGTGGCTTTGCCGAAGGGCCAATGCGGCTTGCATTCGGTCGTGTTGGCCAGGGGTGAAATCGTGTGTACAGGGGAAATAGTACGACATGATGTTAGTTACAAAAGGGGCATAGGCATCCCCATTCGCATCACGTGCCGTACTGTTAGGATCATACTCTATGCAACCATTGGGATATATAAAGGAGGTGCCAGCCATGGTGGCGGGGTCAGCGGGCGTATCGCAAATCAGATCGCCATCGGTAGTACAGTTGGCACCATTGCCCCGTGTTACCAACTCGGTAGTTGTCTGCGTTCCGTTATTGTTTCCAAAGGTGTGAATCAGGTTGAAGCTATGGCCCAGTTCATGCGGCACCAGGCGGTTTCCCATATCCTCAATATTGTTTTCGTTGAGAATAAACGAGCGGGTAGAATAAATGGCATCGTACGGATAATAGGCATATCCTCCCAGTCCCGGGTTTGAAAACTGGTTGACGTAGTACTGATTCATCGCATTACGGGCATCGTAGGTATCTACAGACTGGTTACTGTACGAATTGAACATGTCATCATTGTCGATGTAATCAGGTGTCGCCCCGGCAAAGTAAAACTGGATACCCATCCCGTTGAGTAGATAGTAACTGTTGGTCAGGGCCATTACCTGGTTCATACTCACCAGGCTGTATCCGCCTGTCCCATCGCTCCGGCGAATGATGTGGGGCCGAATCGGTACATACGTAATCGGTGGTAACGATTCTCCGGAGGTTATGGAGGCTTTTTTTCGTTTAAAAGCCAGTTCAGCAGCCTGCACCAGCGAGATGGCCTGTTCCCGGGTTAATTCTGGGGCGCCACAAATGAATGAAGTTGACCCCGGTAACGACTGAGCCTGGGCGGAATGGCTGGAACTGAGTCCCAGTAACCCACTAATGGCTAACAGAATTAGTAAAATCAGGTATCGCATACGCTAAAGAAAGATCAAATTGAAGAAGGTATAGCTAACCGATTAAATCCGGTCAGTTTAAAATCTCCCCCGTTCTGGGCAACGGATTTCAGCAGCACATAATACGGTTGCCCCAACCTGTCGCTGGCGATTTTAGACCACCCGCTGGCTACGTACGACCCCAGGCGAATGAGCGTACCATCGGCCTGCATTTTATACGGAACCGTCGGGCCGTTCTGGAAAGCCAGACCAGTCATGAAGAGCAAAAGGCAACGCTGTATCTAGCGTGATTGGTTGTAGATAATGTTCATAGTAGATATAGTTAAAGTGGGGGTAGTGCAGAATTTGGAATGTTTACAGTACGCCAGTCTTTCCGGTTGGCTTACTGTAAACATGATCGGTCCGCTAGGGCTTCACCAGTTTCACCTGCTGGTGCTGGGTAGAGGTGCTCACGTTGAGCAGAAATACCCCACTACGCTCACCCATCGGTACACTCACCCGTTCGGTGGATTCCGCCTGCTGGATGCGCTGCTGATGGAGCACCCGACCCTGCAGGTCGACCAGATTCAACTGTAGCACCTGATGCTCAGCCCCGCTGATGTCGACCTCCGCCGTCTGGTTGGGGATGGGGTTGCCCAGCAATCGTACCCGTAGCTGCGTACCCGGTTCGGGCAGAGCCGCTGTGCGGGCCCGTCCACAGGCGGCTTTCAGGTTCCACACGTAGGTAACGGTGACCCCACTCTGGCGAGCCGTCAGGGTAAAGGGCTGCACATCGTTGGCCGTGCGGGATCCCTGGTCGACAAACTGATTTGGGTTGGTGGTCCATCCGGTGATG
This sequence comes from Spirosoma spitsbergense DSM 19989, assembly GCF_000374085.1. Lineage (GTDB taxonomy): Bacteria > Bacteroidota > Bacteroidia > Cytophagales > Spirosomataceae > Spirosoma > Spirosoma spitsbergense. Next base: position 4,692 of record NZ_KB893421.1, on the reverse strand, counting down.
CCCGGTGCCATGTACTCGATGGTAGTCCCGTTCCCTCCAGTGGTATTGAAGGTAAAGGCCCCGGTGGAGCAGTTGTAGGTAGGAGCAGTCAGGGTCAGTGCGCCACCCGTGGGCGGGTTGACCGGCGGTGGGGGTGGTGTCCCGTTACAGTAGGCTCTCAGGTCCCAGATGTAAGTAACGGTGACCCCATTCTGGCGGGCCGTCAGGGTGAAGGGCTGCACGTCAAGGGCGGTGCGGGAGCCTTCATCGACAAACTGGTTTGGGTTGGTGGTCCAGCCGGTGATGCCCGGTGCCATGTACTCGATGGTTGAGCCGTTGCCCCCACTGGTGTTGAAGGTGAAGGCCCCGGTGGAGCAGTTGTAAGTAGGGGTAGTCAGGGCAAAATCACCGCCCGTGGGCGGGTTGACCGGCGGTGGGGGTGGTGTACCGTTACAGTAGGCTCTCAGGTCCCAGATGTAGGTGACGGTGATCCCATTCTGGCGGGCCGTCAGGGTGAAGGGCTGCACATCGTTGGCGGTGCGGGAGCCTTCATCGACAAACTGGTTTGGGTTGGTGGTCCAGCCGGTAATGCCCGGTGCCATGTACTCGATGGTTGAGCCGTTGCCGCCGGTGGTATTGAAGGTGAAAGCCCCGGTGGAGCAGTTATAGGTAGGGGCCAGCAGGGTCAGCGTCCCTTCGATGGGTGGGGGCGGAGTTGTTGCTTCGGGCTGGAGTTTGACCAGTTGGTTATTGTCGGTCACGAACACCAGACTGCCATCACCGGCGGTGGCAATATTGATTAGCCTGCTTTCACCCGGCCCCTGGAATACCCGTTTGGCCACCACGTTTATTCCAGCCGGGTCAATCAGCAGGATTTGGGGGTCAGTCCGCCCTGGCAGCACGGAGTTACCAACAGCGTAGTATTTTTTGCCGTTACTGCCGGTGTAGGGGGTGATGTAAGCATTGGTGGCCTGCTGGATGTCGATGGCTTTCGCCCTGCCGGGTCGGACGTTGCCATTAAAATCAATCTCGACCAGCACGGTGGCATTGTTGTTGGGATAAGCGGTTCCGAGTCCTACCAGAGCATAGCCAGTGCCATCGGTTGAGGGAATGGCGTCGGTAATGGTGCTCAGGCTATTGATGTCACCTGGTCCCGGAGCGTTATTGAGTGCGGGGATGGCGACTAGCTTTTGCCAGAGTACATTGCCGTTGCCATCTAGTTTGGCCATCCAGCCTTTTTCTGGATTGTTGACACCGGCTGCATTAAAATAGCCCGCTATCAGATAACCGCCATCGGGCGTGTTGATGATGGTATTTCCTTTGGTTAGACCCAGGTTCGGGGTTGGCGGATTGGGGTTTGGGTAGTCGATTTGCTGGGCCCATAAAAGCTGTTTGCCCGCATTATATTTTCGGAGAACAGCATCGGAAGAGGAGCCATCGGAATGTGTAACGGAGTGTAGTATAATAAATCCACCATCGGGTGTGCCAATTAAATCGCGCGGAGAGTCACCGAAAATGTCCTGATCTCCCCAAAAAGTATTCTGTTGCCCATTATTCCCATTGGCGTTAATTCGAACGGGTACACTGGCTGATTGCCTGACACTGAGTGGTCCCGCAACGGTTAATCCACCATTGATAGCCGCACCCGCTGCTGTAATTTCGCGAATGTATTCATAATCGTGCCCCTGAAACTGTCCACCGATATAATTACCTCCCTTTAGCGGACCCACTGACCAAATTACATCGCCGGTCAGGGAATATTTTGTTACTCCACTAAATCCTGTTGTTGTGATGTTCCCATCTGCCATAATAACCAGCAAACGGCCACCCCGTGCCCACTGGGCGTCGGGTATAGATTGTGCCCCGGTAATTTGGCTGATAAGTAGACAGGCCCACAGCAGCAGTGAGCTGATCTCTTGTATTGGGTATACATAGTTCTTTTTCATAATTGTAAGGGATAAGGAGTGAAAAGAATTGGTTGAAAGGCTTTACGCAGTCGTGCGCAAAGCC
>NZ_KB893421.1:0-2061 GCF_000374085.1 Spirosoma spitsbergense DSM 19989 | reverse complement strand
TCAAGGGCGGTGCGGGAGCCTTCATCGACAAACTGGTTTGGGTTGGTGGTCCATCCGGTGATGCCCGGTGCCATGTACTCGATGGGTGAGCCGTCCCCCCCGGAGGTGTTGAAGGTGAAGGCGCCAGTGGTGCAGTTATAGGTAGGCGCAGTCAACGTGAGTGGATTGCTGGTATTGGCATTGGTAACGATGAATTGGAACGTTGTCGATGCACTGCCACCATTGGCACTGGCAAAGGCTGTTACAGAATAAACGCCTGCCGTAGTGGGGGTACCTAAAAGGACCCAGGTCGGTATAAAGCTACCACTGCCTTCCTGTCGAAAAAAATAGGTGATACCTGGTGGCAACCCGGAGGTACCCACGCTCCAGTTGGTGGTTAGAGCGGAGGAAAAATGCCCGCCTATCGGGAAATAGACACTCTGGCCAACGGTGACAGTCATGTCAGCAATAGGGCTCACCCTAACGATGTCCATAGGGTTGGCACAGTAGGCTTGTCGTGACCACGTATAGGTAACAAGTTTCCCACTTTGCCGGGCCGAGATCACAAAGGGGGGTGTATCGGCACAAGTACGGGCACAGGCATCAAGAATATGGTTAGGGTTGGTGGTCCAGCCCGTAATGCCCGGTGCCATATACTCGATGAGTGTTCCATCGCCCCCGGATGTGTTGAAGGTGATTGCGCCCGTCTGGCAGTTGTAGGTAGGGGCAATCAGGGTTAGTGCGCCGACCGGGGGTTGGGTTGTTGCTTCAGGCTGGAGTTTGACCAGCTGTTTGTTGTCCGTAGCAAACACCAGACTGCCATCACCCGCCGTGGCAATGCCGATCAGTGAGCTTGCGCCAGGGCCCTGGAAAGTGCGTGTGGCCAACACGTTTAAGCCTGCCGGGTCGATGAGCAGAATTTTTGGGGCTGTACCCTCGGTGGTTCCTACCGCATAGAGTTTTTTGCCACCACTACCAGTGTAGGCGGAAATGAAGTTTTTAGGCCCTTGTGGGCCGATGGTTTTACCCCTTCCCGGTTTAGGATTGCCGTTGAAATCAATCTCTGCAATAGCCGAAGCTTTATTAAAAGGTAAGCCAACACCGAGGCCGACCAGGGTATAACCTGAGCCATCGGCTGATATAATGACATCGGTAATAGAATTCATCACATAGATGTCGTTCGGTTGTGAGTTATGCGGTAGATTGGTTAGTAGCCGCTGCCAGGATACATTCCCGTTTCCGTCCAGTTTGGCTAACCAGGCAAAACTCGGACTATCGAGTCCGGCCTCATTAAAGTAACCAACGAGTAGATAGCCGCCATCGGGGGTGTTAATAATCCTCGATCCTCTTGTTAGACCGATATCAGGGCTGGACGAGCCTGGATAAGAAATTTCTTTTGTCCAGACCACCTGTTTTTCTGCATCGTATCGACGGAGCACAACGGGCGATGGAGCATTGGACTGCCATTTGGAATACAGCAGGAGAAAACCACCGTCAGACGTGGCAATCAAATCACTTGGTGTGTTACCAATGGCAACATCCTCCTCTTTCCATCCTCCGCCAGTGCCATCGGCTCCAACCCGGACTGCTACATTTCGACTACCTCCTGTAACGTCAAAGTTCACCGGTCCTGTAGCCAGCACCCCTCCATCGGCACTTGCGGCCGACGCACTTATACGAGAAATCGCTGCGTAATTTAGCCCTAATCCTGGTGGGAGCTTATCGCCAATAAAGTTCCCACCTGATAAACCAAATGTCGACCAGATTTGATCTCCCTGTAGGGAGTACTTCACTAATCTTGCTACACCTAAAGTAACACCGTAACCGGGGTAGCTGTTATATAGTGATATTTCTGAGGTTACAATGTTGCCATCGTTGGTGATAGCCAGCGAGCTGCCAACCCTGGCCCATTGGGCATCGGGTATAGATTGTGCCCCGGTAATTTGGCTGATAAGTAGACAGGCCCACAGCAGCAGTGAGCTGATTCCTTGTATTGGGTATACATAGTTCTTTTTCATAATTGTAAGGGATAAGGAGTGAAAAGAATTGGTTGAAAGGCTTTACGCAGTCGTGCGCAAAGCC
>NZ_KB893420.1 GCF_000374085.1 Spirosoma spitsbergense DSM 19989 | reverse complement strand
GGTTGAAGCGGTCTGGGCAACGCTGGAGTATTCGGGGTGCGCAGCGTGTTCTAAACTTGCGCGTTTGCCTGATGAGCAACCGATGGAATTTGGTTCGTCAGCAGATTGAGCCAATCAACTATGCGATGGCCGCATAGCGACATTTTGAATTGCACCCATCTGAATTAGCTCGACTACTTTCTTGAACGGAACTTGTTCATTGATGTTAATTATCGGAATTTTAACATTCCTAATATCAGTTACCGATATTTGAAATCCATCATCATGTGGTCTTATTGAAAGAGAATAAAAAGCCATTTTGCTGCCCAATATAGAGCATACAAACTCCTTTAAAAATCCTGTTCTCTCAAGTATAATTAACAAAAAATCGTTTGAAAAAAGCCCTTCTTTATAAAAAGTTGCAACTGAAAAATGGTATGGTTTTATTATAGATCTACGAAAAACTATTTTGTTTTTTGATTCGTAAGTTCTTAATAAATTTAACTTTTTTTCAATATGTATACTTTCCATTTCAGAATTTACTATTTTGAAATGGTCAATTTTAACGTTAAAATAGTAAATAAATTTATACCCAATAGCCTCCATTTCTGCTTTACTGGTTTGTGATTTATTAACACCTCCAGTAATTGTCGCAATTTCGCCTAAAGGAGCAAATTGACTCACTTTCCCAAATTCTTCTAATTCATTATCAAAAATCCTTTCATTTTTACGTCCGAACTCTTGTTTAAATGCCTTAACCTTTCTATCAAATGCAGGCTTACTTTCAATCCCACTCATGGCATCAAACAATTCTCTTAGTTGAGACCTTATTTCTGCTTTGCGGGTGATAATTACTTCATTAGATATTCCGTTGAGAAAACTCCACAATGCATAAAAGCTTTGTTGCGTTCTTCGACCATTTTCAATTATAAATATTGAGTCAAGAGTTTTATTTATGGTTAAATTAGATTTATCTGACTCATCCGTCAATAATTCTCGCAAGTTTTTAAGAAAATCGAACTCGAAATCATTTACTGCTCGAATAAATTCATCTTTTCGACTGACATCTTCAAGAACCTTCGATATTTCATTCTTAGATTTTACACGAAAATTTATTTTATTAACTACTTTGTAAACATCTAACTCTTTAGATATATGATTTTCGTCTAATCCTTTTGTGAATTGACTAAATTGAAGATATATAAGGGAAGTATAGATATTTTCATCTTCCATACGAGAGTTATTCTTACGAAGATAAAACCAATCTTTATTTTTATTGTGAACACTTTTTATTGATTCAATAAGTTCTCTAGAGATGTATGAATTCCACATCTCAAATGTATCTTCTTTTATAGGGTAAGGCTTATTATTTAATCTTATAAATAGATCAATAGGTTCAAAATTTTGATTGTATTTTTGATTTATTTCAATTACCCATAAATCGAAGTTTTTTATTTTATCCTGCTGATCCTGGTCTAACTGTAAAAATTTTTTTCCATCAATTGAGTCAAGAATACTATTCCGAAGACTCAATGAATATCCATTCTTACTAGATGAACTCTTTCTATTATTTTCGTCAAGATAGCTCTCTTGCATGAAGCCTAAAATAGAAAGAAGTCTCTGTTGACCATCAAGTACTTCTGATATTCCGTCTTCCCTCTTAAAGACAAAAATTGGCGGTAATTTGATACCAAGTAAGATACTTTCTATGATTGATGAGGATTTCTTTTTATTTATAACTTCGCTTCTTTGATAAGGAGGACGTATAAGAAATCTTTGACGCTCCATCTGTCTAGAAATATCTACAATTGCTATTGATGATGGTTCGGGTTTATTTATTCGCAATTCATCAAAGCTTATTCGATCTTTTCTGTTCGGCGATATTTCCTTATTCTTTTCTTTAAATGTGCTGTTGTAATAAAGATATAGATTGAAGTTTACTCCAAACTTTTCATTAAAAAAAATCGCTATCTTTTCATATCTATTGTATATCTCCTTAGAAAAGAAACTCCTTATCAACGAGAAATCAGATATATTTTCGCTTATATACTGAGTTAACTGATCAATAATTAATTTATCTATAACCTTGAGAGAAATTTCTTCGGATTCTAAAATAGACAAGGCCCAAAACAAGCATTCAGATATCAACCTATTATACGTTACCTTTTCTAAAGACAACCTTTTCTGTATTTTTTTTAGTACGTTTATTTTTTCAATGAATTTAGAATAACTTTGCTCAATTTCCTCCTCCTGTATATTTGAGTATAACAATTCATAGTATTTAGATATTATAGTGTCTTTCTTTATACTGTAGTATTTGATAGGAATTTGATGTTGAACTAACAACTGTCTTATTTTTTTTAAAATTAATTCTATATTTATTCTTTCAAAATGGAACAAACTTGATATTTCTTGATAAAGAAGTTTATCGCCCGTTAATTTATTTTTTATGTATGTATTCAAGTCATCCTCAAAATAAGCCGCTTTAGCAATATCTGTAGGTTTTAGTGGTGTTATTCCAGAGTTGTATCTCTTGAAAATTTCTTTTTTAACTATTTCTTCTATTTCATCATTTATCATTTCTTTAGAATGAAAGCTAAATTCAATAATTCTCAATTTAGTATCCCAAAACAAATCAGTAAGTTTTTCTCCTATATTTTTGAAATATTTATTTGAAATTCCTGTCTCGCCTAACTTTTGAAGACCGTTTGGCTTAAGTTTGAAATCGTCTCCTATGAATCTTAAAATAGTTTGATATCTCTGACGACCGTCAATTATTTCAACTTTATCAGAATTTCGAAAATATATCAATGGAGGGATTTCTGTACCTAAAAGAATACTTTCAATGAAGTAAGTCGCTTTTTCATCATCCCAAACATAATTTCTTTGATAAGGTGGTTTATAATTGGTCTTATCAACTCTGTCCTGATTACTAAACAAGCTTTCGATAGACATTACTTTAGGTTCTATCTTTATCAGGTTTTCAAATATTTTCTGTATTTCCATTTTCATATATCTTAGTATTGAGGCATGATTTATTTTATTTAATTCAACTCACTATGACTTCATAGAGGCGCACCAAATATTGATAGATACGTTTACATTATTGAATTCATATTACAAAAAAAATGTACATCAATACAAATTTTTTAATGAGTTTTATTAATTACACAAGTAGTTTGGAGTCAGAACATTGTAATACCTATTTTTTTAGCTGGAAGGATTTTCCCCTCAGCATAAATTGACATACTTTATTGAACACCCTTTCATCTTTCTGAACACTTAGCAAGTATCAGTACAGACACATTACGTTTTTTGTTTCAACTTACGGGCACACTCGATTATTTCATCACAGACTTGATTCATATCTATTCCACTCCCATCGAGTTTTTCAACAAGTTGGCGGAGTTGACCTCTTAGCTTCTCTCCTACTGCGTTCTTCTTGGGTTGTTTCTTTGCGTTGTTAAATTTGCTTCTGTCTTTTGTTTGCTTGATAACATCTTCTAACTCAGCTATATTTGAGATTAGTACGTTAGATATATCATATTGCCCAAATTGCTGTATTAAAGCCTTATCTACTTTCGTCGTACCAGCCAAAATATCCCTTCTAAAGGTTGGGGCTAGCTTCTCTAGGCCTTGAGCGTAAATACTATCACGTTTGATCGTTTTCTCGCTAACGTTGAATTGCTTTCCTAAACGGTGTGCTGTCGTCTGCTGGCTGTCCTCAACGGGTTCTTTGCTAATCTCTAGACCATTTTGAGCATCTCCTTCTCCATAAAGGTCAGAATGTCCTTTTTGCTCGTCTCGGTTATATTTACCCTTCTCCTTCTTCTCATGCAAATAACGTAATCCTCGCAAATAAGCCACTTGCTCAGGAGACAAATTACGTCTACCTAACTGATTATCAATCATAAAGAACCTTACCTGCTCAATAGATTGGAAGTTCATTACGTGTACCTTGAAATCTACGTGGTATTCCTGACATATAGCATACCTATTATGTCCATCAACCAGAATATAAACAGTTGAAGTTTCTTCCACACCAGGCACTTGGTCACCAACGGTCTCCCAGACAAGTAGAGCTTCCCGACAACCATTCTGCTTGATATTTTCTTCCAACTGGTTGTACTCATTTGGCAACAGTGGAGGAATATAGGCAGCTAGTTCGGGTAGAATAAGAATGTGTTGCTTTATATCTTCATGACGCAATAAGCTCTGATCTTTAATCATTGTTTTTGCATCAAAAGACATTTGATATTTTTTTGCCATAACAATATGGAGGTAAAAAACTGATTAGATTGAACTAGCTGACTCGTTGTCCAGTCAACTCTAGAGCCAAATTGCGGTAATCAACTGCACCGTTAGAATCTTTCGCATACGTAAATATGTCTTGCTGAGCAATTTGAGACTCTTTCAAAGCAACGTTCAATCGAATTTCAGCATTAAAAACAGTGAAGTTTGTAAGCACTCCACCCCGGATGTAATTGACCATGTCCCTATGCACGTTCAATCGTTTATCAACCAAAGTGAGAACAATCCCTTCTACTTTCAACTCATGATTGATTCGGTCTCTCACCTGCATGATTCGCTCAAACAAGTTATTAATACCCTTCATAGCTGAGGCTTCCGGTTGCAGTGTGATTAAACAGGAAGTGGAGGCTACCAGTGCAGAGTTGGTGAATATATTAAGAGCGGGTGGGCAATCTATTAGTATGTAATCATACTGTGATCTCAAACCTGAGATCACATTTTTAAGCTGGTTTACTCCTCCCACTGCCTGAACTAGTTCTAAATCTGCATTTGCCAGTTCCAAATCGCTTGGTGATAAGTCAAAGTTGTTGCTGATTGATACAATAGGTAGATGTTCGTTCTTCAGAAGTGCGTGCATTACTTGCTTCTGAGGCTCTTCGATGCCTAATACTTGGGATAGGTTACCCTGTGAATCCAAATCAATTAGTAGTACCCTATTACCTTGTAATGATAAAGCCTTACCCAGGTTCAATGTGGTTGTGGTTTTGCCTACCCCCCCTTTATGATTGGCAATTGAAATAACTTTTGCCCTTCTGGATGTAACATCAATATACCCGTACTTCTTTAACACTGGATATAGGGAAGCTAGGTGCTTTGCGTTCAAAATTCGGCCTCCTGCAAGGGCTTTTGTAAGAGTTGTCGTAGGAATACCTGCTTCTTGTTCAATCACAGAAGCGGACAAAGCTGGGTTCAATTGAAAAAAAGATAAAACGTCAGCGTTGGTTATCATAAAGCGGTATCGGCTATTTGTCCTAATATTAAGACAAATAATAATTTTTGTCAAGTAATACGGACCTTACATTGAATATTCTTACTAAATAATTTTGGAGCTTGTGGTACATTGTGAGAAATAGTACGCTGAATTGCGAGGAAAGTACCGTCACGGTGTAAATTTATTTTATTAATTTAAAAACAAGGGTTCAAGTACCCTAACCCCTTTTTCAATTTTAAAAAGGGTCCCTGCCGTTGTCTTAATTAGCTTAGCATTTAGATATTCATATTATTAATATATTATACATGCGATAACTATTTGAAAATCAGAAACTTATATTGGTTAATTGCGAGAAAAATACCGTTAATTGCGAGGAAAGTACCGTCAGGTTGCGAGAAAAGTACCGTTAACTGCGAGTGAACTACCGTCAGGTTGCGAGAAAAGTACCGTCAACTACGAGTAAACTACCGTATTTACGAGTAAACTATCGTCAACTACGAGTAAACTACCGTAATAGAAGTTATATGAAGAATTATCTATCCCAATTCATCATACTATGAATCATTAGATATTATCAAATGACTATCTGGTAAACTGCGAGTGGAATTACGTCAGCATTATGAATGTGTCCCCATCTACGAGGAAAGTACCGTCAAATGAATAGGTTAGAGAAAGATAAAACACCACACACTCTAAAATTAGCTCTGTTGCGAGGGAAGTACCGTTAAAAACAGGGGCATTTCTAGTTTTATAATACGCTGTGGCTAAATAAGTCATTCAACAATCAATATGACGGGCTTTTACTCGCAATTCGATTCCTTTAAGCGAAAACAGCCTTAGTACATGCCGACAACAACCTAGTAGTAAGCATAGGTTGTGAATTCAATGGCTTTCTTTAGCTTTGTAATAAGACGGGTATCGTATGGCAAAAAGTATCAAGTCCACTGATTTACAAACAGAAATGTTCAGCAACGATTCCGAATTTTTGGAAGCGGATCAGCGTGCAACCACTAGGAAAATTCGGCAGGACAGTGTGGTTGCTCAGCACAACGACTTGATCCGAGCTCGCTATGATATGTCACTGTTGGAATCACGTTTATTTGTTTGCTTGCTCGGACGAATAGACCGAAAGGATAAAGATTTTGTGCTTTGTCGAATTCCTGTGTCAGAATTGTATCCAGATGAAAAAGTAGGAGGGAAGGCCTATAATCAAGTGCGGGAAGCAGTTGTACGCTTATCAAGTCGAACCATCCACGTAGAGACTAGAGACGAACAAGGACGGAGGGAGATCATAAGCAATCCATTAATGGCGACCTGTCGCTACAAAGAAGGATCGGGATACTTGATTGCTCAGTTCAATAATTTCGTAAAACCGTATCTTTTAGAACTACAGGGAAATTTCACCGTAGCTGAAATTCAGACTCTTTTAGGGTTTAGGAGTTTTTACTCATACCGGCTTTACTGGCTGCTCAAATCATCTGCATTTCATAAGGACATTATCAAAGTTGAACTATCAGTACTGAAGAAGATTCTAAATCTTGAACAGCGGTATCAGAACTTTGCTGATTTTAAACGCTTCGTTTTAGACATAGCCAAACACGAGCTTAGTCAAACAGATATGGCATTTGAATATCAGCAAATGAAAGAGGGTAGGGCAGTAAGCTCATTACAGTTTTTTCTTGTCCGTCCTGCGGTAATTACCCAAAGCGACGTAAAATTGCCGGAAGGCACTCAGCAAACACTTACAGAGGTTGGGGTCAGCTTGAAATCTCTGAATGATATAAAATCACGCTTTGAGCAAGGTAAGCTTTCGGAAGAATACTTACGGTTTGTTATAAAGTACTACCAACATGCAAAGAAGAGTGGTCGAATTAAATCATTAGCAGGGGCTATATATAAGGCTTTGATGACTGACCAGCTAATTCAGGAATTCAAAGTCTGGCAAGTTGAGCAACCTGTTTATCACTCACCTCAACCTTCTCCCAAAAAAGCTAGCACAGAAATCATTGATTTGAACGTATTAGAGGAGCAATTCAAATCTATTTATGCAAAGGGACTTTCTAATCATGATTCTTTCGAAGCATACATAAATTGGATGCTAAGCCAAGAGACTTACAACATGGAAATGATAGATGGAAAGGAAGTACTAATCTACACAGAACCCAATAATACGAACTAGCTGCAAATACACGCTAATTGTTTTATCAACTGTGTTTGTTAGAAACAATTGACCATTAACTATGTCAGAATTAGCTCAACAAGTTGCATCACTCATCCGTGAAGCTAGAAAATCCAAAGGACTTACTCAGAAAGAGTTAGGTGAAATGTTAGGCATTGGTGAATCACGGGTCAGTAAGTATGAAAGTGGTAGACAAAATCCAACTATTGCAACTTTGCAGAAAATAGCTGACACCTTAAACGTGAAGATAAATCTTGCATTAGAGTGACTATTTTTTTGAAATAAAACTTGCATTATAATAGCAAGTTCTGTAATATTATACTATCAAACAGTAGGGAAAATCCCTATAATTAAAAAGCCCCAACGCTAACATCTTGGCGGAAGAAGCGAAGGGGCGACAAATCACAAACCATTACAGTTATGATTACCGTGCAAAGTAACGCCGTTTCTACTGGCGAACAAAATCTCATTGGGCAAGTAATTAGCTTGCCCCTCGTCTCTACTGGCAGTTTTTACGCCCAAATCGAGGTCCTTCACAATGTCTACCTGTTGACCAAAAGCCCCTGTATGGTGGCTCAAAATGGTCGCTTATTAGCCGACGAAATAGGCACTCTATCGAGCCAACTTGAAATCCTGATTGAAGGGTTAGACCCTTTAATTAAAGAGGCTATATCGTTTTATTCAATAGACGGTAAACACCTGTAAATTCCATGAATAGTCAATCACTGGACAAGGTTGTTTCAGTAAGCAACCTTGTCCGCCTTATTCGCCGGATGGAAGAGTATGAACTATGGAAACGGGCAGTGTTTATACGGGATCGATTCACCTGTCAGCAGTGCGGGGCCAGAAACGGACGCAAACGGGTTATTGAAGCGGATCATATTGTAAGCATTACCCTATTGGTCAGAGAAAACGAGGTAAATAGTGTAGAATCGGCGCGTTCTTGCAAAGCTCTCTGGGATGTAAACAACGGGCGCACCTTGTGTCACTCTTGCCACCAGAAAACGGAATCGTATCCGGTTCGCTTTATTGCAGATACGAAAAATTGAAAAATAGGTAGGTCTATGGCTTATGGTTAGGCGTTACAACGTCTAACCATAAGCCATGTCCGTAAAATTTAGTTAAGAAAAATCTTCCCAACCGTCGGGCTTTTTGGGGCCGTCGGGTTGATCCGGTCTGCGGGGTTCAGCGGGGGGAATTAGGTTTAGTCGGTTTTGTATTCTCCCGCACAATTTGGCGAACGTCTTCCTTTATTTGCCGAAAGTTGGCCCGCTTTCCCTCTTCGCTGACAGTCGTAAAGGACTCGATGGTTTTCGCTTTTGATTGGGGGGCCACAAACTGAGTAACAAACTCGTTTGTATTTCCCTCAGCAACAAAACCCGCAAATTGGCCCGTTTGCAGATCCCGAATCGTTTGCATGGATAGACGGTCTCGCTGCTGAATGGAGGTGCTTACGTTTTGGCTACTGGAAGAGCTTCTATCCCCTGAACTCCGGCCTGAGGATACACTTTGATATTCCACATCGTGTTTGCCAAACAAGGTAGTAACCCGTTGCAGCGTTTTGGGATTTGTCGAACGGCCGTAAAACTGGTTGGACAGGTTGCCCAATAACATTTCCGATTGTTGGGGCCCCAACTGGCCTTCCATTTGTGCTATATCCTGAACGGCGTATACGGTGGCTACCTTACTGGCCCGCGCGGTAGCAGGCAGCTCATGAAAATTAGGAATGAATAGGGTAGGGGCCTCATCCAATATAATGATACTGGGTAGTTTGCCGGATTTATTCATCCGTTTGGTCGCCGTAGCAATGATGAGGGAAATCAACGGCGAGTATGTAGTGGGTAAGTCGGCGTCGTTGCCAACCACTAAAAAACCCGGCTTCTCCGGATTATTTAAATCAAAGGGTACATCATCCCCGCTCATGACCCAAAAGATTTCAGGCGTGTTTAAAACAGCTAAATAGCTTTGAACGGTGGTGAATATACTAGCGAGGGTCTTTTCCGAATCCTGACTACTGGTGATGGCAGCAACCAGACCACGAACCTCCTCATCAGACCCTAAAAGTTCAAGTAAGGATTTGGTTGGCGTTTCGATGATTAAGCTACTGGCGTGGGGCAATGTACAGAACTGAGGGTAGTTATTGCGCAAGTACCAGAGACTACCCGTTAGTAACGCTTCGGCGGTTTGTATCCAAATGTCTCGCTTTAAACTAGCTTTATAATCCAAATTGCCAATGGTCGTTACTGCTGCTTCCCGGGCGTAACTGGCATTGATCAGAATGGTAGGGCTTACTGGATTAATTCGGTGACTACAGGTCAAATCCGTAAAATTAACGTAGTAGGTAGTAACACTACTGGCCTCATAAGCCCCCGCCACCTCATTGGCTAACGTTGGAAATTTTCGATCATACAATATACCCGTAAAGTTGGCTGCTGCGGACTGTTGGATAATGGGTTCAATCAGGCTTTTACTTTTGCCGGTGCCTGGGCCTCCACAAATGAAAATTCCACGGAACACATTTCTAAGCTGAAGTATACCGTCCTGGGTAACAAACGAAAAAACGGGCTGGCCTTCAGCAATGGTATCCTTTTCGGACGGTTGGGATGAGAAAAGATTTATTTTTCCAGTTCGTATCCAATAGGCATAGGCACCGGTAACGAGAAGGGTACTATAAAACAACGCTGATGATTGGAATGAAGCAGGTGTTACAGGATGTAAAATGAACATGACAATCAACCCACCAAAAGCCATAACAAAGGATAATACCCCAAACCGAAGCCAAAGTTTGTTCCAGATTACATCATTATTAAAGTGAGCCTTCTGGTCATAAAAAATCATCCGTAGCGCAAAATTTGTAATAAATCCTAAGCCTAATTGACGCAAAAAGCCAAGTAAAATAGTAATCAGAAAACCAACAACGATAAAGGCTGCAATAATGAAAAGTGTGTTAGCCATAATAGCACATAAATGAGTTAACCAATTGGAGGTATATTCTTAATTAAAGCGATAAATCTTCTTTTGATTTATGCTGAGGTAACTCCCGTTTTGTTTCTTGTACTTTGTCTTTGGATTGCTCCCAGGACAGGTGATTAGGCTGCTGCTTTAACGCTTCCAGTCGTAACGCGAGACGTTCTTCCTGACTCCCTTTCTGCAAAGTGTTCGCGTAGTGAAACGTTTGGGTTAAAGGGCGGTCATAGCCAAACTGCCGGTCAAACTGTTGTTCGGTTGCTTGCTTAAAGGCTGTCCGGTCAAATCCACCTTGCACCGCTCCCTGCGTAGTCATCCGGTGATTAGTGGCCGGGCTTAATTTAAGAGGATGCTTCCGCTCAATTATTCCCGCTTCTTTTTGCTCTTTGTACCGCGTTAAGTCTTCCGTCCGACTGACAATAATGTGCACGTGCGTTTGGGGTCCTTCCTTCGATTCACCCTCTACGCGTTGTTGTTGTTGCACCGCTTTATCCGTATGGGAAAAACTCCGCGCCTGCTCAATCTTGGCGAACCAGACGAGGTCCGCACTCTTTATCCCCTTTCCAAACTGACCAGCGTATTGGTCCATCGTTGATTTTGTAAAGGCTTCCAATTTTTGAAGATCATTCCCCAGGTGATTTAGCTCTGACTGACTCGGACTCAAGATGACCTGGTAGTATTTATCGTCTTGTTGACCTAAGTGCTTTCGATTCGCGTCAATACCCGTAACTACCTGAATGGCGTTGATATTCCCTTTGTCGTGCGTGAACCAATTACCCTGACTTTCTTTTTCCAAGTATTGTACTAAACCAATACAGCTTCCTTTACCTCCGTTCGTAATCTTGGCTACCATAACAGGAATAGAGAATTAAATTAGTTCGTCTTTTTTATTAACTCCTCATATACGGCCCGAAATCGCTCCGTTTGAAATTCGGGTTTAAACGCTCCGCCAATGGTTCGTATCTGCGACTGACGAAGCGTCTTGGGTAAGTCTTGGGTAACGAGTTGAAGGAGTAGTTTTATGTCGTCACTAATAGGACGAATCAGCTCGTTTTCCTGCTGGCGAATAAAAGAGACCAGTCGTCTATCCAAGGCTTTTATGGCGTCCGTTGGGTTATCCACTTTAGGATCTCGGGGATCGGCATGGGTGGCTTTGAAGTAGAAAATCATCGCTTCCAGCAGGCCCTTTTTAGATAATCCGTAGCTGTCTGCCATCTGTTCAAATTCAGCAAACAGATCAGCCGAAATCAATACTTGCTTGTCTTTCTCTTTACTTTTTTCCATAAAACTCAGTTATAAATCAGTTTTTTATAGTTGATAATCAGAGATTTAAGATGAAAACTCAGTTATAACCTGAGTTTTTTAGGCCGTTAAACACATTCACCTGAGTTCAGTTTTTCAGATAATATATTGAAAATCAGATGTATAAAGATAAATTTGTGGATAGAAAATGAGCTTTGTACTGTTCCCGCTCGCTCTGTAAATGAGAAGAAATTAGTGGAGGCTCTTACTGGTTTTCACTGCACTCCCGTACGCTGTTTAACACAAACGTTTGCTGAAGTTTAGCAAAGGCATTCAGCGTTTGGGTAATGTGCAGGGCTGTTACTGTGAGCCGAAGAATCATGGTCTCTTTTGGAACGACGGGATATACAACAGGGCTACAAAATACGCCATGGGTATAGCGAAGCTCTCTTAGAAAAGCAGCGGCTGATTTTTCTGAACAGGTCAGGTAGACGGGGATTATGGGACTACAAGTGTTGCCAATGTCGTACCCCATCGCTTTCAATCCTTCCTGGAGCAATCGGGTATTTTTCCAGAGCTTGTTTCGTCTTTCATCACCTTCTTGAGCTAATAGCTTTAGCTTGAAAAGGACACTGGCTACGGTAAGTAAGGGGAGGGTGCGACTAAATGTTTGCGAACGTAAATTGTACTTAAAGTAGTCAATGAATTCTTTACGGGCGGCTACAAATCCCCCCGTGGTAGCCAGAGCCTTGGCAAAAGTGCTGATATAAATGTCTATTTCGGGCATTAATTCTTCAACTGATCCGTGTTCATAAAATCTTACAAATCCGTGGGTATCGTCTACGAGAAGGGTAAAATCATAAGTCTCTTTCAGCTTAAGAATGTCCGTTCCATTGGCCTTATCTCCTCGCATACTGAACACACCATCCATTAAAACCAACACTTCACTACTGGGCTGAACTTTAGAAAGTAGCTTGCCTAGTTGATAAATGTCATTATGTCTGTAGGAGAATTTGGGGCCTTGATGAAGCCTGACGCCATCGATCAAATTGGTATGAACTTGTTGATCATAAATGATAGTATCATGTCGATCCACCAAGCTATCCACGGCAGACACGATACCTTGGTAGCCGAAGTTGAGAAGCAAAACATCCTTATCTATTAGCTGACTAATTCCATGCTCTAACTTGTTGTGATACGCAGTATTTCCGGTTAATAGCCGTGACCCACCGGGATAGCCAGAACCGTATTCGACTTCTGCTTGTATTATCCGTTCATCAGATTGTAACCCTAGGCAGTCATTGAAGCTCCGGGTTATTACCTCGTTGCCCTTAAAATTTATGCGGCTTTTTAAAGGTCTTTCGTACTTGGGATAGACGTATTCGTTTTCGTGTTGAGCGTAGGCAGTTAGACCCGTTTTCTTTCGGTTGAGTTTTTCTAAAATGCTCATTCCTTATGTCAAATATGATCTATAGATAAACCATACTTATAACGCATAAGGTTATAAAATTCGCTACACTCTTTTATTAAAATTAAAGATTTTTAGTAAAATTATCTGAAGAAAAAAAACGCTATTTTGATGCGTATTGATAGGCAACCGATTCAATGGGCCTAATAGCTGATCTGATTATAAATCTGCTAGGTCCTCAGCTCTACTATACGTGTACCGCCAGTCTGATCATAACGGACAGGAAGTTGGTATCCCAACAAGGTGCTAATATTCTATACCGGGTTACTGGTACTTTTACCGCCTGGGGACTACCCTTGGTAAGGCGATCAACGCAACGGGCATATTTGATTTTCTCTTACTCTCAAAATAATACCCTATATGATACCAACTTTTCTCCAGAAGCGCCGAACTGCTGGTCAATCGCTGCGCTTACCTATTACCCTATTTTTTCTCTTGGTATTGATCGTTGCTTACATAACTGCCCTGTTCTATAATGCAAAAATTACGTCATGACAAAAACTATGTAATTGTACTTAATTTTAGTGCTAACAGAATGATAAACAGAGATATAGATAGTTTATTCAAACCTCTTAATTGGGTCGTTGCACTTATTTTAAACCTCCTATTTAGTCGGCTTCAAAAGGCCATATTCGGCTATTTTTATCAAAAAATAGGTGGTTTTTATCTACCACTGACGGAGTTATGACCTCTTATTTCAAACCTCTTAGTTGAATAGTAATCTATTTCAAACCTCTTAAATGCTTATTTCAAACCTCTTGTTAACCCATTTCAAACCTCTTATTTAGGCTAATTTAATCTATTTCAAACCTCTTATTTACTTATTTCAAACCTCTTATTTAGGCTTGTAAGTTACTGATCTACAACAGGTTCAAGGGCTCCTAAATCAATCAAACAAATTATTGATAAATGGATAAAAGATCAAAGCGAAAAATTCTGGTGTAAAGGGGAAAGAAGGCTATTGCAAAAGAAGAAGTACTTATTTACTTTTATAGTAAATAAGTACCATATATTTCCAGCTTGTACTGATGTCCAAGAAACCCGCCAAACGAAACGACGAAGCACCCCTTTCTGCCCTGCGCACCGTCCTTAAAACACAGGCCATCGCCCTGACACCGGGTATCAACCAGATCAGCAATCCGCCCCCAGCTGATTCCCACCTGGAATACTACTTCATTCCCATGCAGTATATGAAGCAGTACCAAGCCTACAACCGGCCGGGTAAGCCCCTGAAAAACCTGAAACTCATTAATTATGAGAAACCCGCCATTTCCCTGTCTTTCTTTTTCAAGCATAAGTATTCCATTGAACGGGCCGTCACCCATGGTGATGTCGTGCAGCACATCAAGAATTACCGGGACGAATTATTGAACTTGTCCTTAATGCAGCAGCTTAGCGTGGGCCAGCTTAAAGAACTTCAACAAACGGACGAACTATTACGCACCATTCGGGAAGAGCCCGATGCTTACCAGGCCTGCTTTTCTAATTATCACCACAA
>NZ_KB893419.1 GCF_000374085.1 Spirosoma spitsbergense DSM 19989 | reverse complement strand
GATTTAGTATTGCCTGCTGCTCACTTTAACTCGGCGGTTCGCCATCATTGGGGCATCGAGAATCAGTTACACTGGTGCCTGGACATGGTTTTTCATGAAGATCAACAGCGAATCCGGGTGGGCAACGGGGCAGAGAATTTTGCCACTGTCCGCAAGATGGCCCTTCAACTCTTGCATCGAATGGATGATAAAGAGAGTCTTAAAAGCCGACGCAAGCTGGCGGGCTGGGACGACAATTATCTGATCAAGTTACTCACCCTTTTTTAAATGCGTTCAACCTGACTAAACTTCCTAACGCAATGGATTACCTCAACTCAAAGTACAGAGAAGCCATCGAACAGTATCCATTAATCGTCTCCTAAATCAGAAGTATATAGCGATTCCGCTCGGCGTGGGGTCGTCTCCTGCGACAGGTTGCTCGCCCCCGAAGGAAGGTTTTCAGCCCAACTGACTGAGTGTGTAAAGGTTCAGGTACGTTCGTTTCTGTTAGCTTGTGTGCCCACCATCAACACTCAGGGGTGTTGTGCGTGTGTTCATAAAGTGCGTGATTACCAGCGTTCCGACAACAGGTTGCAGGCCGAAGAGGTCAGGCTTTTTACTCGTTTGTCTGCTTTCCGTCTACAGGGTAAGCGTGCATACAGTCACGCATTGGCTCATTAAGCAGGTCTGGTTCGACAAGGCAAATGGAGAGTATTTATAACTCCAATTTGTTTATAGAGATGGCACAAAAATGTGACCTTAGCGGTTTAGATAATTGAACATGACCGCTAAAGAGATTCTCAAGTTGCTTTATGAGGATGGTTGGGTTGACAGAATCCAGAAAGGAAGCCACTTACAATTGGTGCATCCTACCAAATCCGGCAAAGTTACTGTAGCCATCCATAAAGGCGATCTACCCATCGGCACGCTCAACTCTATTCTTAAACAAGCTGGTCTGAAATAAGCAGTTACTCACAATATGGAACGGATTCAACTTATTATTGAAGCGGGTACCCAACAAGAAAGTCAGTCAGGTTTCTGGGGCCGTTTGACGTATGAAGACAACCTGATTGTCGATCAGGCCGATACGGTGGAAGCTTTACAACAGAACATGAGACAGCTTCTGCTGGATTTTCATGATGTAGATCATGTGGAGTTTGATTTAGCATATGACCTTTATGCCTTTTTTGAGCACTACGCTTACTTGAAAATTTCCAAAATTGCCGATTATGCTGGGCTAAACCCATCTCTACTTCGGCATTACAAATCTCAAACAAAGTTTCCATCGGCTGAGCAGGTGAAGCGGATTGAAACAGCAGTTCACCAGCTTGCCAACGAACTAAGGCAGGTACATTTGGTAGCCGCTTAGAATTTTGCGTGGGTGGGTCTCCGTCAACAGGAAGCAGGCCGCAAATTCAACGCTTTCAGCCCATCCGGGCAGGGGCGCAAAGGCTCCTACAGTCGTCATCAGCCCCCGTTGGCGTTGGCTAAAAGGCGAAAACAAGAAAAAACCATGAGCGCAGTGGTCATACGCACTAATCATATGGCGACATTTGACAGGCAACAAATTAATGAGATTGCGGAGCAACTGGATTGTGGGTTCCGGGCCTTTTGCCACCAAACAACCGGTGAGCTTATCTTTATCCCCGATACCCTGAAGTTTCCCGCAGCCGATTTCGAGGAATTTGAGGAAGAAAACGAGCGGTTGGAAACCAATCGGGATGAGTACGTTGAAATTGAAGCGATGGGTTCCAGCGACTCCTATCGGGTAATGGTGGACTTTGCCGAACAACTAACGAACCTGCCCTTGCAGGACGCACTTTTTCGGGCACTCAACAAACGGGGACCATTCCGGGAGTTCAAGTTTGTGATTGATAACTCAGGCGATTTCAGGCAGCAATGGTTTGACTATAGGCATCAGCGGGCTGTTGAGTGGGTAACCCGGCAGCTTACTGATAATCAGTGAGGACAGGTAGGTAGAAAACGACCCGTGCCGTTCACCCCCTCGTGTGTTATAAATCTCCGTTTCCAGCTAACTTACTGCCCCACCAACGCTAGTTTTTTACCTTCCGGGTCGATGGCCAGCCGGGTTATTTGTTTGATACCAACCGAACTGAAGTCGGCCAGTTGCGTCCAGCGGAGGTCGATTTTTGGGTTGAACACGTACAAACCTGCCCCCTGTGCCATCAGTAATAACCCACCGGGTGTCCAGACAAAATCTTCACTGCCCGACAGCGTAGGGGCAATAACGGTAATCAGATTCGTTTGCAGGTCAAGTTGTTTGATTTCCCAATCAACAGAGGTACGTTTATGTACAAAGCTCAGTGCCTTTTTGCCCGGAATTTTATGGAGTGAACGGCCAATACGTTCCCACATCCGGGCAGTGTCGCCCGTACTGACGCGGGCCAGTTGCAGTGAGTTTGGGGTTCCCAGGATGAACAGCGCCAGCGAATCGGGCGTGAGCCAGCAGTGATACCCCACCGGCTTCACGTTTTCCAGTACCAGCACAGGGGCACCAATACCCGATATCGGGAATTTCCACAGACGCTGCGTTTTGTCGCTCTCCACCCGAATGACTGAAAAGTAATCAGTATCAGGCGTAACGGTGGGAGAGTATTCGCCTTCAGGCGTTTGGGTTAGCGGCACTGTTGCCATTGACTGAAGGTCGAAACGGTAAATATCAGTCTGTTCATCTTCCCGCATGGAGGTGTACAGCAGGCACTTGCCATCGGGCGTGAAGGAGGGCTGATTATCGTACCCTTTCCGCTGAGTGATGTTGATTAGATTACTGACCTGAATGCCCTGGCCTTTATAGGTCAGATCGACAAGAAAAATATCGGCATCGGGTGGTGCCTGACCGAATGTTGCCCCGGTATTCAGTAGTAAAATTGACAGGGCAAGCCATGATAAAGTAGCCAACCGGCCTACTGCCCTGTTAGGAACGTGCGTGAGACGTGACATGATTTTCTGCTTCAGGTTGACGGAGCGTTTCCAGACAGAAACGGCCGTTTGTGTGGTAAGCTCGTCAATTATAGGCAGAGGATGAAATGGGTGTAGATCAAGTTAGTGACCCTGCCATAAAGTGGGGCTTACGCACGACCCGGTAACTCATCTTTTTCCCGCCATTCGCGCACTTTCCGTTCGGCCTCGCGGCTTTTTTCTTCCGACATCGTCTTATCTTTCCCCATATAGAGCGTTTGAGAAGGGAAGGCAAAACCGGTCCCACTATCGTCTACGACGTCGATCATTTGCAGCATCAGGTCTTCCTGTATCGCCAGGAATTCGTTGAAATCGCTCGTGTTGATGTACGCAAAAACGGCCAGATCCAGTGAGTTTTCACCCAGTGCCACGAAGCGCACCCGCGCCGGGTCGGGATTTACCTTCGGGTGATTGCGCAGCACCGCCCGGAGTTCGGCCAGCACATAACGAATCTGGTCGGGCGTCGTTTCGTAGCGTAACTGAAGGGTGGGATTAAACAGTAATCGGTCGCGGAAGGCAAAGTTTTCTATTTTCAGCGCTGCCAGCTGTCCTTTGGGTACCACCACGATGGTCCGGTTAACGGTGCGGATACGGGTCGAGCGCATACCAATCTGTTCCACCGTGCCGACGGTATCATCCACCTTACAGAAGTCGCCCACCCGCAGGGGCTGGTCGGCAATGATGGTGATACTACCCACGAAGTTTTCGATTGTTTTCTGCGCACCCAGTGCCAGCGCGATACCGCCAATTCCCATAGCAGCCAGCCCGGTCGTTACGTCCCAGCCCAACACATTGAGCACCGAAATAATGCCAAAGGCAATCAGGACGAGTTTGATACCCCGCCTGACAAAAAGCACGGCGGAGAGCCGGCCGGGCTGCCCGGTTTCGAGCAGCCACCGTCTGGCGTACTGCGACACCACGTCGATGAGTTGCCACAGCAGCAACAGAAAAGCCACTAATCCTACTACTACGGTAATATCGCTGAATTTCTGGCGGATGATGATGGATACGCCGATATTCTGACTGGCAAACACAAAGAGCCACACGGCCAGATAAATCCGACTGGGCAGTACAAACGCCTGAACAACCTCCGCTACCTGTGGCTCCCTCGCTTTTTTCCAGGAAATCCGTAACAGGCCGACCAGAAGCGTAGCAATAACCCCTGCCAGCAGATAAGCCAGTACGACAAGCACAAACATGGCCAGCCAATGACCTATGGGTATACCACTCCACTTATTGTCAGTCAGGAATCCGGGAAGTACCTTCTCGATAGTGAAGCCATCGAGTTTTTCGCTCAGGGCCGGCATCCGCTGCACGGTTTCCGAGGAAAACAGCCAGATGGGGCCATCGGCAGGAGTTTCAATCTTTTCGAGCAGAATATCAACTTTTTCACCATTGGCTTCGGCAGTCCCTATCAGATCCAGAGTAGGACCTAAATTATCATTGATGATACCGGTAGTGTCGTTACTGATGAGTGTTCGGGGAATGATATTACTCCGTTGATCGAGCACTTTTTGCAAAGCCTGTGCCAGTTCGGGTCCTGACTGAGCCGATCTTTTTTTAGTGATACCACGCAGGTTCAGGTACCGGGCGGCCCGAACGTAGTCTTCCTGCCCTACCGCTTTGACAAACCCCAGCACAGTGCCTCGTGGCGTTCGGCGACCCAGTGAATCGGCCGGCCGTTGCGGTACCAGCGTTACTTTGGTCGTATCATCGGCACCCGTAGTGAATAGCTGTGCGGATGCGGAAATGGCACTTACTACAACCAATAGAGTAATGAACGGAAGGAATAAGGAGTGAGTAGGAATAATGAATTTTCTTATAAATATCATGAGGACTAGATAGAGGTGGTAAAGCTAACCGTGGGTCAAGAAGCAGAAAATCAGGCATAAACCTGTTGCCAAAGAAAGGCCAACACCCAATATGAAAGGGTACAAAGTATAGCGAACCAAAAAGACGGGGTTGATCTAATTAACCGATATGGGAAAAGCTAAGTTCAGTCAATTAGTATGATGCCTGGCTTCAACGCCCATCCGGCCATGAAAAACGATCACCAGAAAGTTGGTGGCGACGGTACTGATTATCCGATACACCTTATTCCATCTGCTTATCCCTCATTCTGATTTGTGATAGCCTTCGATGGTAGGCAGGCCGCTACCTTTACAGCACACTACAGCGAGGAAACCTGACGGGCTATCGACTAGAGCAGGGCTATCTTCCAGTCAAATGATAACGACAGATATTTGTATAATTGGCGCGGGTCCGGTGGGCTTATTCGCCGTTTTTGAAGCCGGTTTATTGAAAATGCGGTGCCACCTGATTGATGCGCTGCCACAGGTGGGCGGGCAGCTTTCGGAGATATACCCGCAGAAGCCGATCTATGATATTCCCGGCTACCCGGCCATTAATGCGCAGGCGCTGGTCGATAACCTGATGGAGCAAATCGCCCCGTTCAATCCCGGATTCACGCTCGGCGAACGGGTGGAAGGACTCGACAAACAACCGGATTGCTCCTACATCGTAACGACCAGTGACGGCACAAGTGTCCATTGTCAGGTGGTAGTCATTGCCGGAGGATTAGGATGTTTTGAACCCCGTAAGCCCGACATTATCAACCTCGAACGCTTTGAAGGGAAAGGCGTTGCCTATATGGTGAAGAATCCGGAGCAATTGCGAAATCGCCGGGTGGTGCTGGCGGGTGGTGGCGACTCGGCCCTCGACTGGACGGTTTTCCTGGCTGATATAGCCAGCGAGGTAACGCTGATCCACCGGAGCGACACGTTTCGGGGTGCCCCCGATTCGGCGGAAAAAGTGTTCAACCTGGCGAGTCAGGGCCGTATCAATCTGGTGCTTCAATCGACTATCACCAGCATCAACGGCAACGGTCATTTGCAGGAAGTCAGCATTACGGCCAAAGACAAAACCGTAACTACCCTTGCTGCCGATCACCTGATTCCCCTTTTCGGCCTTACGCCCAAACTCGGCCCCATTGCCGATTGGGGCCTCACCATCGATAAATCGGCCATTCATGTTGACACAACCGATTACTCCACGAACGTCGAAAGAATTTACGCTATTGGTGATATCAATACGTATCCGGGCAAACTGAAGCTAATCCTGTGTGGTTTCCACGAGGCCGCGCTCATGTGCCAAAGTGCCTTTCGCTACGTTCACCCCAGCCAGAAGTTGAGTTTCAAATACACGACCGTCAACGGCGTACCTATTTTTTAACCGTCATTCTATTTCTTAAACGTCATTCTATGGTCATTTTTAGTCATTGGTGGTCATTGACGAAGACAACCTAATGACTATTGAATGACCATCCATGACAACCAATCAACATGATTCAATTCACCGTTGAAGACCGTACCGGCGAGCGCCAGCCGATAGCAATTCCCGAAGGCATAAATCTGAGCCTGATGGAAGTACTGAAAGCGTCGGACTATACCATACTCGCTACGTGTGGGGGCATGGCTCTCTGTGCCACCTGCCACGTTCAGGTAGTGAAGGGCCTCGATGCATTGCCCGCACCGCAGGATGCCGAACTGGATATGCTGGATACCCTGCCCGACGCTGAATTTGATAGCCGGCTGGCCTGCCAGATTCGGATCGACGATTTGGTGGAAGGGGCACTGTTTCGAATCAAGAGCGAGGAACCGCTTTGATTACTTCACCGGTGAACCATCACGGGTTTCTTCGGTTGCGGTCGTTACCAGCGAATCACCTTCGGCCAGCGGGCCAAATATCTCGACTTTATCATCCGCTTCGAGGCCTTTTTTAACGGGTACCCACTCCGCCTTATGGTCGCGCACCCGAATAACGAAAACGCCGGTCGATGCATTGACAATGGCCGATGCCGGTACAATCAGGGTACTGTTTTTTGTGGGCAATGGCACCGTCACTTCGGCAATCATACCGGGCAGCAGTTTTTTATCATCATTCTGCACGTCTACCTCTACCCGCTCCGACCGCAGTCGTTTATCCAGTGTACCCGACTGCCGTTTTACCTGGCCGGTAAATTTCTTATCCGGGAATGCCTTGACACTAAAACTGATGGGGTCATTCTGGTCAACGTAACCGGTGTAGGCTTCCGGAATTGAGATGACCAGACGCAGTTTTTTCTGTTCGGTCAGTACAAACAACGGAAACTCCGACCCTTTGCCCGATGGCCCGATGTACGCACCCGTGCTGGCATTACGGGCACTGATGATGCCGCTGAAAGGTGCCCGTATTTGTAGGTAGCGCTTCAGGTCACCTACTTCGCGGTAGGCTGATTTTGCCGCTTCCAGTTGGGCATTGTCGGCATTCCGCCTGGCCAGTGCCTGGTCAACATCGTTTTTAGATACGGCACCGGAGAACTTACTGGCTTCCAGTATGCGCTCATAATTGGCTTTGCTGGCGATGGAGAGCGCTTCCTGGGCTTTCAGTTTCGAGTCGGCGGAGGCTAGTTGGGAACTTAATTCGGGAGCCTCGGCCAGAGCGAGTAACTGGCCCTGTCTAACCTCCGAACCAACGTCAACATACATGGCTTTGATAAACCCGCTTACTTTGGCGTAGATGTCCACATCCCGGAAAGCTACTAACTCGCCCGGTACCTGGAGTGAGGAAGAGAGTTGCCCCCGTTTGAGCGCAAAAACCTCCACCGCAGCAGGTGCCTCGGCAGCCGTTTCCTTTTTGGAAACATCCGTTTGGGAAACATCCGTTTTGGGAGCGTCCTTTTTGCCCTCCGTTGTCTGACAGCCAACCAGTGAGCTGGCAATGAACAGACTACCGGAAACGGCCAGTATAGTATAAAGTGAACGGTTAATTGGCCGATTCATACAGAGAGGGAATATAATATTTACTGTTTTTATCTTCAGGGTCGAGCGAAGCCGATTCGGTGGAGGTGTTCCCCTGCACCCAGGCAAAAACCAGCGGCAAAATAAACAAGGCGGCAAATGTGGAGGAAATCAGTCCACCAATGACGGCCCGGCCCAGCGGTGCCGCCTGCGAACCACCCTCGCCCAGGCCTGATGCCATCGGAATCATACCCACCACCATGGCCACACTGGTCATCAGAATGGGCCGGATACGAATGGAAGCGGCTTCCTGCGCCGATTGCAGCGCATTACCGTTCCGCATCCGGAGTTCTTCGGCGTTGGTCACCATCAGCACCGCGTTTGAAATAGACACCCCCACCGACATAATCATGCCCATGTACGATTGCAGATTCAGGGTTGAGCCGGTGAGCATCAGCAGTGACAGCGAGCCAAGCAGTACGGCGGGAACGGTACATAAAACGACCAGTGAAACTTTGAACGACTGGAAATTGGCGGCCAGCATCAGGAAAATAACCACAATGGCGACTAGTAATCCGTTTTGCAGGCTTTCGAGGGTTTCGGTCAGCACGACGCTCAGACCCTGCAAATTGACCGTCATGCCGCGCGGCAATTCGCCCAGCGAGTTGATGGCGGTCTGCACGTCGGTTGTGGCTGTACCTAAATCCATATCATTCAGGTTGGCCGTTACAGATAGCACCGGAATAGCCCCGATGTTATCATTTTCCCCATAGGTCGTTCCTTTTCGCAGCGTGGCCACATCGCTCAGCACCGGGCGGTTGCTATTGGGCAAAATGGGTATCTCACCAATGTCGTTTATGCTGGCCATCTGATTTTCCGGTACCTGGACCTGAACGCTGTAAGACTGCGTAGATTTAGGGTCAATCCAGACACTTTTATCCGTGTAGCGCGACGAGGAAGTGGAGGCTATCAGGGAGCGGGAAATGGCCGAAATATCCGTCCCCAATTGGGCCGCCCGCGCCCGGTCGATGGTTACGTCGATGGTTGGGTAACGCGTTGCCTGCCCTATCTGCACGTCCCGCAGGTACGAAATCTGGTTTAGTTTGGCAATTACCTTGTTGGCGTACTCTTCGTTTTGCTTCTTGTTCTTACTCGAAACCTTCACTTCGATGGGTGTTGGTGACCCCTGACTCAGAATCTTGTCGGTCAACTCAATCGGCTCGAACGAGAGCCGTACATCGGGCAGGGCTTTTTTTATCCGTTCCCGAAACTGGTCTTTCAACACGTCCAGATCAACCTCGTAGTCTTCTTTCAGACTAACCTGCAAAACGGCCTCCTGCGGCCCGGCCATGAACAGGTAGATGGGACTGATGGAAAACTGGGCGCCGTGCATACCCACCATCGCCGAGGTGATATCCACGTTTTCTTTACCGACCAGTCCGTACAGCACATCAAGGGTTTTCAGCATGCTCATTTCCGTCTTTTCCAGCCGGGTACCATCGGGATTCCGGAGCCGTACCTGAAATTGCCCCGCATCCACTTTGGGCATTACATCGCGGCCAATGATGGAAATCAACAGGGCTGCCACGCCCAGCGAACCAACAATGTACAGCAGCACAATAGGTTTCCGATACGGTAATGTCCGGCCAATGAAGCGAACAAACCGCGCCCGTACCCGCTCAAAAAAACTAACCTTCCCCGTGTTGTTGAGGTCGATGCGGTGCGCCAGTTCCTGCTTTTCATCCAGCAGTATATCGTGCTCACTCCGTCCGTTTCCATTCTGACTTGCCCGCCCGTTGCGTCCTAGTTTCTTTCTGAGCAGCCGGGCGTACTGGCGAACCCGGCTTTTGCTGATGTGCGTGTTTTCTTTCATCATCCAGTTGGCCAGCACCGGCACCAGTGTCTGCGCCATCACATACGACGTAATCATGGAGAAGGAAATAGCCAGTGCAAGGGGCAGGAACAACGCACCGGGTATGCCCGTCATGGTGAAAGCAGGGGCAAAAACGGCCAGAATACACAACAGAATCAGCAGTTTGGAAAAAGCGATTTCCTTACAGGCGTCCCAGATGGCCAGTGCTTTGGGTTTCCCCATGTCCATATGCTGGTGAATATTTTCGATGGTAACGGTACTTTCATCCACCAGAATACCGATGGCCAGGGCCAGCCCGCTCAGGGTCATGATGTTGATGGTCTGGCCAAATAAGGACAGAAACAACACGCCGGAAATAATACAGGTCGGGATGGTGATAATCACGATGAGGGCCCCGCGGGCATCGCCCAGAAACAGTAGCACCATCAGTCCCGTCAGAATAGCGCCAATGCCCCCTTCTACCATCAGACTTTTCACGGAGTTGATCACGTACACCGACTGGTCGAAGGTGTAGGTCAGTGTCACATCGTCGGGCAACAGCGACTGAAAGCGGGGCAGGGCCGCTTTCAGTTTCTGCACTACATCCCAGGTGCTGGCATCGGCCGATTTGGTAATGGGCATATACACCGAGCGTTTGCCATTGACCAGCACGTATCCCTGCGTAATATCGGCCCCGTCCGAGATGGTTGCCACATCTTTCAACATCAGGTTCTGCACCGTTCCGGTATACAGGGGGATATTGCCGAAGTCCTCAATATTGCGGATGGTCGTGTTGGCGGGGGTAAAATAGTTCAGGTCACCCACCCGCACGTTACCCGCCGGGGTTGCCTGGTTGTTGATACGCAGGGCGGCCACCAACTGGTCGGGGGTGAGGTTATGCGACCGCATCAGGGCGGGGTCGGCTTTGATAACGATGGTTCGGGAGTTGCCCCCAAACGGGGCGGGTGCTACCAGACCGGGAATGGCCGTAAAGCCCGACCGTACATACACGTTGGCCAGGTCCTGTAGTTCATTGTTCGTCCGTTTGGGGCTACTCAATACCAGTTGCCCCACCGGCAGGGTGGATGCGTCGAAGCGGAGAATAAACGGCGGCTGCGACCCGGGCGGAAACAGGGCCTGAGCCCGGTTGGAGTAAGTAGCGACTTCGGCAGCCGCCTGCGCCATGTTAGTACCTTCGTAAAACGATAATTTGATGAGCGTTAAGCTCTGAATATTTTTGGTTTCAATACTCTTTACGCCCGATACATACAGCAGAAGATTGACGTACTGCTTGCCAAAAAACGACTCCATCTGGTTGGGTGTGTAGCCCCCAAAGGGTTGCGAGATGTAAATAACCGGTAGGTTAAGGTTCGGAAAAATGTCGATCTTGATGGTACGAACAGCGTTGATACCGAAAAAGAATAAACTGGCCACCAGTACCAGAATGGTAATGGGTTTACGTAACGCAGCACGGATTAAATTCATGAGTAAGCCTGTATACCGGATTAAATCAGTTTCATCGCTCGTTTTACTTCATGCAGGCATAAGTTTCTGCTAAAGTCATTTTTTTTCCCGGATAGATTATATCGCGGTGTTTTGCTCCTAAAAGTTACGCATTAATCAAGGTTTTTGGTTGTTTGCCCGTTTTGGTGCCACAAAAAAAGTGTCGGGTTTTCAAACCCGACACCACCGAAATACAAAACGATAAACCAGGAAGCGACTAAGCCAGCCGGTTGATGCAATTCAAATCTTCGAAAGCGATTTTCAGGCGCTGTACCATGCTTTCTTCGCCCTTACGCAGCCACACGCGGGGGTCGTAGTATTTTTTGTTCGGCGAATCAGGACCATCGGGGCTACCCAACTGTGTTTGCAAATACCCTTCTTTCGACTTATAGTACTTCAGGATACCTTCCCACATGGCCCATTGCATGTCGGTGTCTAGGTTCATTTTTACGGCGCCGTAGCGGATGGCCTCTCGAATTTCTTCGCGGCTGGAACCCGAACCACCGTGAAATACGAAGTTTACAGGCAGTGGCCCGGTACTGTACTCTTCCTGAATGTATTTCTGCGAATTGTCCAGAATGATGGGTGACAGTTTTACGTTGCCGGGCTTATAAACACCGTGTACGTTACCAAAAGCGGCTGCAATGGTGAAGTTCGGCGATATTTTACTCAACTCTTCGTACGCATACGCCACTTCCGACGGCTGGGTATAGAGTTTGGAATCATCGACATCGGTGTTGTCTACGCCATCTTCTTCGCCACCGGTTACACCCAGTTCAATTTCCAGCGTCATACCCATCTTGGCCATCCGCTCGAAGTATTTCGCGCAGATTTCGATATTCTCCTCGATCGGCTCTTCCGACAGGTCGAGCATGTGCGACGAGTAGAGGGGCTTACCCGTCTGATCGAAATGTTTTTCGCCGGCATCCAGCAGGCCATCAATCCAGGGCAGGAGTTTCTTGGCGCAGTGGTCGGTGTGCAGAATGACCGGAACACCGTATAATTCGGCTACGTGATGCACGTGCAGGGCACCCGAAACAGAACCGGCAATGGCCGCCTGCTGATTATTGTTGGGCAGGCTTTTGCCCGCGTAAAAAATACCACCACCGTTGGAGAACTGAACGATAACCGGTGAGTTAACCGCTTTGGCCGTTTCCAGTACGGCATTGACCGAGTCCGTACCGACAACATTGACGGCAGGCAGGGCATAATCATTTTCGTTAGCGTGACGGAACAATTCGGTGACGCCTTCGCCAGTCACAACGCCTGGCACAAAACGAGTGCTTACTTCGCTCATAAAATCAAGGTTTTAAACTATAATCAGAAAAATTTATATCAAAGGTAGTTCAGATGGAGTGCGAGGGATTTAAGCTGCAAGGTACAATTTTTTGCCATGATGAATCAGCATTGGGGTTCAATCCGTACGGGAGCAACCGCCTTACGGAACAACCTCAATGAATCCTTTTCGGGTAAATAACCCCGAAAAATCAACCCCGTTACCCTCCTTTCGGTCTGGCAAACCGGCGGCAGGCTAGAGATGCATCTGGAAGAAAGCCAGTGTTCGTTGCCAGGCATCGGCGGCTGCCTCAGGATGGAATGATGAGCGACTGTCATTCATGAACGAATGTTTGGCACCGGGGTAAATCTTTATGTCGTGGGCAATGTTCGCCTTTGCTAAATCGATAGCCAGTTGCTTACCCTGTTTTGTCGTGAAGTCCTTTCCCGGAAATGACCCCACTACGGGGCACAACCCAGACACATCCTTTTTCAGGGGCCTGGGGGTAATGCTGTAGAAAGGAGCAATCGTTTTGAGCCGTTTGTCTTCATTGGCCAGTGCCAGCGCAAAATTCCCGCCCATGCAGAAACCAATAGCGCCCAGTCGATTGACATCAGCGTAGGGCTGTTGAGACAGATAGGTCATGGCATTTCGAAGGTGCCGGGTACCGTAGTTATCGGTATGGCTACTCAGTAGCGCCCGCACCGACTGAAACACGCACCACGGTTTAAACCCACCCGAATACAGGTCAAGCGCCAGAGCCACATAACCTTCCTGCGCCAGGCGGCTGGTTATTTGACGAATGTTGTCATTCAGACCGAATATTTCCTGAATCACAACGATGGCAGGACGGGGTTCGGCACCGGCAGGACGAGCTATGAACGCTTTCAAAGACTGCCCTTCGGATGGTAGGGTAATATCATTTTCCTGGATCAGCATAGGTATGGGTATTAATATTTTGTTCACGATACTACGGCAATGGATGGGCGTTGACGCCGTCAACCGTAATTTTAACCGGTTTTATCGCTCCCTTTTCGTCAAAGTACAGACGGTCGATACAGGTTTCGCGGTGGTTACCATCCGTTTCGGTCAGGGGGCGACGGTGGTAGATGATGTACCAGTCGTCGGCCGAAGCGTTGGACCGTCCGGGAACCCGAATAACGGAGTGATGCCCTGCTCCCTTTGCCACAGCCGGGTCCTGCTGAAGAATTTTGCCCACCCGCTCGAAAGGCCCAAACGGCGATGACGCGGTTGCATAGGCAACCGAATAATCCGGCCCTGTCCATCCCCCTTCCGACCACATGAAATAATAGGTTCCGTTACGCATGAACATGATTGGCCCCTCCACGTAGTTTTTGGGGGTTATCTCCCGGTACATAGTGCCGTCAGGAAAAGGCAGGAAGCCGGTAAAATCATCTTTCAGCCGGGCGATGTTGCAATGGCCCCAGCCACCATAAATCAGGTAATACTGACCGTCTTTATCTTTGAACACGAACTGGTCAATTGGCTGGGCACCGTTGTGAATCTGCCCAACCAACGGTTTACCCAGGTAATCCCGGAACGGACCGGCGGGGTTATCGGCCACAGCAACACCAATGCCGCCCGTTTCTTTTTTGTCGTCGTGAATATCATTCGCACCGAAGAACAGGAAATAGCGACCCCCTTTTTCGACGATAGCGGGAGCCCACATCGCCCGTTTGGCCCATTTGATGGCTGTTGAGTCGAGGATATGGCTGTGTTTTGTCCAGTTGACCAGATCAGGTGAGGAAAACGCGTCGAAGAACACCTGCTCATTGTACGGGACCGAGTATGTGGGGTAAATCCAGTACTTGTTGCCAAAAATGGCTCCTTCGGGGTCAGCGTACCAGCCGGGAAACACGGGATTTCCGGACATCTTTTTCGGCGATTGCTGGGCCGAACTGATGAATGAGAGGGAAAACAGGAACGTAAAAAGGAGGGGAAAGCGTGAGCGAAGCATAGATGACAAATAAAGTAAGGCCTAAAAATAAGCACCTTCCTGATACGTACAGTTCGCAGCTGAATAAGTGCTGGTGTTTTACGGATAGTATTCTTCTGCCCAGCCTGACCAGTTCAGGTAGATTAATAAAACCCTCATTATAACGTATTGCAATGATGGTTTAGATTACCCACTGAGGCACAGAGTAATAGGTTCTCCAGCCAATTTTTCGAGAATACCTGCCCACTCGCCCGTGAGGCCGGACAA
>NZ_KB893418.1 GCF_000374085.1 Spirosoma spitsbergense DSM 19989 | reverse complement strand
GTGCGAAGTTGCTTTTGCAAGAGTTTCCTGAATTGAAGCGTCGGTATTGGGGCGGTCATTTCTGGGGTGTTGGTTACGGTGCTTGGAGCGTGGGTAGTATTACTGACGAGTTGCTACAAGCGTACTTGGATCATCACAAGGAGCATCCCAATGGGGATGAGAATTTTATTCTGGAGTAGCCCACTTAAAGTGGTATACTTTCAGTCGGTTTCAACCGAACCAGACGAATTCCATTCGTTCTTAAACCTATGGACTTCCAGTCCATAGTCGTTTAGTTTGACTTTGTGATACCAACTATTTGAGCCATAAAGTAAATAGAATCAAGTCATTAAATAGCAGGGGTAGCTCAAACGACGAATTATGTACCTTTTGGCAGAACTACCCCAAGATTGCCGATATACCCCTAAACGATAGTGTGTTTCTGGCCCGCGTTCAACTACCAGCAGGGCTAAAAACCACGTATGGAAAATCACTGGCTTACCGAACCGGCATGAGTGCTTCCGCCGACATTATTACCGACGATATCCGCCTGCTGGAAAAACTGTTTTATCAGCTCCGCAAAGTGACTAACGGACGGTAGTCAACAGGTACAGAAATTGGTCAGTGTCGCTCTTCAACGTGTATCGTAAAAACCAGTACTCAATTTACTTTCAGCAGGTTAATACCACTACGAAAAGCTACCAGTTATCGGTGTTTGGAACAGTGATTCGGTCACCATAAATTCAACAAAAAAGCCGCGCTCATCGAATCTGAGCGCGGCTTTTTTGAGGGGTGGTTGTTTCGGTACAGTCGGTAGGAAAGGGGACAAGAGACTTCTTTTCATTACCCATTCACATCTTGGCCGTTCCCAGTTTGAATCGGAGGTTTAATTGAACGGTTTTAGTCGCTGATTACGACAAGTTCAGTTAATGATGGCAATTGGCCTTTTTGTGAACGATTGCAAATGAACTAGTTTATACAAATAAGCCAATATAGGTTACGTCTTAAAACAAGTTGATTATCTGGCTATTGACGCAACAAATTGAAGAAGGCAACATTAATAAAAGGAGCTCTTAAGATGAACTTCAACTATTACCTTTGTTTATACTTGCCTAAGATCCGACTGTCCTGACAAAATAGGATACCATTTCTAGCAGGCCTATACCTTAATTCAGAGTGTGTTCTCTTAGGGGTGGTAATTTTCGTAAGGGTCGCGCTGATCTCTATCTAGTCATATTAGCAGCCTGATCATCGCTAAATTTCGTAATGGAAGAGTTTAACCAATACCCAGACCTACTTCAACGGGTTAAACAACAGATTCAACAGGCTCAAGTTAAAGTAGCTACATCCGCTAACCAACAACTCTTACTGTCTTATTGGCAGGTGGGTAGTTTAATCCTGTTTTTTCAACAGCAGCAAGGCTGGGGAGCCAAAATAATTGATCGCCTTTCGGCTGACATTCGCGAGGCGTTTCCGGGGGCTGAGGGCTTTTCAACCCGTAACCTGGGCTACATGAAGAAATTTGTGATGGCTAATCTGCCCTTAATTTTGCAACAGGGTGTTGCAAAATTACCTGAATCAGCTCAGGAGGCCATCGATGTAGCCCCCATTTTAGACAATGCAGAAAACTTTGAGCAACTGTTCTTGCGCTCAGTATTGTCCAAAATCACCTGGTCACACCACATTATCCTGCTAGATAAAGTTAAAGACCCAGGACAACGAATTTGGTATATCGAACAGACGTTAACAGGAAGTTGGGGACGAAACGTATTGCGCCATCAAATTGAGATGGATTTGTACAAACGCCAAGTAAGAACACCCAAACTGACCAACTTTGAACATACAATGGCTAAACCTCAGTCTGATCTGGCAAGACAACTATTGAAAGATCCTTATGTATTCGACTTTGTGGTAGCCACTGCCAAAGCCAAAGAGCGCGACGTGGAAAGCCAGTTAGTTCAGCATGTGAGTAAGTTTCTGCTGGAGTTGGGACAGGGCTTTGCCTTTGTGGGTCGCCAGTATCCTTTGAAAGTAGGGGATGGGGAGTACTACATCGATTTACTATTCTATCATATTCGATTGCGTTGCTACGTAGTCATCGAATTAAAAGCCAGAGACTTTGAACCGGGGGACGCTGGCCAGATTAATTTCTATGTGAATGTGGTCAACGACTATCTTCGTACCAAAGAGGATAATCCAACGATTGGTTTACTATTATGCAAAGGCAAAAACCAGGCATTGGCGGAGTATGCTCTGGCTGGCATAACCAATCCCTTAAGTGTAGCCGATTATCAATTAACCAGAGCGGTACCTGAGGAATTGCAATCGCAGCTACCTTCCATCGAAGATCTTGAGCAGGAGTTAAAAAACGAAGGTGAAGGCCTGGAATAACTGACGCTCATACTATATCGATGGAAATGGGAAATCGGTAGACTATCCATAAACCTTCATGGAAACGTTTTTTTAACCGTGTCGGCCCTAGAAGCAAAACAGATACAGCTCTCATTTTACGTTACCGATTCATATAGTCGGAATAAATAATAATCAGCAGAATGATTGTGTGGTGAGACAAAGCGGGCGTCTTGTGCTGAATTTATTCTGACCTATAAATGAACAGATCCTATGGGGGAAGGAGCGAAGAGTTATTGCTGGTAATAAATGGCAACACCAATCCGTCGCGTGCGATGGCCAATGGTTTCAGTATAAGGCTAACCCCCCATTCTTAAAAAAGATGACTTAATTTTGGGGCCAATTTTAGCCTTTAGCCAATGACAAAAAGATCGGCCATACTCGTTGGCTTGGTGACCTTGAAATTCCTGCTGCAATATGTTCTACTTCTTCCCGACTATGATTTACATCGGGATGAATTTCTGCACCTAGATCAGGCAAACCATCTCGACTGGGGGTACTTATCGGTGCCGCCTGTCACTGCCTGGTTCGCCCTGATCATTAGGTGGCTTGGTAACTCGGCTTGGGCAGTCCGATTCGTTCCGGCCTTTTTTGGGGCATTGACGATTCTGATCGTTTGGAAAACGGTGGAGGAGTTAAAAGGAAACCTATTTGCCTGTGTACTAGCGGCCACAGGTCTTCTTTTTTCCGTTTTGTTAAGGATAAACCAGCTTTTTCAGCCCAACTCCCTTGACATATTGTGCTGGACTAGCCTGTATTTTGTCTTGATTAAGTACATCAATTCCAAAGACAATCGATGGCTCTACGTTTTTGCCGCTGTCTTTGCGGTGGGCTTTCTGAATAAATACAATATTGTTTTTCTCTTGATTGGGCTATTTCCTGCATTACTACTGACCCAGCAGCGCCGTTTACTGCTCAACCGGCACGTTTATCTAGCTTTGGGGGTAAGCCTTTTGCTGGTAATGCCCAATCTGATTTGGCAATATCAACATGGCTTTCCCGTCATTCACCACATGAGGCTACTGGTTCAAACTCAGTTGGCTAACGTGAACCGGGTAGACTTCTTAAAAGAACAAATCCTGTTTTTTGTGGGCTCCTGGGTAGTGATCATCGCTGGATTATATGGACTGCTATTTTATAAGCCATTCTTAGCCTACCGATCTTTCTTTTTCGCCCTCCTATTTACCCTAACGACCTTTACTATTTTAAAAGCCAAAGGCTACTACGCTATCGGGATTTATCCGGTTTACATTGCGTTTGGCGCTGTTTTTATTTCTGTTAAACTCCAATCAGCAGTATGGATACGAGCCACGTTGATGGTGATTCCGGTTCTGTTTTTTATTCCGCTGTATCAAGTAGCTTTTCCTAATAAAACACCGCTGGAAATCGCCCAGCATCCTGAACGGTATAAAAAACTGGGACTCTTACGTTGGGAAGACGGCCAGGATCATCAGTTACCCCAGGATTTCGCGGATATGCTAGGCTGGCGTGAATTAGCAGCCAAAGTGGATGCCGCTTATGGCCGTTCTCCGGATCCAGAAAAAACGCTGGTCCTATGTGACAATTATGGACAGGCAGGCGCCATTAATTATTACACACGTCAAGACATCCGTGCTGTTACCTTTAATGCGGACTATATCAACTGGTTTGATTTGGACAAACCATATAGCCATCTCATCCGGATCAAAACGGCCGGAGCAGTGGCCGATGAACTGAAAGAGACTGGCCCCCTCTTTGTCAAAGGCTTTGTTACAGACTCGGTTAGGAGTTCTTTTGCCCGGGAGCAGGGGACAACCATTTTTGTCTTTGAATATGCTAAAGTGGATATCAATCGACGGCTAGCCAACGAGATTAAACAAGAACGGTGGTAGTCTTATCTGAAAAGGATTCGGACGTTTTCGCGAATGACTTTGAATGGCGGCCGATACCGAAAAATGATTGACTGGTAGCAGAGTACGAGTCCAATAAATAGAAATAACTGGCTTTTAATTGGACGATAGTAGTCGGTTGGAGTAGGAGGGAGGGGGTATTGAAATAAACATAAATATTACGTAAGGAAAATGCTACGAAGCATTCACCGGAAGCCTTACGAGGTAGTTTCGATCTAGTTACTTGCCAAATGAAGTCACCTAATATTGTACTTCAATAATCACTAATTTATGGTCGGTAGAATTATCTAGCAAAAGTTAATTTCAGAGATTAAATGCCGTTTGGTCATTGGGTAACGTAGATAATTTCAGTATTTAGTTTTATTTTAACAAAAAATAATTACAGTTGGTCTTATTCTTTGCCCATATACGCATTGCACATGCTAAACAAGCTGGTCACCTTTGGTTTATTCGTCCTTATCCTCTGCCACACTCTGGCTAGTGTCTTGGTGTGGGGTATCGGGTGGTGGCAGGCCGAAGGAGATCTCTCGGAACGCTTGCAGGTCTACCGATCGGTCGATAGCATTGTGGAGTTCCGGATTCCGCTTGATAACCCGGCTGATGGTAATGAAATGGCCCGCACCACCGAAGACGGGTTTCGCTACCGGGGTCACTATTACAGCGTCGTTAGTCTGGAGGTTACTAACGATACGCTGCACATTGCCGGGCTGGAAACCCGCAGTCGCCAATTCTGGTCCGACGATCTGCTGGCTTTTCTGAACGATCACCTCAATACGTCCGATACCAGTCACAATGCGAACCAACTGCTGAAATTCCTGCTTAAAGAGTACTCGCCCAACAGCCATACTGTATTTATTTTTGACCAACGACCCTGGCGCGAATCGGTTCGGATTCCGCAGACACCCGTTGTTTATGCAACGCGCTCTGCGCCCATTCATTCTCCCCCGCCCAATCAGGTTGCCTAACCGCTGGTAACCAGTACGTACGCCATCGTTGCCGAAAGGCGATCGTCAGGACCGTATGCCTGCGGCTGTTTATTTCCTATTCTCTTCTTTTCGCTGACCACCGGCTGATCACCGCTCCATTTGGCGCGTGGCTGTGCTCGTGTTTTCAGGCAATTAATTCGACTGTACAATGAATCCGCGATCCAAAAACTCGTGCAGGATTAGTCGTACCATTCATGCTGTGATCTATGAAATCAGTTTATACATCTTTATTTTTTCTGGCCTGTCTGCTGGGTGTTCTCCCGGTTAGTAAGGCCCAAAATCGCGCCATTACCGGCTTCGTTACCGATGCCCAGACGGGTAAGCCACTCGGGGGAGCCTCTGTCAGGCTCAAAGGGACGGTGCTGGGGACGGTCACCGACGAAGCAGGCCAGTTCACGCTCATTACGGTACCAACAGCCAGCCGTATCCTGCTGGTGTCGATGGTTGGTTATGGTCGAAAGGAAATTACTTCCGTTGACGGACAGCCGGTACGGGTAGCGCTCACTCCCTCGTCGGAACTCCTCGATCAGGTCGTTGTAGCTGCATCGCGCGTGGAGGAAAGCCTGTTGCGTTCACCCGTCAGTATCGAAAAACTCGATGCCCGCGCCATCCGGCAGTCGCCGTCGGCCAACTACTTTGAGGCCCTCAACAACGTGAAAGGGGTCGATATGGTCACCAGCGGCCTGACTTACCGGCAAATCAACACGCGGGGTTTCAATTCAACGGGTAACAGCCGGTTTCTGCAACTCGTCGATGGGGTCGATAACCAGTCGCCGGGCCTTGGTTTTGCCGTGGGGAATCTGTTCGGCGTTTCCGATCTGGATGTCGAATCGGCCGAGTTGATTCCGGGATCCGCGTCGGCACTCTACGGCCCAGTGGCCTTCAACGGACTGCTGTATACCCGTACGAAAAGCCCTTTCGACTACCCCGGCCTGAGTGTGCAGCAGAAAACGGGTATCAACCATGTAGCCGATCCAAGGGGTGACGGGATCAAACCATTCACCGAAACGTCCCTGCGCTACGCCAAAGCGATTGGTAATCGGTTCGCGTTCAAACTCAACGCGTCGTACCTGAAAGGCAACGACTGGTACGCAGCCGATTATACGGACATCGACCCCAATACGGTTACCGACAAACGGGGGGCGGTTAACCCCGGCCGCGACGCGCTGAATATCTACGGCGACGAGGTGGCCCAGACCCTGTCCGGCATCGGGCGCGTTTCCCGCACGGGCTATGCCGAACGGGACCTGACCAATTACGACGTCTACAGCCTGAAATTAAACGGAGCGGTGCATTACCGTATCACCAAGAATATGGAAGCCATCTACGCGCTGAACTATAGTCAGGGAACGGCGAACTACACGGGTAGCAGCCGGTTCATGCTCCAGGATTTTGGGCTTACCCAACAACGGCTCGAACTGCGGGGTGCCAACTTCTTTATTCGGGGATATTCCACGGCTGAAAATTCGAACCACTCGTATAACACCCGGTCGCTGGGGCAGCTCATTAACCGGACCTGGGTGCGGGATCTGAGCGGCAACCTCGTTACGCCCGATCAGGCCGATGCCACTTGGTTCACCCGTTATGGCGCAGCTTATAATGGAACGATCAATGGGGTAACGGCGCAAAATAACGACGCGGCCCGCGCCTTTGCCGATCAGGGCCGTTACCTGCCCGGTTCAGCCGGGTTCAACCAGCAGAAAGATAAATACATCGGTATTGCAGGGCTACAGGGAGCGGGCGTATTGAGCCAGAGCAAGCTGTACCACCTTGAAGGATTGTATGATTTTGCCCCGATCGTTAAGATAATCAGCCTTCAGGTGGGGGGCAATCTGCGCCACTACGCCATGGAAACCAACGGCACGCTCTTCGACGATAAGGTGAACAAGGTGCGGGTCGATGAATACGGCGCGTTCGTGCAGGCGGCTAAAACCCTGCTGAACGACCGCCTGAAGCTGACCCTGTCCGGCCGCTACGACAAGAACCAGAACTTCGCCGGTAACTTCACGCCCCGCGCATCAGCCGTCTATTCGGTCGGGGAGGCCCACCATTTTCGGGCCAGCTACCAGACTGGTTTTCGCAACCCGACCGTGCCTGACCAGTTTATTAAACTCAACGTCGGTCCTATCATCATTCTGGGGGGAGCACCCAATAATTCGGCGGGGCTGAATGCCTACGAAAACTCGTTTACGGCGGCTTCGGTGGGGGCATTCGGAGCTGCTTTTGGGCAGGCTGTAGGGGCGGGAACGCCGTTTCCACAGGCCGTGGCGGCAAACAAAGACAAGCTGGTGAAGTCGAACGTGGCCTACATTCGGCCCGAACAATCCCAGTCGTTCGAAGTCGGCTACAAGGGGCTGCTGGCCAACCGGCTGCTGATTGATGTGAGTTATTACCACGGCCAGTACCGCAACTTTCTGATCAATCAGGTGGTGATCCGGCCCAACAGCCCGGTGTTACTTTCCGACGGCTCGGTAAATCCGGCCGCAGCCACCGACGTGCTGTCGGCCACCAACCGGCAGGCATTTCAGCTCTACACCAATGCCGCCGACCGCGTGTCGACCGATGGAGCCAGCGCTGGTCTCACGATGTTTTTGAGCCGGGGCTACCGCCTGAACGCTAACCTGACCTGGGCGCAGTTCAACATCCTAGATGCCAATCCAAACAACATTCCAGCCTTTAACACGCCCCGCTTCAAGAGCAATATTGTGCTGAATAACGACCGGCTGACGGAGCGTGTCGGTTTCAGTCTGGCCTGGCACTGGCAGGAAGCCTTCGACTGGTACAGTACCTTTACCCAGAACCAGCCGGGCCGTATTTCGGCCTATTCACTACTCGACGCGCAGGTCAGTTACCGGGTTCCTGCGGTGAAAACAGTCGTGAAACTGGGAGCCAGTAATCTGGCCAACAATTATGTAGTGCAGGCGTATGGCTCCCCGGCTGTGGGTGGCCTGTACTACCTGACACTGACGTTTGATGAGCTGATGCGTTGATAACGAGCAAATTGGAATAATGGTAAACGGTGTTATCTCAATCGGTCAAAACACAAATAGATATGGAACAGACAGTGATTATGGTACCTGAAAGTAGCACTGGTCGGGCCGACTGGCGGTCGTTCGGGCTTTGTTTTATGGCGTATCTGCTTGGGGGAACGGTCTCGACGCTACTGTCGGTATTCCTGCCCGTTATCCTCCCCGAATTCGGGGCTGATGCGTCGTCGGGGGCGCTGCTCAATGCCGCGTTCATCTACGGCTGGGTGCTGGGCGGCCTGGGCTTCGGTTTGCTGGCCGACCGCCTGGGACGGGTGCGGGCCATCACGCTGGCTACGGTACTGGTGGGCCTGTTCACCCTGGCCAGCGTGTGGGCGACCAGTTGGCCGATGCTGGCCGGGTTCCGGTTCATGGCCGGTATGGGCGTTGGTGGGGTGCTGGTCGTCACGACGATTTATCTGTCCGAAATCTGGCCCGAGCAAGGTCGTCCGGTCGTGCTGGGCCTGCTGGCCATGTCGTTTCCGGTGGGTATCGTGCTGGCCGGTAGCCTGAACCTGCTGGTGACGCAGTGGCGGCAGGCATTTTATCTGGGGCTGCTACCCCTTGCGCTGACACTGCTGATGGCTGCGCTGCTGCCCGAATCGACCCACTGGCAAACGGCCCGCCGGACGGGCATTACCGGTACGCAGTCGATCTGGCAACCCCAATACCGGACCTCACTTGTGCAGGGCAGTCTTATTTTCAGCGCGGTGCTGGTCGGTTTGTGGGCCATTTTTTCGTGGACACCCTCGTGGGTACAAACCCTGTTCACCCACGAAGCCGACGCCCGGCAGGCTCGGGGCCTGACTATGATGCTGTTTGGGCTGGGAGGTATTGTCGGCGGGGCCGTATCGGGCCTGCTGGTCAACCGGCTGGGCATGCGCCCAACGCTACTGAGCACGTTTGCCGGTTGTCTGCTGGGGTGCTGGCTGCTGTTTGATACGAATCAGATTTTCTCCCCCGTTGTGTACGCCGAAACGGCCTTGCTGGCGCTTTGTTTTGGTATTAGTCAGGGAACGCTGTCGAGTTTCGTGCCGCTGCTGTTTCCCGTGGCAATCCGGGCAACGGCAACGGGTTTCTGCTTCAACGTAGGGCGTGTGCTCACGGCAACGGGCGTGTTTTTCGTGGGTTCCCTGGTTGCTGTATTCGGCGGATTGGGAAATACCCTGCTCTTCTTTTCGCTAACGTTCGCGCTGGCCTTTGTGGCTACCTGGTTCAGTCGCCGAACGACATCAGGTATCGACTATCAATCCTAACACACATAAAAATGCCTCATATTCAACTTCCTGACGATGTACCCGGTATCCGGAGTCTTGTTATGTACCGTCCCGATACGGGCAAACCCCTTTATGACCTGGCGCAGGTGCTGCTGCGTGGCGACTCACCTCTGAGCACGGCCGAGCGCGAATTGATTGCGACCTATGTATCGGCCCGCAATCACTGCAATTTCTGCACGCAAAGCCACGAGGCTGCCGCCCGTGCGCTCTTCGGCGACGAGCGCGAGGTGGTCGACTTTGTGCTGAATGAATACGAAACGGCTCCTGTTTCCGATAAGATGAAGGCCTTGCTCACCATTGCAGGTCGGGTGCAGACCGATGCCCGAACCGTGAGTGATGCCGATGTTACCCGCGCCCGGGAGCATGGAGCAACCGACCGGGATATTCACGATACGGTCCTGATTGCAGCCACGTTCTGTATGTTCAATCGCTACGTTGATGGCCTGGCTACCCTTTCGCCGACCGATTCAGCCGTTTATGAGCCAATGGGCGAACGACTGGCGCAGCAGGGGTATGCGTTGCCCAACCCGGCTCCTCAGCTATAAAAAAACAAAAAAGAACGACCGTTAAGGCGCCCTATTCAGCCGACTTATCATAGGTTAACTAAGCGTATTCTCCGCCTGTACTGCGGGCAGGACATTTTTCTGATGATAAATATAGGCAATAAACCAGGCATATTTTCTGATGGCACATATTCAGTTACCCGAAGGATTACCCGGTATTCGGGGGCCGATGGCATTCAGCCCCGAAACCACAAAGCCACTCAATTTACTGGTCGATCAACTGCTTTGGTCACCCGACAATACGCTCAGCCGGGGTGAACGCGAACTGATTGCCACCTACGTATCCTCAGAAAACGACTGTCAGTACTGCCAGGCCATCCACGGGGCCATTGCCAGCCACTGCCTCGGCGACGACGACTGGAATCTGGTCCGGCAGGTGAAAGACAATCCCGAAACCGCGCCCATCTCTGGGAATATGAAGGCCCTGCTGGCCATTGCGGGCAGCGTTCAAAAGGGGGGTAAACATGTCTCGACCGACCAGATCGAGCGGGCAAAAACGCTGGGAGTAACGGATAAGGAAATCCACGACACAGTGCTGATTGCCGCGGCTTTTTGCATGTTCAACCGCTACGTGGACGGACTGGGTACCTGGATGCCCGACGATCCGGCGATGTTTCGGCAACGGGCCGCCCTGGTGGCCGAGCACGGTTATTCGGCGGCTAACCCAACTCCAGCCTTCATACCGACTCCCGTATGAAAACGCGCTATTGGTTCCTAACCGGTGTTTTGTTGCTAAGTTTGCTCGAAGCGGCCCGGGTCTATTTTATCATGCCCTTTCCGGGCAGCCAGCTCGACGACGCGGCCAGTCTGAATCGACTGGAAACGGCGTACTGGCTGTATCAGTACACGCCCTGGCTCCGGTTGGCTGGTATACTGCTGTTACTGCTAGCGGCCTATCGGCTGCTCACGAAACCTGCCCGGCTCTGGGAGCGCTGGATTGTAGCAGGTGGGGTTGTGCTTTATAGTGCTGTGCTGTACATGATCAACGGAGAGATGATGGCCGACCAGATGTTTCAGCAACCCATTCATAAACGGGTAGTCTCGCTGAAACAGAACAAAATTCCGCTCACTAAACTCGTACTCGGGTTTGAGTCGGCGGGGCAGGCAACGGCCTACCCTATTCAATTGATTGGGTATCACCACCAGGTACGCGATACGGTAGGCGGTCGATCCATCATGGTGACCTACTGCACCGTTTGCCGGACCGGTCGGGTGTTCAGTCCGGCACCGGACGGAAAAGTCGATGACTTTCGATTAGTCGGCATGGACCATTTCAATGCGATGTTTGAGGATAAACGCACGGGTAGCTGGTGGCGGCAGGCTACGGGCGAAGCGGTGGTAGGTCCCCTGAGTGGACAGCAGCTCCCTGAACTCGGAGCCCGCCAGATGACCCTCGGCGAATGGGTGGTTGAGCACCCCAACACCCGCGTCCTACAAGCCGACCCCACGTTTACCGAAGAGTTCGACCACATGAAGAACTACGATA
Organism: Spirosoma spitsbergense DSM 19989; assembly: GCF_000374085.1. Lineage (GTDB taxonomy): Bacteria > Bacteroidota > Bacteroidia > Cytophagales > Spirosomataceae > Spirosoma > Spirosoma spitsbergense. Next base: position 3,069 of record NZ_KB893418.1, on the reverse strand, counting down.
GGGGGCTTTCAAAAGGCAAGCTTACCCGGCGCGATTCGGCTTCCTGGCAACCTAAGTCATGGGTTGTCGGTATCGAGTGGGGAGAAGCCGCCAAAGCCTTCGACTGGAATCAGTTGCAAACCAGCCGCGTTCTGAGTGGCAACGTAGGCACAGAGCCGGTGCTGCTAACGATGGCCCCCGACAGTGCTTCTTTCGGGGCCTGGAGTCGACGGGTTGACGAAAAAACACTCACGTTTACCTGCACCAATCGGCGACTCACCGACCAGCAAACCGGTTCGGTCTGGACCTGGCGGGGGACTTGCGTGGCGGGTCCCTTACTAGGATATCAACTCGCGTTTATCCCAAAAGCCTACCAGGAATTCTGGCATTCGTGGCGGTCGTTTCACCCTCAAACCGAGCAGGCACTCGCTGTGTCTGAGCGGCCCGTTAGCCAACGCCAGCCACACTAACTAATACTCGCAGTATCCGGTAATTCAGAAAATTGCAATTACAAAACTTCTTCCCGCATGAAAATGAATAAGTGGAAACTCGCGTTGCTGGTCTGGTCTCATCATCATGACTATCGAAACCCTGCTGGGCTTTTTTCTGCACGCTGGCGTGTTGGGTGACTTCAGTCAGGAATCATTCGAATTATAGCTGGCCTGCATTCCGGTTGTCTTCTTTTTTGGGCCATTGGGGGCGATTGTGATCCCAAGTTTCCCCGTCATCTGATCGCCCGGCTGCTCTACGGGATTCTATTTGTTCAGTTCATCAGAGCTATCCTCGTCATTCGGCCCTCGGCACTTCAGCTGTTGCTTTGCGCGCTGACGCTGTCAGGAGGGCTGGGGTTGTTCGCTTTACATCGCTCGCTTACGGCGCAATATCGCTGGGTGAGTGTCCCCCTACTTCAGGTGATTATAGCCTTGGGGTAACCGGTTATACCCGTTGGTTGTGATCCGCTCACCGAGTTTAGCGTAAAACGCCGGATCTGTGGGAGTTACGCTGGCGGTGCCATCGACGTATTTGTTGTATAGACAGAACAAAGCCGCAATCAGGACGGTGTCGTGAATTTCGCGGTCGGTAGCCCCGGCGTCTTTAGCCAGCGATACCGCTTCAGCACTTACATCCTGGCCGCTCTGCTGCACTAAGGCCGCTATGTGCAGTAGAGCTTTTATCTTGTCGGAGACCGGAGCCGACTCGTAATCCTGCTTGACCAGTTCGCAGGTTTCGGTATCGCCGAGGAGTATATTGGCTGCTGCCGTATGGGCAGTAGTACAAAACCGGCACTCGTTGCGATGCGATACCAGCGAGGCAATCAGTTCGCGTTCGCCTTCAGTCAACGTAGATTCACCGCGTAACAGGATCTGAGTCAGTTCGCGGATTGGACCAGCCGAATCGGGTCGGTATTCGAGCAAGCCGGTAATGCCCGGCAGGTGAGCTTCGAGGGGTATGTGGGGCATAGGACGCGAAAAATTGGTATAAATGTACTGGTAAAGATATCGATTTATTCACCTAGGAGAGCATGACGTATGCGACGGATTAAGTTGGACAGATAGTGAAATTTTGTGCATTGAGTCCCAATCCGAATCGGAAGTTAAAATGAACCAAAGTCACTTATCATGCACATTAGAGTTAGTCAGTGGCTTTTACTACCTGTCAACTCTAATCCGTAGCATACGAGTTTTGCTCATCCGTTAATTAATGCTAAAAAATCGGCGCATAATTTGCGTAGTCAAATAGCTACATATATATTGTAGCCAAATAGCTACGCAATGAATTTAAGACGAAACGTATTCCAGGCCATCGCCGACCCCACCAGAAGGGCTATCCTGTTGTTGGTAGCTTCTCAAGCCATGACTGCCGGTGCCATAGCTTCGAACTTTGGTACCTCCAGACCGACTGTGTCAAAGCACTTACACATTCTCACCGAGTGTGAATTGCTAAAACAGGCCCAACAGGGCCGGGAAATTTATTATCACTTACATGCGCAAAACATGAAAGAGATAGCTGATTTCATTGAGCCCTTCCGGAAGATATGGGATGACCGGTTTAACAAACTGGAAATGATCATGAAACGACACCAACTCAACGAATAGACTACTATGGAGCTAAAAACAAGGGTTTATGCTGAAACTGGCAAACAGGAATTACTCATTACGCGGGAATTCGATCTGCCCGTGGAGCTGCTCTTTAAAGCGTATGTAGCGCCCGACATTGTGGAGCAGTGGATGGGAACAAAAGTGCTGAAACTGGAGAATAAAAAGCATGGTAGCTGGAACTTTGAGACGACCGATTCCAAAGGAAACAAACATGGCTTCCATGGGGTCATCCATGAGTTTAGCTCAAACCAGAAAATAACCCGGACCTTTGAAATGGAGAATTCACCTTTTCCTGCTCAACTTGAATTTCTAGAATTTGACAAACTGACCGCCAATACTAGCCAACTTCGTATGCACATCGTGTACCGATCGGTCGCACTCAGAGACCAGATGGTACAGCTACCCTTTGCAAAAGGGTTGACTATGGCCCACAACCGATTACAGGCGTATTTCAGCCGCTAAACCGAATGAACTATGTCAACAAAAAATAAAATCATTTACTGGATTGCCACCGGCTGGCTGGCCTTAGGTATGCTGTCCACGGGTATCGTGCAGTTATCAGCAACGGAACAAGAAATTAGAAACATAAGGCAATTGGGTTTTCCTGCCTATCTGCTGGCCCTACTAGGCATCTGGAAGCTGCTGGGCGTTGTAGCGGTGCTTGCTCCGAAGTTTCCTTTAGTAGAGTTGGTGTAAGTTGACTTTCAGTCAGTTAGGGTCTTTTAGGGANCCCGCCGATTTGAACCTAAGTTACTCATTCATGCTTAGCTACCAACATATTTGTAATGACCGCCAGTGGAAAGCGACTACCGGCTTGACCAGTCAGCAGTTTCACTTGCTGGCTTACCATTTTGGCGAATCCTATGAGTTTATTCATGGACTCTCCATCAACGAGTTAGCCGATAATATTGAGGTAGAACTCAAGCTAGCTACTTACCCGGACTGCCTGTTTTTCATCCTGTTTCAGCTGAAAAATGGCTTATCCTACGAT
>NZ_KB893417.1 GCF_000374085.1 Spirosoma spitsbergense DSM 19989 | reverse complement strand
ATGTTGATGCGCTACCTCTATGAAGCCAAATCGGGTTTGACAACCGTTTTTTTTCGTGGGTTAGCCGGTGGCTGGCCCACACTAGCCTGGAGTACTTGTTGGCCTAATGCAGTCCAAACCTGGGTAAACTGTTGTTCGAAGGCGAGAAAGGTTGGCTGTTGCTGAATGGCGTCTANTTGGTCGTATTGAGCGTCAATCAGCGCATGGAGTTCTTCACGAGTCATAGTAGTGCACAGAAAAGGGGTACAGATTATACAATGTAACTATTTGCGGGTACTTTTGAAATGCACCCAAAGGCTACTTTGTCCTCGACGCTGATTCTACCGCCGAACGGCCCATCTTTAACCGGACCGTAACGCTGAAAGACGCTTGGGCGAAAGAGCAGAAACGGGGATAACGGTTGGACGGGTAATTCGTAGCAACAAACAGGCAACAGGCTGACTAAGGCAGGTAAACAAATTCTCCGTACGGATGATTATACCTGCATTAGCCAGCCCGCTGCTTTTCATGTCTGACCTTGCGGATAATCGTCCAGCCATTAATGTTCTCTGGTTCAAACGGGACCTGCGTTTGCGGGACCATGCCCCGCTGAAAGCCGCCGTTGAGGCCTGTAAGCGAGGCACCCCACTCCTGTTGCTGTACTGTTTCGAGCCGTCGGTCATGGCCGACCCCAACTATGATCTTCGGCACTGGCGATTCGTAACGGAATGCCTGGCCGATCTTAACCGGCAGCTTGCCGGTATAACGCTGCTCAACCCCGATGAGCGTCCGCAGCACATTCCCCTGGTACACGAGTGGCTACCCTTCATTTTTGAAGATGAGTTGGTGCCAGACGAGCCCGTCTGGGCAGAGCTGGTACCCGGCCCCACCCGGCTATGGGTCTTTCAGCGCGAAGTGATTGATGTCTTTCGCGCTTTGCAGGACAGGTTTACCATCAATACCCTGTTCTCGCACGAAGAAACGGGCCTGCGTCTTACATTTGAGCGCGATAAAACCATCGCCCGCTTTTGCCGTACCAACGGTATCGACTGGCGGGAATTTCCTTCCAGTGGGGTTATCCGTCGGCTGGCCGACCGTGACGACTGGGTAGCTCGCTGGCAGCAGACGATGCGCGCCCCGCAGGAGCAGGCCGATTTGGCAACCTGGTTACCGGCCCTTGTGGATGAACACTGGTTTGTGACTGAACGGGGCCCTAACCCACCGGTAGCGTGGCAACAGCCGGATGCCGCCTTTCAGCCGGGGGGAGAATACAACGGGCATCGGTACATGCAGTCATTTATGGAGGAGCGCATCGCCCTGTACGCCCGGAGTATTTCGAAGCCGCTGGAAAGTCGCCGGGGGTGCAGCCGGTTGTCGCCCTACCTTGCGTGGGGGTGCCTGAGCATCCGGCAGGCATTTCAGGTGCAGCTGGAAGCCAAAGCAAGGCGGCAGGAACGGGGTGAGAAAGGATTGGCGCGTCAGTATGCGGCCTTTGCCTCTCGGTTGCGGTGGCATTGTCATTTCATCCAGAAATTTGAGAGTGAAGACCGGATCGAGTTCGAGAATGTAAACCGGGCGTTCGACGAAGTACCTAAACATGACAACCCGGCGCACTACAAAGCCTGGGAAACGGGGCATACGGGCTACCCCATGGTGGATGCCTGCATGCGCTGTCTGAATCAAACGGGCTACATCAACTTTCGGATGCGGGCGATGCTAACCTCCTTCCTGACGCACCACCTGTTTCAGCACTGGCAGGAGGGGGGCTGGCACCTGGCCCGCGTGTATACCGATTTTGAACCGGGTATTCACTACGCCCAGATTCAGATGCAGGCGGGTATGACCGGCACCAACACGGTTCGGGTGTATAACCCCGTGAAGCAGTCGCACGACCATGACCCGGACGGTATTTTTATCCGGCAGTGGGTTCCCGAACTGGCCAATTGCCCCACGGCCTATATTCACGAACCCTGGACGATGCCTCCACTGGAGCAGGACCTGTATCATTTTTACCCCGGCATCGATTATCCGGTACCCATTGTCGACATTGCGCAGACAGGCCGGGAGGCCCAGCGAAAACTTCAGGCACCCCGCCGTACGGACACGGGCAAGATCGAGAAGGAACGCATTCTGAAAACCCATAGCCTGCCCGGCTCGAAACCAGTTCGACCAGTAAAGAAAGGATCGAAGAAAGATAAACAAGCAGGGAAATCCGTCAGTAGCAAAAAGACGGATGGCTCCCCAGAAACCCTGGCGTTGCCGTTTGTGTGAAGCGTTCCAGGCAATTGGTCGTATCTTTACGAAGTACTGATCATGTTTACCCATGGATATCATCCGCAAATCCAGCAATCCCGCTGACATACCGGCGTACGATAAAGACTACTGGTGGTCAAAAACACCCCAGGAACGGCTGGCTGCTGCACTGAAACTCATCCGCCGGGCGAAAGTCATCTATTACGCCAACCCCAAAAACCCCCCGTTAGGCAATGGAGGACAGGTACTTAAATCTGATAAGCCTATTCAACGAAGAGGCCGTTGAGTATGTAGTGTTGGGTGGTCACGCGGTCATTGCCCATGGGTACCTGCGTACTACGGCCGATATCGACATTTTTGTAGGATCAAGTAGTGAGAATGCGGATCGACTGCTTCGGGCTCTGTACAGATACGGCTATGAAAATGGTGAATTCGAACAAGAGGACTTTACTAGAGTTCCTAATTATTTGTCGTTCAATCGCTATGATGAATGGATCGATTTGATGACGTTTACCCTGGGCGTTACGTTCGATGAATGTTATCGAAATCGGGTAGTGCTACTGATTGAAAATGTGCCTACCAACGTGATTAGTCTGCCCGATTTGATTCGCAACAAACAGGCGCTTGGCCGTCCGCAGGATTTACTCGACCTGGAAAACCTACCGGGTCAGGCTGACTAACTTTCACGCTACTTTCCACAGGCGGTACTGCCGGAGCAGGACAAACTAACGAACAGTTCGGACTGGATTTTCCAGCCTTCTCCCGTCTTGCGCCACATGGACAGGTACGCCCCCGTAATGATTTGAATACCGTCGGGCCGACGAAAACGCCCCGTCCAGTGACCATGCTCCGCAGCCAGTGGCCCCATGGCACTCACCTGAATACTGTCCGTCTGCCGAACGTACCCCAGAAAATCGGGGTCGTTGAATTGCCCGGCTACCGAAGCCAGTACCGAATCCCGACCCGTTACGTGCGACCCGCTTCCCCGCGTCACCTCAATATTGGGCAGCATCGTTTGGCCAAATCCGGTCAAATCACGGTCCACTATCGCGCGGTTCGACTGTGCCCTGGCGGATAGAATAGCGGATTTGTCGGCAGAACCGGCGAGTTTATTCTGGGCCGACAGGTAGTGCGGAACAGCCAGCAGAATCACCAGGAACGGGTACAGGATACGCTTCATAGAGAACGGAGGTAGAGACTGCGTTTAGTTCAGCCGATAAACGGGATAGCGGTTATGCGTTTTTTCGTAGTAGGGCGTCTGGCGGTAAATGAAGTCCAGTTGCGCGTTTGCGTTTTCAGCGAAGGCTTTATCCGCAGCTTTTTTCTCGTCCAGCTGCTTCCGTAAAGCCGGATCTTTTCGCAGCAATTCGGCGGCCGTATCGTCGAAAATGTACCCGGAAAAATACTCTTTCTGGTCGAGGATGCTATCGAAGAAATTCCACGCAAAAAACGAATCGATCCCCTGTGGTTCAAGCGTTTCCACGATATACCGGTTAGTGGCCTGATTCGTCGAAATCAGGTAGTCCCCTTTATAGCATTGAATTTGTTGCGCTTCCGTTCTGATTTTAACCCCCGTGTGCAGATAATGACCTTCGTAAGGCCGTTGCGGGCTTTTGTAGTCGGTGATGTAATAGACCGATACCGCCATGAGGGTGTCTTTCGGGAAAGCCTGCATCACCACGCCATTCCGTTTCAACTCGCTTATTACGTCCGGCCAGGCCTGCGGGATAACGTAGGCCCGGGGCTTGTAAATATGCACATCCACCACAAAGTTATTCAGGTACGGCACCCGCTTCGTGAACGGTTTCGACCGGTCGTAGTAGAGTCGTTTCAGGCCCGACACATCGCTGGGTTTGTAGGAAGCCTCATAGCCAAGGAACGTAACGGAGTCTACTTTACTGCGGTCGAGCGTATAGCTCAGGGGAACCGTTGTTTGCTGCCGGACCGCTTCGTTGGCCCGTTGCTGATTCGTCAGAATGGTTCTGGCTTCCCGCTCACACAGCCGCATCACGGCTTCGTCGAATGCGTAGGAGGCCCTGACCCGTGCCGGGTACGGTTTCCACATGTGCGTTTCCAGTGTAAAGCCAAAACAGTTGAACAAAGCCGCGTAGCCCGTCGAGTAACGCGGTGAATCATTGTAGCCGATCAGGCCATTTTCGGGCGTATCGCCGGGGTGGTTTACGTACGGTGCCGGAGGAAACCCCTTAGCAACCAGTATCTTATCCAGTTCCGGCTGGAACGTCTGCGTCATAAAGCCCGATACGGCCGGATGGAGCTTATCTTTTTGCGTGGCGAAATACGTCAGTACGTGTTGATAATCAGCGCCGTTGCTGGTGTGATTGTCGATAAACACCTGCGGTTTCAGCGACTGATACATCGTTTGAAACGCCTGCGTATTCTGCGCTTCGGCTTTAATAAAATCGCGGTTAAGGTTCAGGTTGCGGGCATTCCCCCGAAATCCGTAGGCATCCGGCCCGTTCTGGTTCACCCGCGACACGCCCCGATTCAGCGCCCCACCCACGTTGTACACGGGTATGATGGCCAGCAGTACGTTTTTGGGTAGTTTATTCGCCTTCAGTAAATCCCGCGCCAGCATCATACAGGCGTCAATGCCTTCGGGTTCGCCGGGGTGAATGCCGTTGTTAATCAGCAGGGTTACGCGGTCGGGCCTACTGGTAAACATTTGGTCGGCGGCTAACAGGAACAGATGCAGCGGCTTACCCACGTCGGTTTTGCCAATCTCGACCAGTTTTGCCTGCGGATACTGCTTGTCCAGTTGCTGATACCAGCTGATAATCTGGGCGTAGGTAGCGGTCTGGTTCGTATCCCGCTCAAACGGGGTCAGGCCCGGCCCTTTTGTCTGGGCGAAAACCGACAGGGGTAAAAAAAGGCACAAAGCCGTTCGGTGGAGACGGGAAAACAAGGTCATTCGGTTCTGATATTATTAAATTCTTTGCGCTCTTCGCGCCTTTCCTTCGTTTCCTTTGCGGTTAAAAAAATCACTTTTTTCGCTTCGGCAACACAGGCGTACTCGCTGGCGGGTGACGGTGGTGCGTGGCCTGCTCGTAGGCATAGCAAAGCTTCACGAGGGTTGGCTCGCTGAACGGTCGGCCAAAGAACTGCAACCCAGCCGGTAGGTCATCGTAGGTAAAACCCATCGGCACCGTAAACGCCGGGAAGCCCGTTGGGGGCGAAAGCGCGTTGTTGTTCGTGCCCGAAGGCGTATTCAGATCACCCAGCAGCCGGGGTGGGTAACTGAACGACGGATACACCAGCACATCGACGCCCGTCGAGTCCATGGCCCGAAGCAGCAGCGTGCGCAATCGCTCCCGCAGTGCCATGTTTTTGGCCCAGCCTTTATGCGCTTCGGGAGCCAGCGTATCGGCGTCCGAATCCAGCAGGATTTTTTCGATACTGGGGTGAAACTGTTTCGATTTGATGATGGATGTCAGGCTTTTATGCGGGGCATTCGGCCCCAGATTAGCCAGGTAAATGTTAAAATCCCGCCGTAACTGGGGAATAGTATCGAAGGATTTGCTGATGGTATCCAGTTCCGGCACCCGAACCGAATCAATAACGGTGGCCCCGGCCGCCCGTAGCTCGTCGAGGGCTTTGTTGAAGAGGGCGTACACCTGCGGGTCTGAATTCTTAGGCATAACCAGTTGCCGGAATACCCCGATCTTAGCCCCTTTCAGGCCGTCTTTATCCAGATATTGGCGGTAGGTAGCCGGTATTTTTCCGTCGCTGCGGTGCGTTACCGTATCCGCTTTGTCGTACCCTGCAATCACATCCAGCACCCGAACGGCATCTTCCACCGTCCGGCAAATGGGACCGCCCGTATCATTGGTCATGGCCAGGGGCGCAATCCCATCCCGGCTCACAAGCCCTAGTGTGGGCCGAAACCCAACCAGACTCTGGTGTGACGATGGCCCGCGAACGGAACTTCCCGTATCCGTTCCCAGTCCGATGGTGCCAAAATCGGCGGCTACGGCAGCGGCTGTCCCCCCACTCGACCCCGCCGTGGTGCGTTTGGTATCGTAGGGGTTACGCGAGTAGCCCGGCAGGATAGAACTCACCGAAACCTGCCCCGACGTGGCAAACTCCGCCAGATTCGACTTGGCAATGATGATAGCCCCGGCGGCCCGAATTCGCTGAACCACGTACGCGTCGTTGGGCGGAATACTTTTTTTCATGGCCAGCGTCCCGTTGGTCGTTGGCATATCGGCGGTGTTATAATTGTCTTTCACGATGACCGGTATACCGTGCAGTGGACCCACAAACGTACCGGTAATTTTATAGAGCGAATCAAGTCGACGGGCTTCGGTAAGGGCGTTGGGATTCACCATAATGATGGCGTTCAGGTAAGGCCCCTGCTTGTCGTAGGCGGCAATCCGGTCGAGGTACAGTTGCACTAACTGAACCGCCGTCAGTTTGCCGGTTTGCATGGCGGTATGCAGTTGGTCAATAGTGGCTTCTCGGAGTTGTTTGGGTTTAAATGACTGGCCATTGAGACTTCCGGACAGACTGAAAAAAGTAAGCAGGGAGAGGAGTATTCGTATGTTCATGTTGATGAAGAGTGGGTAAAAAGATAAACTAACGGATTTGGGCCGAATAATGTATGGTACCAGAACCATCGAACCAATTTTTCTACAACAAAAATACCCGTCAGACTGGATTTCTGGGTAGTATCGTTGAAAAGTATAATTTTTCATCGCTTCCTTTTTATAGTATAAAAGGTACCGTACTGGTTTATTCAGTCAATTATGCCAACCTAACATCCAGAAAAGACAACATGAACCTTAACCGCAGAGATTTTCTCCGGCAACTGGGCTTCGGTGCCGCCGGCCTGACCCTTGCTACTACCCTGCCTGTATCGGCCTGGACCGCGCCGGCCAAAACCGGCAAACTCCCCCGCAGCCTGCCCGAAGCCCAGGGCGTTGCCCCCGGTGGCCTGCTGGAGTTCGCCAACACGATTGACGCCAAGAAGCTGAACGTGCATAGTGTGATGGTACTTCGGCACGGGCAGGTGGTGGCCGAAGGCTGGTGGGTACCCTACGCTCCGCAGTATAAACACACACTCTATTCGCTGAGCAAAAGTTTCACGTCGTCGGCCGTAGGCATGGCAGTGAGCGAAAAACGGCTGACGGTGGAGGATAAGGTCATTTCGTTTTTTCCGAAAGACCTGCCCGAAACGGTCAGCGATAACCTGGCGGCTATGCGCGTGAAGGACTTGCTGACCATGAACACTGGGCACGAAAAAGAACCAACGGCCATTATCCGGGAGGGCGAAGATGCCAACTGGGTGAAAGGATTTCTGGCTTTTCCGGTCGAGCATAAACCCGGGACCCTTTTCGTGTATAACAGTGCCGCTACGTACATGCTCTCGGCCATCGTGCAGAAACTGACCGGTCAAACCGTACTGGAGTACCTGAAGCCGCGCCTGTTTGGGCCGCTGGGCATCGAGGGTATGGACTGGGAAGTATCGCCACAGGGTATCAATACCGGCGGCTGGGGGCTACGGCTCAAGACAGAAGACATTGCCAAATTCGGACAACTATACCTGCAAAAGGGTATGTGGAATGGTAAACGACTGTTATCGGAAGCATGGATAAACGACGCGACCCGTATGGAAGTACCCTCTAAGGGTGGTAAGGGCGATGCCAGCGTGAACGACTGGGTTCAGGGTTACGGGTATCAGTTCTGGCGGTGTCGGCACGATGCGTACCGGGGCGATGGTGCCTTCGGGCAATACTGCATCGTGCTTCCCAAACAGGATGCCGTGGTGGCTATAACCTCCGAAAGTGCCGATATGCAGGGGATCATGAACGCTGTTTGGGACCATATCCTGCCCGCGCTCGACGGAACAGGCCTGTCGGCGGCTAAAGCCACGCAGACGGCACTAACCCAGAAACTAGCGACGCTGGCGCTACCCTTCCCCAAAGACGAATCGTCGTCACCGATGGTCGACAAGATTGGCGGTAAAACCTTTACGTTTCCAGATAATGCAATGCACGCCAAATCGGCATCGCTGAGCTTCGGCAAAGATGGCTGTATCTTTAAATTGACCGACAATCAGGGCGACCATCAGGTAAACTGTGGCCTCAATCGCTGGATTGATACCACCACCACATTCCCCATTGCCCCGATGTCACTGACCCCCACGGTAGTGCCCGGTGGCGACACCCGGAAGGTAGCCGCCACCGGCACCTGGCAGGATCCAAACACGTTTTTGATGACCTGGCGATTTATCGAAACCGCCCATTACGAAACGGTCACCTGCCGGTTTGGCGCCGATACCATGCAGGTAGAATTCCAGAAAAGCCTGACTAAAATCAACGGCTCGAAAGATACCCGACCCGTACTGGAGGGGAAAATGATCGCTTAAAAAAAGGTTGGCTTCGGGATTCCGAAGCCAGCCTTTTTTTTACAGCAGTTTGTCCAGCGTTATGGGCAATTGCCGGATGCGTTTGCCGGTGGCGTGAAAAACAGCGTTGGCGATGGCCGCCGGTACGCCCACCAGACCAATTTCACCCAATCCTTTCACGCCCAGCGGGTTCACAATATCGTCGTGTTCGTCCACAAAAATAACGTCGAGGTCATGCACGTCGGCGTTAACGGCCACGTGGTATTCGGCCAGGGAATGGTTCATGAACCGGCCAAACTGATGATCTATCACACTTTCCTCTTCCAGTGCTTTGCCGATGCCCCACACCATGCCACCCAGTATCTGACTGCGGGCAGTTTTCGGATTCAGGATTCGTCCGGCGGCAACGGCGCTAACTATTCTCGTTACCCGCACCGTCCCCAGGTCCTCATCTACAGTCACTTCCGCAAAAACCGCCGAGTGAGCCGAGCGGGTATATTTCCGTTGTTTCAGCATATTCGGTAAGCCCGTGGAAATCTGGCGTACAGCCGCGCCCCCGTTCGAATCGACAACGGACTGCAGCGCCACCGCCATCAACGAGTCTTTTTTCAGTTGAATCATTTTATTGACAAAAACGACCTCATTAAATGACACACTGGCAAAGGGCGAATCGGGCATCTTGCGGGCTAATTTGAACAGCTTTTTTGCCAGCTCTTCGCACACCGTTTTCACCGCTGTGCCCACCGTTGCCGCCGTCCAGGAACCGCCCTCAATGGGAGCAGCGGGCATATCGGTATCGCCAAGTTTGAACGTTACGTCCTCCAGCGGCATACCCAGCGTATCGGCCGCAATCTGCGTCATGATGGTGTAGGTGCCGGTGCCAATATCGGCGGTGGCACTGCTCACGCGTAGTTTGCCATTTACCAGTAACACGGCTTCGGCCCGGGCGGCCGCCTGACTAGCCTCCCAGATTCCGGTAGCCATTCCCCAGCCAATCAGGTTATGTCCATCCCGCATGGAGCGCGGCTCCGGATTGCGCTTCAGCCAGCCAAACCGTTCGGCCCCCTGCCGGAAACACTCCCGGAGTTCTTTGCTGGAATAGGGAAGGTCGGCCAGTGGGTCGCGGTCGGTATAATTCTTTAACCGAAATTCGACCGGGTCGATACCGGCTTTAAAGGCCAGTTCATCCACCGCACATTCGAGGGCCGATATACCCGTTACCCCACCCGGTGCCCGCATATCCAGCGGTGTGTTTACATCGAGCGATACGATCTGGTGGTCAAGTGTTACGTTCTCCGGTGGGTAAAGCATCCCGCCGTAGTTTACGACAATTTCGGTATAGTCTTCAAACTGCGACGTCTCGCCAACGGCACTATGATACAGCGCCGTCATGTCGCCCTCGGCCGATGCCCCCAAAGCCACCGTTTGGATGGTAGCGGGGCGGTGACCAAAGGAAAACATCTGCTGGCGGGTGAGCACGACCTTCACCGAGCGCTTCAATTCCCTGGCAGCCATCATCGCCATAAACAACTGATACTGTGGTCGCAGACCCGACCCAAAACCACCCCCCACGTAGGGTGATATAACCCGGATATCCTTGAACGGAATGTCGAATACCTGGGCTGCGTACAAAATACTGTTCGTTACGCCCTGCGTTTTGTCATACACCGTGTACTTCCCCCCCGACTTATTACGACCCTTTTCGTACACGACCGTGGTAGCAAACATTTCCATCGGGTTGTGGTGCTCAACGGCATGAACGTATTCGCCGGTCACCTGAAGCGGAGCAGCGGCAAAGGCGGCCTCAAAATTACCTTTTGGCTTTGGTGGTGGTGGCTTGAGCAGGCTGGCCATGCCTGAAGCGGGCTTGCGCGCCCTGTGTCGGTTCGCTTCCAGGTCGCTCTGATGCGCCATTTCCTCATACTCAACCGTTACCAGCGAGGCTGCGTACCGGGCCAGCTCAAACGTTTCGGCAATGACCAGGGCGATGGGCTGGGCACTATACCGGATTTTTGCATCCCGCAGCGGGCGAAACGGCGACCCCGGCGGGGCATCCTGGTCTTTGTAGCTCATATCGAACCAGGCCAGTTTTGGCCGGTTTTCGTGCGTAAAGACCTTGATTACCCCCGGCAGACCCAACGCATCCTGCGTGTTGATTTTTTTTATTTTCCCCTTCGCGATGGTACTGTTCACGACATAGCCGTGCAGCAGATTCGGCGTATCGAACTCGGCTGCGTATTTGGCTTTACCCGTCACTTTGTCCAGGCCATCGAGTCGGTTTATTGGTTTGCCAATGTATGTTTGTTGAGTCATGGATCAGTTCAGTTTAGCGGCCTGAGACAAAGCGCGGACAATGGCGCGTTTGGCCAGTTCCAGTTTAAAGGTGTTATGCCCATATCCCTGCGCTCCATCCAGCAGGGCATCCGCCACGGTCTGAAACACGTCATTACCGACCGATTTCCCATGCAGCATCGCTTCAACTTCGGGTCGTCGCCAGGGCTTATGGGCCACGCCACCCAGCGCGATTCGGGCATCAGTAATGGTATTCCCCTCCAGCTCCAGAGCGGCCGCTACGGATACCAGCGCAAAGGCGTAGGAAGCCCGGTCCCGCAGTTTCAGGTAGGCGTAGTTTTTGGAAAATCCGTTGGCGGGCAGGTCAATAGCCGTGATGAGTTCACCAGCCTCCAGCGTGTTGTCCAGCTGAGGTGTATCGCCGGGCAGCCGATGGAACTCCGCAAAGGGAATTGTCCGGTCGCCATCGGGTCCGGTTACCCGCACCGTGGCTTCGAGGGCGGCCAGGGCCACGCACATATCGGATGGGTGGGTGGCAATGCACTGCACCTCACCCGTTGGCGTTCCGGTGCCCAGTATGGCATGAATCCGGTTAAACCCGTTGATGGCCGAACAGCCACTACCCGGCTCCCGTTTGTTGCAGGGAGTGGCTAAATCGTAAAAATAATAGCAACGGGTGCGCTGCATCAGGTTACCGCCGTCTGTAGCCATGTTACGAAGCTGGGCCGATGCACCGGCTAATATGGCCTCCGACAATAATGGGTAATTTTTGGCCACTTTTTTATTATACGCCGTGTCGGCATTGGTCACCAGGGCACCCAGCCGCAAGCCACCATTTTCGGTATCGGTAATGGTAGCCAGGGGCAGTCGGTTAATATCGATCAGCCGCGTTGGGCGGGCCACGTTTTCCTTCATCAGGTCGATGAGGTTGGTGCCGCCCGCAACAAAGGCAGCCGTTGGTTCGTCGGCTCGTTCGGACACGGCATGCGTTACGCCGTCGGCCCGGGTATAGGCAAAACTATTCATGCTGCGTCGGGTTGAGGGTTCATAACGGATTGAATGGCATCCACAATGTTGGTATACGCTCCGCAGCGGCAGATATTACCGCTCATCAATTCCCGAATATCATCGGCCGTCCTGGCGTGGCCTTCGTTCATCATCCCTACCGCCGAGCAGATTTGCCCCGGTGTACAGTAGCCACACTGGAACGCATCATGATCCATGAAGGCTTGCTGAATGGGATGTAGTCCGTCCTTCCCGTCGGCATCTTTGCGGGCCAGTCCTTCGATGGTGGTAATCTCGTTACCTTCCTGCATGATAGCCAGCGTCAGGCAGGCGTTGATACGTTTACCGTTTACCAGTACCGTGCAGGCGCCACACTGGCCGTGGTCGCAGCCTTTTTTGGTGCCGGTGAGGTGCATGTATTCGCGCAGGGCGTCGAGCAGGGAAGTCCAGGGGGCCAGCTGGAGTTCTGTTTCGATACCATTAACAGTTAGTTTCACCGTATGCATGGCGGGCAACGAAGGTGGTTGCTTCGTTGACGGAGCAGCTTTTGCTGTAAGTGTCATAAGTTTCAGGATTGAGTCTACTGATTTCGTATAGTATCGAAACCCGATATACCGTCGGTTGTTTGCAGAAAAACTTCTATGTACCGTTGGCTGAATCCTAACGGCAATGGAGTAAAAGTCCCGGTGGGACTGGCGAATGTAAGTCCCACCGGGACTTTTACTCCATTGCCGTTGAGCTTATTGTTTTGTAGTAATCACCCGCCGTTTGTCTAGTCGGGACCGACCACCCCCAACCCCCTCCTAAAACAGGAGGGGGCTTAAAAAAAGATTCCCTTCTGGATAGCCATCTCCTGTTTTAGGAGGGGGTTGGGGGCGGTAAAACGGCGGTTAATTTAATCAACTTAATGAGCCAACGGAGCCGGGTCAACACCCCGAAAATCTAACCTGCTTCCATTAAAAAATTGAGTGAACGGCAGGTAGCACACGAATTTATCGATGAACCCGTTATCAGGAAAATAGCTATTCATCCGTATGAAACCTTTCCTGTTTTTTATCGTTCTAGCCTGCTTTTCGATTGCGAAATCCTCCGCCCAAACCGGTATTAACCGACCGTATAAAGACAGTTTCAACAAAGGAAACTGGCAGGTGGGCGTACGCGATGGTCGTGTTGGGGGCAACCTCATCGGGTTTCGAAATACCCTCCAGCTGCATTCAGGCTATTACGTAGCCAATCAACTGGCGGTTGGTCTGAGCAGTACGTGGGGCAGAGAAGGCGCAGGTAGTTATGCTTTTCATGATATTACCGCAGGCCCTTACCTTCGCTATCAGTTTACGGCTACCCGGATATCGCCCTTCGTTGACCTGTCCTATCAGTTCGGCAAGCGGCTGGCCGGCGAGGGGTTTACGTTTATGAACCCGGTCATACAATCAGCTCAAATCAGCCCTGGAGTAAGTCTAGGCGTTACGCCCTTCCTGCGGGCAGAGATAAACTATCATTTCCAATGGCTAAGCAATGGAAATCGAACCGAATATATCGGTCAGCCCCAGTTTGGACTCACGTACCTGCTGGCTAAAAACTAGCGATTTGTGTATAAACCAGCAGGTGAATACGAAGATTGCTGAGCTTTGAAAGTCAATGCGAATTACCGGATTATAGTCAAGTTCGATGATGAATACATGACCGACGTTGATTCGTTAAGCACGCCACTAACAGCCCCCCAGCCGGTCACAATCCTTGCCGGTTTGTCCGGTTAAAGCCGGATTATTCAGCAACTGTACGTTATTCGGTTCATACATCATTATGGGAAAAAAGGCTGTAATTTGACTTGTTGGTTTGTAATGTGTAATGTTACGTGATACAATAGGGTTATGATCGTAAGTTTCCGGCACAAAGGTTTGCAGCAATACTATGAAGAAGGCAATGGATCAAAGTTGCCCGCTTCCTATTTGCGAAAAATCAACCGGATTATTGACCAGCTGGAGGCTATAACGTCGATTAGTGATATTCAGCAAATGGGGTCAGGCATCCACAAGCTGACCGGCCATATGGCCGAATTTTGGTCGATTAAAGTGTCACCAAATTACCGGATTGTCTTCCGTTTTGATAACAGCGACATATCCGATATTGATTAAATAGACTATCATTAGGAGGGTAAGACCATGCTAAAACGAGCTTTGCCACCAGTACACCCCGGCGAGATTTTGCGGAAAGATTATATCAACGAGCGTCATTTGACGATTACCGAAGTCGCCAAAGGCTTAGGCGTTGCCCGCGCTAATCTGTCGGCTATCGTCAATGAACGGGCCGGAATAAGCCCTGAAATGGCCGTGAAGCTGTCAGAAGCTTTTGGTAACACGACACAATTTTGGGTCAATCTCCAAAAAAACTATGAAGTCTGGCAGGCAGAAAAAAGCGTAAATCGTTCCGCCGTTCGTCACTTCTGGATACAAGACGATGACCTGCGTTCAGCAGTCATCTAAATATATATTACGATTAGATTTATTTGTAACATTTGCAAAGGGAATGCTGGGAAAGAATTATAACTATATTGATTTGTTTGCAGGTTGTGGAGGTCTTTCATTAGGTCTACATAACGCAGGCTGGAAAGGAGTTTTCGCAGTCGAAAAGAGTGTAGATGCTTTTTTGACCTTAAAACATAATTTAATCGAAAACAAAAAACATTTTGATTGGCCACACTGGCTTCCAATAACGAATTTGGAAATTGACAATTTAATACAAAGTTATAAAAAAGAACTAAAAGCTTTGGTACTCTGACAATTCTTGTGGTCAGATGGCTTGGGCTAGTACTCTGAGCCGAAGATGAGCGAAATTTGGTAGCCCATAACTGATCCGTTTGACATACCGAATCACATTATTGAGTCCCT
>NZ_KB893416.1 GCF_000374085.1 Spirosoma spitsbergense DSM 19989 | reverse complement strand
GGTGGATTTTTTGGAGAGTCGGCTTTTTCCGTTGAAGACAAAGCCTTGCTGCATCGCTTCAGGTAGCAACTGGGGTTGCTTCTGGAGCCATCCTTGGATTTGTTGGCGGGCAAAAGCGATTTCTTTCATGAAGCGGGGATAGTCTTTTTGAGCGATAGGAATGAAGATAGTGGCGAAGTTTATTTTATCTTTGGAAGCTGCCATGCTACTGGAGGTGTTTGGGTGCAACCACATCAACAGCAGTAATGGCAGCTTTTGTTTAGCGATCATTGCAAACTGTTACAATTAGAAAAAGTCAATCGATTCGGTGTAATCGGTACCGGCCAGGGTATAGGTGCCACCCCCCGTTCCAAAGAACTGCTTCGTCTCCGGATTCAGGGCTACCCATTGAAATCGGCTGCCGGTTAGTAGCTTGATGGTTTTACGGGCTCCCTTGGGCATGGGGGTTCGCTGGCCTCCCTGTCCCGTTCGGGCCGTGATGCGCCATAGACCCGTCAGGGCCGTGGATGATTCGATGATACGACTAAATATCTGGTTTCCAGATGGTGTGGTCAGTGTTAACAAGTCATTGCGGAGGGTAAACCGGTAGGCGTCGGACTGGCCCACCCGGCTGCTATCAGCTGTATCGAACTCGGCCGTTATCCGCAATTGACCGGTTTCCTGTTTATAGGGTCCGCCTTTGGTGGCGATAAAGCGGGACGGTTCGTATGTCGTTTGCATCAGGTAGCCATCGGCAATGGTGATCAGTGTCGTCCTGCCTGCATCCTGCGAGCGCCAGGTGCCGGCGAGGGGATTGGTCTGGTATGGACGAAGCGCGGAGACAAGACTGAACGGTACAAAAAGCAACAGGAGAATGTGTTTTTTTATCATGGGTAACGGCTTTTGCTGGGTATTAAAAAGTACGGGATACCAACGGAGCTACTCAATAGCGGGTATCCGTCAGGTAAGTTCGGCGGCTTTTTTACTTTAGCTCCTAAACTCCTTTCGTGTCTATGAAACGCCTGCTCCTTGTTCTGTGTTTTTTTTGCTTCGCTGAAGCGGTGGCCCAGCCATCCGAACGGTTCGTAAAAGTTATGGTCACCCCCGACCATGCCGACTGGCTCTATAAACCCGGCGAATCCGTCAAATTGACCATCTCCGTTTACCGGAACAACGTGCTGCTGCGGGATGCCAAACTCCACTACGAAATCGGGCCGGAGAAGATGGAGCCGACCAAAAAAGAAACCGTTACCCTGAAAGACGGTACGCTGGCACTGGATGCGGGCACCCTGAAAACACCGGGTTTCCTGCGCTGTATCGCCACGGTGGAGTTGGATGGGAAGGAGTACCGGGGCCTGACAACGGCGGGGTTTGAGCCACAGAACATCAAACCAACGGTGGCCAACCCGGCCGATTTCAACACCTTCTGGACCGATGCGAAAGCCGATCTGGCCAAAATTCCGGTCGATGCCCGCATGACGCTCCTGCCCGAACGCTGTACCGCCCTCACGAACGTGTACCACCTGAGCCTGCAAAACGTCAATAATTCCCGGTTTTATGGCATCCTGTGCGTACCTAAAAAAGAAGGGAAATATCCGGCTATTCTGCGGGTACCGGGCGCGGGCGTCAGGCCCTACAACGGGATGATTGCCGAAGCCGATAAAGGATTTATCACCCTCGAAGTCGGTATCCATGGCGTACCGGTCACGATGGACCCCGGCGTGTATGCCGACCTGGCACGGGGGCCGCTCAACGGCTACCAGATGGCCGACCTGGACGACCGCGACCGGTATTATTACAAGCGGGTTTATTTAGGCTGCGTTCGGGCGGTGGATTTCCTGGCGGGAATGCCGCAGTACGACGGGCAGAATATGGCTGTTACGGGCGGCAGTCAGGGCGGAGCACTGAGCATCGTTACCGCCGGCCTTGATGCACGCATTAAGTGGCTGGGGGCCTTTTACCCGGCCCTGAGCGATGTGACGGGGTACCTCAACGGGCGGGCCGGGGGCTGGCCGCACCTGTTTGCGGGGAGTAGCATGGCATTCAATAACAAACCTGACCGTATCAAAACGACGGGCTACTACGACGTGGTTAACTTTGCCCGGCTGGTGCGCGTGCCGGGCCGGTATGCCTGGGGTTTTAATGATGAAACCTGTCCGCCCACCTCGATGTATGCCGCTTATAATGTAATTCCCGGCCCAAAGACGCTGGATATAACCTACCTCGACACCGGCCACTGGACCTACCCCGAAGAAACGGAAAAAATGATGGCCTGGCTGATGGGGCAATTGAAAGGGGAGAAGTAGGGTGGTCATTGATTGTCATTCACAGGCATTCTTTGTTTTTCACGTTGAATCAGATGAATAGTCAATGACCACCTAATGACCATGAATGACCACTTAATGACCACTTGATTTTACCATGCATCTTTTTGTTAATACAACTCTTTCCGATACCCTTAAAGCGGAACTTCAGCAACAGCTTCCCCCGGATATTACCACTCAATTTCGGCAGGATTTACCCGAAGCAGAACAGGAGGCTGCTTTTCGCGCGGCTGATTTGCTATTGGGGAATCCACCGGTTGCCTGGTTTTCGGAACCCCTGCCAACCCTGAAATTCTGGCAACTGGATTCGGCAGGTTTCGATGGGTACCAGTCCGTTCAGGTGCCCGCTCAACTGGCCAATATGGGCGATTATTTCGCCCGCCCCTGCGCCGAAACCATGATGGCGGGCATACTGGCCCTCTACCGCTGTATTCCCGAACTGGTGCTGTTGCAAAGCCGGTCTGAATGGGTAGGCGTGCCCATTCGCGCCCGCACCAATTCGCTCTGGCAAAAACGGGTCGTCATTCTGGGTACCGGCACCATCGGTCAGGCAGTGCGCAGGATGCTGAGCGGCTTCGACTGCTCGACAAAAATGCTGGCCCGCACGGACCCACAAGCCGATGTCCACTCGGCCGATGAATTAAAAGCCATACTACCCGAAACCGATATCGTTATCAACTGCCTGCCCGGTACGGCGGCAGGCTTTGTTTCGGTCGATGTGATTGCCGCCATGAAGCCCGGTAGTCTGTATGCCAACGTTGGCCGGGGCAACACGACCGATGAACCCGCCCTGATTCAGGCTCTGAAATCCGGCCAGCTGGGTGGGGCAGTGCTGGACGTAACCGACCGGGAACCACTGCCCGCCGATAGTCCGCTCTGGACCTTACCCAACGTATTGCTCACCCAGCATTCCGGCGGGGGACAACCCGACGAGGCCGCTGGCAAAGTGGCACAGTTCAGGCGGAATCTGGAACGCTTTCGGGCGGGGCAGCCGCTGGAAAATCTGGTCGAATTAAACCGGGGCTATTGAAAAAAAATGGCATAAATAGCCCTTTTAATGGGTAATATGCCCGTTTTTCAACTTTTCTTTGTATATTTAAAGGATCGAATAAGCGCCCGGCCATTTGTTAAAACCCGGTCGAATCCACTGAGCAGTTCCCGTAAGAAGTCAATGATAAACGAAGAAAATGAACAGCCGATAGAGGACGATAACCAACAGCCCGAAGCCGAACTTAATGCCGACGGAACCGAACTGACGGACGATCCCGAACCGGATAAACAACCGATTGAGCCTACCACGAATGTATTGCATGACCAGACCGTTGTATCGGGTCTGTACGAAAATTATTTCCTCGATTACGCATCCTACGTTATTCTGGAGCGGGCCGTGCCGGCCGTTGAAGATGGACTGAAACCCGTTCAGCGCCGGATTCTGCACGCGCTCAAAGAAATGGACGACGGCCGCTTCAATAAAGTGGCCAACGTAATCGGGCAAACCATGCAGTTTCACCCGCACGGCGACGCGTCCATCGGGGAAGCCCTGGTGAACATTGGTCAGAAAGAACTGCTGTTCGATACGCAGGGAAGCTGGGGCGATGTTCGTACGGGCGATGGGGCTGCCGCCCCCCGCTACATCGAAGTCCGGCTGTCGAAGTTTGCGCAGGATGCCGTTTACAACGATAAAACTACCGAGTGGCAGCTATCCTACGATGGCCGCAAGCGGGAGCCGGTTACCCTGCCGGTTAAGTTTCCGCTGCTGCTGGCACAGGGGGTGGAAGGGATTGCCGTGGGGCTTTCTACCAAGATTTTACCGCACAACTTCAACGAACTGATTGAGGCTTCCATTAACATCCTGAAGGACAAACCCGTCTCCCTGTTCCCCGATTTTCAGACCGGTGGACTGATTGACGTTAGTAATTATAATGACGGGCACCGGGGCGGCAAAGTGCGGGTACGGGCTAAAATTGAGGAAGTCGACAAAAAAACCCTCGCCATTCGCGATGTTCCGTACGGGGTGACCACCCCGCAGTTAATCGACTCCATCGTGAAAGCGGCCGAACTGGGCAAGATCCGGATTAAAGCCCCCAGCCGGACGGTAGCCGCCGTGGTCGATAACACGGCCAGGGATGTGGAGATTCTGGTGAACCTGCAGCCTGGGGTGTCGCCCGATGTTTCGATTGATGCGCTGTATGCGTTTACCGATTGTGAGGTGAGCATTTCGCCCAACGCCTGCGTCATTATTGGCGACAAACCCCACTTCGTCAGTGTAACCGATATTTTGCGGGTCAACACCCACCAAACGGTGCAGTTACTGCAACGCGAACTGGAAATCCGGCGTAATGAATTAATGGAGCGGTTGCTGTACAGTTCGCTCGAAAAAGTATTTATTGAGAACCGGATTTACCGCAAAATAGAAGAATGCGAAACCTTCGAGGCTGTGCTCGAAGCGATTGATAAAGCACTAAAATCGTATAAAAAGCAGTTTTACCGGACTATCACGCAGGATGACCTGATTCGGCTAACCGAAATCAAGATCAAGCGTATTTCCAAATATGATGGCTTCAAGGCGGAGGAGCTGATGCGCCGGTTAGAGCAGGAAATGGCCGAAACGGCAGACAACCTGGCGAACATCACCCGCTACGCCATTGCCTATTACAAAGAACTGCAAAAGAAATACGGCAAAGGCCGCGAGCGAAAAACCGAAATCCGGGCGTTCAATACCATTGCCGCCAGCGTGGTAGCTGCGGCCAACCAGAAACTGTACGTCGACCGCGAAGGCGGGTTTGTTGGGTCAGGACTCAAAAAAGATGAATACGTCAGCGATTGTTCCGACATCGACGATATCATCGTTTTCCGGCGTGATGGTAAGTGCCTGGTGACGAAAATTACGGATAAAGTATTCGTTGGCAAGGACATTGTGTACGTATCGGTATTCAAGAAGGGCGATGAGCGCAAGATTTATAATGTCGTATACCTGGATGGCAAGTCGGGTATCTCGATGGCCAAGCGATTTCCGATTACAGGCGTCACCCGCGACCGGGAATATGACCTGACAATGGGTAATCCGAAGTCGAAGATGACCTATTTTAGTGCGAACGATAATGGCGAAGCGGAAGTCATTACGGTGAACCTGACGGCCCAATCCTCGGCCAAGATCAAACAGTTCGACTTCGACTTCGCCAGTGTTGGGATCAAAAATAGGTCGGCGCAGGGAAACATACTCACGAAGTATCCCGTCCGGAAACTCACTCAGAAAACGGGTGGCGTGTCCACCCTGGGCGGGGTCGATATCTGGTACGATGAACACCTGGGGCGGCTTAACCGCGATGAACGGGGACGTTTATTAGGGAATTTTGACGCGAAGGATAGTATATTGGTCGTTTATAAAGACGGGCAGTACGAACTGACAAGTTTTGACCTGACTAACCGCTACGAACCCAACGACGTAGCCAACTTGCTGAAATTTGACCCGGAAACGGTCCTGTCGGCGCTGTATTACGAAGCGAACCAGAAGGCGTGGTACGTGAAGCGGTTTAAAGTAGAGACGACATCGCTGGATAAGAAATTTAGTTTTATCGGTGATACCAAAGGATCAAAGAATCTGGCCGTTACCGTCGATCAGTACCCGCGTATGGAGGTTATTCACCAGGTAAAAGACCGGGGGCCACTGGAAAAAATGGTTCTGGAGCCGGAAGGCTTCATTGATGTGCGGGGCTGGAAAGCGTTAGGGAATAAGCTACCCTTTGCCAAAGTGAAAGAGGTTAAACTGCTGGCCCCCAAAGTAGTGAAAGATGGGGCAAAACCATCCCCGGTGAGCGCACCGAAAGCGATTGATCTGGTTGAAGTAACCGAGAAAGAACCGGCCCAGTTAGGGCTGTTTTCCTGAAAAACTCTTCGGGTTAGCGATTAGCGTCGAAAAGCGATTAACTCGAAGAGTTTTTAAACGGTAAACGGACAAGTACGATGGCAGAAACAAGATTGCCTGGTCTGAGAACGGTTATTTATGCCGCCCCCGATCTGGCAGTAGTGAACGCCTGGTATGCGGACGTACTGGGTATTGACCCCTATTTCGACCAGCCTTTTTATGTAGGTTTTTCCGTCGGCGGGTATGAATTGGGGCTGGTACCCGATACTGAACCCACCGTTGTTTCGAATGCCGACACCCTCACGTACTGGGGCGTTAGTGACATCGGGGCGGTGATGACACACTGGCTCGACCGGGGTGCTACTGTTCACACCGCTGTTCAGGGAGTAGGCGATGGAATAAAGACCGCAGCGGTCAAAGACCCTTTTGGCAACGTAGTTGGGTTTATTGAAAATCCTCATTTTAGTCTTTAAACATAAGTAAATGAACACGACCTTGGCAACGGACTACAGTAACGACACGCCCCACGAAGCGTCTGGCGTCCGGATAGCCAAGTGGGTCATCAAAGCCTTCATCAGGCTGGCCTTTTTCTTTGTCCTGGTTGTGTTACTCAGTAACTGGTGGGTCGTTTATAACACCCGCGATCAGATTTACTTCGATATGGATGAGTTGCCCGCCAATGAATACGGGCTGGTGCTGGGTACGAGTAAGTTTGTCCGGTCGGGGAAGGAGAATCTGTTCTTCCGATACCGAATGGAAGCAACGGCCCGATTATGGAAAGAGGGAAAGGTTAAGTACCTCATTTTAAGCGGTAATAATGATTCTGAGTACTATAATGAACCCGTTGACATGCAGCGGGCCCTGGTCAAACTCGATGTGCCGGCATCGGTCATGACACTCGATTACGCGGGCTTCCGAACGTTCGACTCCGTGGTGCGGTGCAAGTCGGAGTTCAAACAGCACAAGATCACGATTATCTCCCAGAATTTTCATAATACCCGTGCCCTGTACATCGGTAACCACGAGGGGCTGGAAGCCATTGCCTTTGCCGCGCAGGATGTGCCCGATGGCTACTCCCTCCGTACCCTGATTCGGGAGTATCTCGCCCGGCCCTACGCCCTGCTGGATGTGTACCTGCTGCATCCCCAACCCCAAAAAGGCAATCTGGAACGCAAACGTACCCCGTAGCCGGTGCGCGTTCCCACATCCATCCGGCATTCTCGCCTGTATCCTTCTTCGGGATTCCCCAACCAGCCACGCATACCAGGCTTAGTTACGCAGCAGACTGATGAACAGAGCTCATGTTTAGCGGGGTTTTTTTCGGAAACCATCAATAATGGCTACCTTTGCTGATAGCGTAAAACCGGGTACGGCGTTTGGGGATAACGATGGGGAAATTGACGAATACAGCGTAATGAACCGATTATTTTGCAGCGATGGTCAGGAACTTTACAACCTGATAACACGATTGAAAACAGATACACGGGTCTCCACAATCCGGAAAGCAACCCGTACCGATACCGTATAAAAACTCTTTTTTAGGGATGTCGCGTAGGGTGAATGAACCTACCGGCCCATCCAATCACCTTATCATCCATTCATAATGGTTCCAAACGACGAACTGATTCGCATTATTGACCTTCTGAATACAACCTACGAGGGGGAGGAAGCCTGGCACGGCCCATCGGTAGTCGATGTTTTACGGGGAGTAACACCCGAAATGGCCGGGAAACGAATTTCCCCCAACACCCATAGCATCGCCGAACTTGTTTTTCACATGACGAGCTGGCGAATTTTCTGCGTCAAGAAAATGCAGGGCGATGAAGCATTCGATATTACCACCCCCAATAAAGATTTTGGTGCCCTGCCCGATAAGATCGACGATTTCGAGTGGGAAGCACTGGAAATGGAATTAAGCCTGAGCCAGGAAGAACTCATCAACGAACTTGACAAACGGGACGATGACGAATTCCTGGAAGACATTGTACCGGGTCGGGATTATACGTACTACGACATGTTGCACGGCATCATCAACCACGATATGTACCATACCGGCCAGATCATGATCATGTATAAGACCCTGTTATTGAAAGTGGCTGGCCCGCGTTACAATGACGATGAAGCCGATGAATATGGTTCCCCATTTGGCAGTAGCAGCCACGAACAGGACGATTATTATTGATTGGTCAAAAGAGTAACGGGCCGCCCGTCACTCTTCTGACCAATCAATAATTCACTCAATCTATCATTCAACATTGAATTACTGGCTCGTTAAATCCGAACCCGACGCCTACGGCTGGCATCATTTTATCGAGCAGGGACGTGCTGTCTGGGATGGCGTTCGTAATTATCAGGCACGAAACAACCTGAAAACCATGCAATTGGGCGATCAGGTCCTGTTTTATCACAGTAATACCAAGCCGGGGCGGTCCGCCGTTGCGGTGGTGGGGCTGGCAACGGTAGTTACCGAAGCCTATCCTGATCCCACCGCCCTGAACGAGCCTGAAGGGACAGCCACGAAACCAACTGACTGGGTAGTGGTAGAACTGGAACCCGTTATGGCACTGGAAAAACCCGTGTCGCTGGCTCAGATTAAAGCCGAACCTTTACTGGCCAACCTTAGCCTCATCCGGCAGTCGCGCCTGTCGGTTATGCCCGTTCGGGCGGATGAATTCGAATTGATTTTGAAAATGGGACAGGAAAATAATGATGAATGATAAACTGACAAGTCTGGCAATAATTTATCATTAAGAGAAGTACATGGCTGACATACAACTGATTATTCCTGAGCCCTGGTCGGAATATGAACTGATTGATTCGGGTAACGTTCAGAAACTCGAACGGTTTGGTGACTTTATTCTGGCCCGGCCCGAACCGCAGGCCGTCTGGGATAAATCACTCACGGATCAGGAATGGACACGTCTGGCCCATGCTGTTTTCCAGCGCGACCGTCAGTCGCCGGAACGGGGCGACTGGCAAACCAAGCCCGATATGCGCGATCCCTGGTCCGTTTCCTTCAGGCAGGGTGGCTTAAACCTTAGGTTTAAGCTGGCTCTTACCACCTTTAAGCACGTTGGGCTGTTTCCTGAGCAGGCTAATAACTGGGTGTATATTCACGATAAAATCAAATCGATGCTGCCGAATGTAGCCCGGCCCAGCGTTTTGAATCTGTTTGCCTATACGGGAGGAGCGTCTCTGGCAGCCCGTCAGGCCGGAGCCGAGGTGACGCACGTTGACGCAGTGAAACCGGTTATTAGCTGGGCGCGTGAAAACATGGACTATAGCGAACTGACCAATATCCGCTGGATGGTGGAAGATGCCATGAAATTTGTTCGGCGTGAGGTGCGAAGGGGCAATCAGTACAACGGGATCATTCTGGACCCTCCGGCGTATGGCCGTGGCCCCGCTGGCGAAAAGTGGGTGCTCGAAGAACACCTGAATGAACTGCTTAAAGCCTGCGCCGACCTATTGGATCGGACCGATTTTTTCTTTATCATTAATTTGTATTCGCTGGGGTTCTCACCCCTTATTCTGGATAACCTGATACGGCAGATTTTTGGCAGCGTACCAAACCCGGAATGGGGTGAGCTGGCCGTGTCTGACCAGGCCAACAAACGGCTACCGTTAGGGGTATTTTATCGGTTTAGCTCATAGATAAAGAATGAAAGAGCGAGAGAGATGTATAAAGAGCGAACGAGCGAAAGAGCGAACGAGCAAAAAAGGGGGGCGCCCGCTTTTCGTTCTTTCATTCTTTCACTCGTTCGCTCTTTCGCTCTTTTTAATGGCCTGCAACGACGATAACCGGCAGGCGGCCCGTATCCCCGACTTTCCTGCGTTTGATGACAGTAGCCGGTCAGCCGGGGCCTTTCGCGCACTGACCGCAGCCATCAATCAATCGTCGCCCCCGTCGGCTTACGCAAAAAGGGCGGGTATTCTACTCATGATGGGGCGGGTGAAAGAAGCCCTTACCGATATTGATGAAGCCATTGAACGGAATGACAACATAGGCGGGTATTATCTGACGCGTGCTCAGATTCTTCGGGCATTGCACCGTCCCGCTCAGGCCCTCCAGAATGCGCAGCGGGCCGAAATATTAGGTGTTGATACGCCCGAATTATATACGCTTCAGGGCGATTTACTGCAACAGCAGAATCAGTTCGATAAAGCGAAACTTTACGTAGCGAAAGCCCTTCAAATGGCTCCTTACGATGGCGAAGCGTACTTTTTTAAGGGCCTGATGACCGCCCGTCAGGGCGATACGGCGCAGGCGCTGGTATTATACCAGCAGTCATTACGACTAAAACCCCGTTACCTGGAAACGTACAATCAACTGGCCTCCGTTTATCGGACCATTGGCGATATGAACACCGCCCTGGTGTATAATCAACAGGCACTACACTACTTCCCGAACAATGCCCGACTGTATTATGGCCGGGGATTAATCTATCATACTGAGGGTAAACCAGACAGTGCCATGCTGTATTATCAGCAAACAGTGAAGGTACAGCCAACATACTATCAGGCGTATTTTCAGATGGGTCTCCTCAACCAGAAATACCGGAATTACTACGACGCACTGGCTAACTACCAGCGCGTTCAGGAACTGAGTCCCCAGTTTCCGCGTATTGATACCTATATTGGGTACTGCCACGAACAGATGGGGCAGTACGAACTGGCCATTGCGGCTTATACCAAAGCCACCCGGCAGAACGCCGGTGACCGACAGGCTGCTGCTGGTTTATGGCGCTCGCAACGCCATCAATACGTCAGAAATAATCCGTTTTTTTCGCCGGATACCGCAGCAAAACCGCTGAACCCAACGCGAAGCCGTCCCGTACTGGATACGAGTCGTATTCGTATTTCAACCATTCAGCCCAAGAGCCGCGTAACATCGGGTACCAGCGATTCGTTGCAGCGAACGGTGAAACCGATTGGACAGAATTGATGCCGGATAAAGTATACAAGGCGTATGAAATAGATCATACGCCTTGTCTCACAAGTAGTAAGAATAAGCAGTTTACAGTTGTAGGTAAGCTGTGGGTGCCATAAATAACTAACAACACTATGATTGCGCAGGACGAACAAATCCGCGTAACGCTGCCCGATGGCAGCGTTCGGCAGTATCCAAAGGGCAGTACCGGCCTGGATGTTGCTACCCAGATTAGCGAAGGGCTGGCCCGTAATGTACTGGCCGCCAAGGTAAATGGAGTGGTGCAGGATGCTGCCCGGCCCATTGAGAGCGATGCCAACGTGCAGCTGCTGACCTGGAATGACCCCGAAGGGAAAGCCACCTTCTGGCACTCGTCGGCGCACTTGCTGGCCGAAGCCCTGGAAAGCCTCTATCCGGGGGTTAAATTTGGTATTGGACCCGCCGTTGAAACGGGATTTTATTACGACGTAGACCTGGGGGGGCAGCCGTTTTCGCAGGAAGACTTCAAAAAGGTAGAGGATAAAATGCTGGAACTGGCTCGCCAGAAACAGGCCTACGTCCGTACGCCCATGGGCAAAGCGGAGGCTATTGCTTACTTTGAGGAAAAAGGCGACCCCTACAAACTCGACCTGCTCGACGGGCTGGACGATGGCACGATTACGTTCTATACGCAGGGCAATTTTACCGACCTCTGCCGGGGGCCACACATTCCCAACACGAGCTTTATTAAAGCGGCTAAACTGATGAACGTGGCTGGTGCCTACTGGCGCGGCAACGAAAAAAATAAGCAGCTAACCCGGATTTACGCCGTCACGTATCCAAAACAGAAAGAACTCGACGAGTACCTGTACCTGCTCGAGGAAGCCAAAAAACGCGACCACCGTAAGCTGGGTAAAGAGTTGGAGTTGTTCGCGTTTTCAGAGAAAGTAGGAGCGGGGCTGCCCCTATGGCTGCCTAAGGGAACCGTGTTGCGCGAACGACTGGAGAATTTCTTGCGGAAAGCCCAGCTCCGGGCCGGATACTCGCCGGTAGTGACGCCCCACATTGGTAGCAAACAGTTGTACGTAACGTCGGGACACTGGGAAAAATACGGCGAAGACTCGTTTCAGCCCATCAGGACGCCCGATCCAAACGAGGAGTTTCTGCTGAAACCCATGAACTGCCCGCATCACTGCGAAATTTACAAAACCAAACCCCGCTCGTACCGCGACCTGCCCCTGCGGCTGGCTGAATTTGGAACGGTGTATCGCTACGAGCAGTCGGGCGAGCTGCATGGCCTGACCCGCGTGCGGGGATTTACGCAGGATGATGCGCACATTTTCTGCCGCCCCGACCAGGTGAAGGATGAATTCATGAAGGTGATCGACCTGGTGCTGCACGTTTTCCGCTCCCTTGGTTTTTCAGATTACAGTGCCCAGATTTCCCTGCGTGATCCGGAGAATAAAACCAAGTACATTGGTTCTGACGACCTGTGGGAGAAGGCTGAATCAGCCATTATCGAAGCGTCGGCCGAGAAAGGTCTGCCAACCGTAACGGAACTGGGCGAAGCGGCCTTCTACGGCCCTAAACTCGACTTTATGGTGCGTGATGCCTTAGGTCGGAAATGGCAGTTAGGTACGATACAGGTCGACTATAACCTGCCGAACCGATTTGAACTGGAGTATGTAGGAGCCGATAACCAGAAACACCGGCCCGTTATGATTCACCGGGCACCGTTTGGGTCGATGGAGCGGTTCATTGCCATCCTGATTGAGAACTCGGGCGGTAACTTTCCCCTCTGGCTCTCGCCCGACCAGATTGCTATTTTACCCATTTCGGAAAAGTACGAAGACTACGCCAACGACCTGTTTTTTACGCTGCAGGAACACGATATTCGGGGCTTTGTCGATCATCGAGATGAAAAAATTGGCCGCAAAATTCGGGATGCCGAAGTGAATAAAATCCCGTACATGCTGATTGTTGGCGAAAAAGAAGCGGCCGAAGGTGGAGTGTCTGTTCGCCGTAAAGGACAGGGCGACCTGGGTAGTATGTTGGTGGATGACTTTGTGTCCTTATTCCAGGCGGAGGTGAAGATGTAATAAATCAGTGAGTGAGTGGATCAACTACTCACTCACTCACCCGCTTCCCCGCCGATTTAAACTTGTTTAGAATCCGTATTTTGACTGGTTTATCGAACTTTTTAGCAACCTTTACGTTATCCAAGCGACTTCTGGAAAGTCAGTTTGAAAAATTGTTACCCTAAACATAATCTATGGCATTACCCCAGCGCAGACCACCCCGTCGCGTGGTTGAAGAACCTTACAAAGTAAATGAGCGCATTTTAGCCCGCGAAGTGCGTGTGGTCGGTGAGAATGTAGAGCAGGGCATCTACGAGACGAACAAGGCGCAGGCCATGGCCAAAGCACAAAACCTCGACCTGGTTGAGGTGTCGCCTAATGCCGCACCGCCGGTTTGCCGTATTGTAGACTACTCTAAGTTCAAGTACGAACAAAAGAAAAAGCAGAAAGAAATCAAGGCGAACGCCACGAAGGTGGTAATAAAAGAAATCCGATTCGGTCCCAATACGGACGATCACGATTTTGAGTTTAAACTCAAGCACGCCATTAACTTCCTGAAAGAAGGTGCCAAGGTGAAAGCCTACGTACAGTTCGTGGGTCGGGCCATCGTATTTAAAGATCGGGGATTTCAACTACTGGATCGTTTTTCCAAAGGATTGGAAGAGTACGGCAAGGTGGAGTCTGAACCCAAACTGGAAGGCAAGCGAATGAGCATGTTCCTGTCGCCCAAAGTTGTTGTGCCTAAGAAATAAAAAGTAGCTAGGCATGTAAAATGAATAATGGACCATGTAAAAGGGTAGTAGGAAAGACTTACTCCATTTTACATGGCCCATTATTCATTTTACGTTCTCTTTTTTTGTATCTTTGCGGCCTGTTTACTTAAATTTTACCCACAAAGCGGTTTACTGCAATGCCAAAAGTAAAAACAAATTCGGGCGCCAAGAAGCGTTTCAAGCTGACTGGTACCGGAAAAATCAAGCGGAAGCACGCCTTCCACAGTCATATTCTGACTAAGAAAACAACCAAGCAGAAGCGCAATTTAGTGCATGATACGCTGGTTGATGGTCCTGATGAGCGTCGTATCAAAGCGTTGCTGAACATCTAAGGACTAAGAAAGAACGCGATTGCGTTCTGGTTTCACGTTTCACCCGAAGCCAGGCTTTAAGTGAATGATGAATGATGAATGATGAACGATCAGTACAGGATTTCTGTATTATTCTGCACTTTTCATTCTACACGCTACACTCTCTTTCCGCCTGTCGTCAAAAAACAAGTAGCATACAATGCCACGTTCCGTCAATCACGTAGCCTCACGGGCACGCAGGAAAAAAGTAATGAAGCTGGCCAAAGGTTATTTTGGTCGGCGTAAAAATGTTTGGACAGTTGCTAAAAACGCTGTCGAGAAAGGATTAGGATACGCGTACCGCGACCGTCGTGCCAAAAAGCGCGATTTCCGTGCGCTGTGGATTCAGCGGATCAATGCGGGTGCCCGGATGCATGGGTTATCCTATTCGGCCTTTATGGGCGCGCTGAACAAAACAGACATCACGCTGAACCGGAAAGTACTGGCCGACCTGGCCATGAACCACCCGGAGGCATTTGCCGCCGTTGTGAATCAGGTAAAGTAAACAGAAAGTAATGCGAAAAGCATGAGTCATCCCGAATTTTGGGTGATGGCGAATGCGACCATCAGTGCGTTAGTGATGGCTGAGCGTAAGCGGTAAATCGGCACCAAAGCTTTTCGGTGCCGATTGCCTGTTCGGGGTACCCACCGTTTGAGAAAAAGAGGCACCCAATGGGGCCAATTCCTCAGTAACGACAACAAGAAGTCATACACCAAAGCGACCATCCCCAATAACTTCAGCCTGTTCTCCCAGAACCAAAGTCGAGGTG
>NZ_KB893415.1 GCF_000374085.1 Spirosoma spitsbergense DSM 19989 | reverse complement strand
TATAGACTTTACGCTGACGTATCAGAATTAAAGATAGAACTATACCAAGAAAGCTGATTTTGGTACTGGTCCCACCAACTAGCCGCAAATGATAGCTGGTCTTTTACTTGATCAAAACCGCTCGCAAAGTGCTTCACTAACTCATCGAGTTGTTTGACAAATTGATGCTGGTTAACCCAACGTTTACTGCTTTTCCAGAGCTTCTCAATCGGGTTCAACCGCGGTGGCGGACCACTCAGGGCTGTAAGGCGGAATCCAAACAAAGAAAATACGCCGTTCCCAACCCCACGTTTCTAATGCCTTGTGAGTCGAAGCGTTATCCCAAAACACCACTAACGCATCACAATCTGTCTGGGCCGCTTTCACCGCCAAAAGAGCGGTTTTGATGCTCTCCATTTTTCCATTGCTCAATGCTGTCAGATAACTACAGGCATTAATGCCGTAAAATCCAAAGAAACTCTGACTACCCCGGTCAGTATTCACCACCCGACTCAAGCCCGGCTCGAAGGCCCAAAACCGCGTGTTATTACTGTGTAATTGAGCCGCCGTTTCATCAGCAAAACCCCACCCTACTCGCTCTAAATTATAACCCATCGCTTGCAAAGCGTCAAAGGTGGCCTCAATCCGGTCGGCTAACTGCTCCGGCGCATCGTCTGACCGACGATAATCACGCGGACGCGGTTTGTAAAAGTACATCCCTTCCCGTTGGCGCAATAGCTGGCACCAATGGCTGGAGCAGTAGCGAATCCCGCCCATTTCGACAAAGATTCCTGCTAACTCCTCTGCCGTCCAATGTTGCACAGGTTGCCTTTGGAGATGGCTACGCCAAGCCTCCCAAACTGATTCTTCAACCTGTAGACTGGCCCCACCCCCTTTCCCTCGCCGGCTGATCAACTCTTTTTTTTTAGGTCTTTTTGCTGCTGATTCCAGCGGTTCAACCATTTGTAAAGGGTAGAAAGGGGCAAGCCTGTTTGGGTGGCTACGGCTTCCATATTTCCCTTCTGTTGGTGGATCATTCGAAGTACCAACGCCTTCAAGTCGGGGCTGTAATCGACGGTCTCGTCCAGTACTTCATCTAGCAGTTCAGCGTCATCTACCCGCATAGGTCAACGTTCGTTTTAGCTTTTTTCAAGATAGCGATTCTAATTCGTTGTCGAAAACTCTATAAGTCTTTTTGCGAGAAGTAAACATTACCTCTTAAAGTACAAATAGCTTCGTTGCTCTTGTCCAATGCAAGAAGCACCAGTCCGCACTCATCCGTGTCGGACCAATCACAGTAATCTTTGAGCGCATCTTGGTCAACAACTTCAAACGATTTGGACTTAGAATAAGCGAGATAACGAAGTTGTGACACTACTGAGTAGTGTGATTTATCAGCGATAACTACTTTGTTTCTGTCAAAAGTTATGTCCATCAACTTTTTTAAATAGATTGATTATTCTGAACCGTTTATTGAATTTACCCAAACGGGGCGTTCACCTTGTCAGCCGAAACCCGAAAATGGAAGCCTAACCTTATCCTCCGAGCCGCGCTGCCTGTCAACCGAAGTCCACCCCGCAAGCACTTTATGGACTCGCACCCAACATATTATTGTGCGCGATTTCGCGGAACTACTTCCTGTTGATTATCAGCTACTTTTAGTTCCGCGACAGGTTTATTTCGGAACCAATAGCCGCGTTTGTCTGCTGCCAAATAAATGCATTTTTCCTGATGCTGCCAAAACCAATGAGCTAACGGTGTATTGTAATCATAAGGAAGGCCAACCTCCCTTGCCTCCTACTTTCATATCAGGCTTACTGATGGTTTCAGTCGCGGTAAAATTGGCGGGTATTTTCAGGTACAGGTATACCTGATTCCGTCTGGGCTAAAGCCGTATGTGTTAGTTATGGCCATGGGCTACCAAACCGATGAACGGACAGTTAATGCTCTGCTTGATAGGGAGTTTCGCTATTTCGGGTTGCCTGGCTGCAAAACCAGGATCAGCAAATTCTTCGATGGGTTTCGGGCTGTGGACAGCCGTGCAGAGGCCCGCCTGACGGATTCGCGAATCCGTCAGGCGGGCCTTCAATAGACAGAGTCCGGGGAAATTGCCGTCCGTATCGCGGCAAAAGTTAGTCGGATCAAAAATGGGGGTACGCCCGCGCCGGGCGTTCGATTAAGAATACCCGTTATAACAGGTCCAGCTGGTCTTCGATATTCAGTAAAAATATGCGGGAGGCATTCAGGTACGTCAACATCGGATCATTTTCTGGATTAGCAGAAGTCGATTTTGCAAAATTGATCGTTTCGTTCAGGTGGTAGGCCATGTCGGACGATAGCTGCTTCACGCTGGCTACCGTATTCCGTAAGGACAGCCGGAGTTCCATCTCATCCATGACAACCTGCGCCAGTTGGGTGAGTATATCCCGTTCGTCGGCCGACAGGGTTCGGGGTACTTTATCAATGATGCATAACGTGCCTAAATTGTAATTGTCTTCCGTTTGGAGGGGCATGGCTGCATAAAAACGAAGGCCAAATTCGCCCGCAACCAGTGGGTTCGTCAGGGACCGGGGGTCTTTACAGGCGTCGCCAATGACATACACCTCGCTCGACAGGATGGCCGATGCGCATAAACCGGGGTCCCGGCCAATCTGGTTGATGGACAGGCCATAATGCGATTTAAACCAGATTCGATCTGTATCGACTAAACTGATAATGGCAATGGGAACATTAAACAGCGTAGCCGCCAGTTTGGTGATCCGGTCGAAACTGCCATCGCGCGGAGTATCCAGGATGTTGTATCGCCGGAGGGCCTCCAGCCGGTCACACTCATTCACCGGCATGTCCAGGGTTGTCATTCGCTTGTTCGTTTAGGTATTAACGTTGTTTACGCGGGAGCAGTATTGTAAAGATAGCCCCCTCTTTGGGTTCACCGGCTGCAAAAATAACTCCTTTATGGGTATCGGCTACTTTTTTGCAAAGACCCAGACCAATGCCGTACCCGTCAAATAAACTCCGGTCGTTCAATTGCTGGAAAATTGTAAAAATCTTGCTGGCGTATTCCTGATTAAAACCAATACCGTTATCCTGAACCGTTATCTCCATGTAGTCCTGGTGCTTTTGCAGGACCGGAAACGTCAGTTTCCGGTCTTCCGGCAGCGGAACCGCTTTTACGCAGATAATGGGCGGTATGCCCTTGCGGCTGAATTTTAGTGCGTTGCCGATCAGGTTGAAAAAAAGCTGATTCATCTGTAAGGGAATCGCTTCCAGCATGGGCAGGGGATCATGGTGAATAACCGCCTGCTTCTGGGTGATCAGCACTTCGAAATCCG
The DNA here is from genome assembly GCF_000374085.1 of Spirosoma spitsbergense DSM 19989. Lineage (GTDB taxonomy): Bacteria > Bacteroidota > Bacteroidia > Cytophagales > Spirosomataceae > Spirosoma > Spirosoma spitsbergense. Next base: position 11,747 of record NZ_KB893415.1, on the reverse strand, counting down.
AGAGCACATTTTCCAGTATGGTATTGAGGTCTACATCCGAAAAGCGCTGCCTGTCCTGCGAAAGGCTTGAATAATCGAGAAGACTCTTGATCAAACCCGTCATCCGGATGGTCGAATGCTCCACCTTGCTGATGTACCGGCTCATCTCACTGCCCGGCTCTGCGTACTGAGCCATGAGGCTGTTGAACATACGGATTTTCCGGACGGGCTCCTGCAGGTCGTGGGAAGCTACGTAGGCAAATTGCTTGAGTTCTTCATTTGACCGCTTTAACTCCACAATCGACTGCTCCAGTTGGAGCTGGGCCTGCTTGGTGGTGGTCACATCCGTGAATACATTGATCAGGTGGTTCTCGTCCATCCGGACGATTGATAACTCCAGCCACCTGTCAATGGGTGTGTGGTAGTATTGCGACTGAAAGGCCTCGCCCGTTTCCATGATGGAAACGGCCTGTCTGAACAGAGCACTCTCCTTAAGATCAGGCACAATTTCCAGCACCGTTCGGCGCAATCGTTCTTCCCTGGGAACCTGCGTAAAGGTTTCGGCCGCCTGATTCGTGACAATGCAGCGGAAATCCTGAATGATACCCTTGTCGTCCCGAATCGCGGCATAAAGCGTTATGCCGTTGGGCGAGTGATTCAGGATGCTGTCCAGCATGTTTTTCTGCTGTTCCACCAGGATGGCAAACTCGCGCTGCCGGGTAATTTCCTGAAACGTTACCACCACGTCGTTGTTGGCCAGCCGAACAACCATGTAGTCGTACCAGCGGTCAAAGGATTTGGCGTGGTACATCACCTGAGGAGTAATCGACTCGCCGTTGACAACCTGACACAGTTTGGTAAAGAGACCACCCGACCGGGTATGCGGAAACAGCTCGACCAGCGATTTGCCCGGCAAATCAGCCACAGGATAGCCCGTAAGTTCGGCGAATTTCTGGTTGACCTGAATGAAGGAGAAATCGCTGACGGTGCCATCGGGCTCCCGAATGGCGGTCAGTACGTAGATCCCATTCAGGGAAGCATTCAGGATACCTCTGGAAAAGGCTACCTCCTGATGCAGAGCTAGTTGTGACTTCTTTAGCTCCGTAATGTCGGTGAGCGTGACCTGAATCCCATCATTCAGTCTGGCGAAGGCAACGGACAGCCACCGGGCCGTTCGGGCAATAAACTGCTCCCGAACCAGGGTGGTTCCCTGTTCAACCACATCGACAATCGTGCTAAAAACGGGTGAACTGCCCAGTGCCTGAAGAATGGTTTGTAAGGTACCCGTTTTCAATTCCTCCGGGCTGAACCCCGTTAGCTGGTAATACTGCCGGTTGATGTGCTTCGGGTAAAAGTCGGTGATCAGGCCCGCCGGATCACGCATGGCTTCGCAGATCACCATGCCAACCGGCGCATTGTCGAGTAAAAAGTCGATGGTCTGTTTACTATGCTGATCCCGCTGTACCTGCTCCGTCACATCAACAGCGGTGTGAATAATGCCGGTGAGGGTGGCCTCCTCATCCAGCAGGGGCTCATGCTGAATGTTCCAGTATCGATCATGGAGCGCACAATCCTGCGTCATGACCGCACAGCGCTGGGTGGGTATTTCGTGGGGTTGCTTATGCGCCATTACGTAGGCAAACGAAGCCCGTAACTGCTGCTCACGGGCGCAGTCGGGTTTAAAGGGAGTTTTCTTTAAAACGTCGAAATATCCGTTTCCAATGACCTCGTTCCGATTCAGCCCCGACACGCGGATAAAGTCATCGCTTGCCGCTACATGGGTATAAACCGGGGCATCCGGCAGCACAATAACGCGAATGCCCGGCGTTGCTTCAAAAGCTCTAAAGTCCATACCCCGTAAAAATGAAGGCAAATTAACCGAAATATAACCGACTTGCCAGCGCATAACCTGTTGAACAGGGAGTGGAACAAGTCGGGTTTTGGTTGTAGGTACAGCGGTTCCTGGCCCCGCAGCCCGCGTACGTTCGGACCAGATCCGCTTACCGGTCAAATATAAATGCAGGGGTTCATCACTTCCTAATAAATACCTGAATCCGATTGATTGGTTACCTCGCCCGGCAGACGGGTCTAAACGGGGTTCTGCCGGCGGTGGATGGCTAATAGTCTACCTGTCCGGCGTAAAAATGGCCGCTTTCCTTTGCCCATGCAGGGATGACTACCGCTTACCGTAGTGTGGTTCTTATGGCTGAAAGCTTCGTTTACCTGCCTCCTCCTGCTTTGCTATCTGGCTTCGTGACGGCTTCTGTCGTGGCTGGATTGGCGGGTGTTTCCAGGTGATTCCAGTTGATGAGGATGTTCCACACCAGCGGGGCATCGTGGTGATTCAGGTACCGGTGCAACGGGTCGAAGGTAAAGGCAATGACCCTCCCAGCCCCAACCGGCATGTTGAAGATGGCTCCATGCCCAATAATGGTCTGCTCATTTCGGACCATGCCCGACAGCACATAGGGGTCTTCCTTTTTCGGAATAGCCGGTTTTGCCGCTTCCTTTTCCGATTTTTTGTCGGGCATGCCCAGGATGGCTCCCTTGTAGACCTCTTCGTCTTTGAGTGGTTTGGTGCCGTATTGCATCAGCATCATGTCGCGGTTAGAGAGTCTGGTTTGCAGCAGGGGCGCAATACCCCGAAAAATGCCAAACGTTTCGGGGAAGCCATACATAATTGGGTTGTTGGGTTGCCGGTTTTTCACCTGCACAATGGAACCCGGATGAAACAGGGTTGGCGCACTGACCGGTTCCAGGTCTCGGACGATGCCCGTTTCGGCAATCATCAGGGAGGAGTTATCCAGCGTGATGAGTACCCCGCCTGCTTCCACGAATTTTTTCAGGTTGTCGACTCCCTCAAAACCGGGACCACCGGTAATGTCGGTGGTGGCGTCGGGGAAACCGTGGGAGGGGAACTCGGGCGTTTTGGTGTAGGGGAGGGGGCCGTAGCGTGCGTCTATTTCGTGGATGAAGTTGGTAGCGGAACCGCGCATCCGGGGAATCAGAATAACATCGAATTTTTTTCGCAGGTCGCCCGTTTTGAGTTGGTCTTTGTTGATGGAGGTATAGGGAATGCCGCGTTGCTCGAACGTGTAGCGCGCCCAGCCTTCGTCCTGTGTATTGAACCAACTGTGGTAAATGGCTACGCGGGGCAGGTTTACGTCATGTTGTTGCAGGGGTGAGCCTATACCGGCAGGACTGGCTTTTGTGGCCAGCAGATCGAGTCCGAACTGCGTGGTTAAGGTCTTCGACTGACTGGCCGTCAACCCGGAAAATACCACAGCACCAGCCGCCAATGTGTCTTTCAGTCCCGCAAAGGCAGCTTTGGTATCCAACACCACGGCTTTAGCCTGTTTTCCCTGCGATTTCATCCACAGTAGCGCGGGCAACAAATTGGTCTGACCCTTGTAATTCAGCACGTATTGTGTGCCGTCGCCGACCACGGTGCCCGCATACTTCACCTCATCGCTGATAAGTTTGAGATCACTCGTGGCGTAGGTAAGGCTGTCTTCGGCTTTTACCTCTACGCCATACAGATAGCCCAGGGTCCAGGCGATGTCGTCGTAGGGCGGAAACTTGGCTTCTTTCGGGTAGTTCTGCTTCGTTAGTAACGTTACGGCCAGATTCCGATACGGTTGATTGAGCAATACCACATAATCGCCCTGGTTTTTGCCCGATTCGGCTTTATGCACCTCAATGGCCTGCGCCCGTAACTGATTGACGAGGTAGGCCGTCATTGCCGGGTCGCGCTGATTTTTGGGGATAATGAAGGCTTTGGGTTTTTCATCCGTGCCTTTTTTGATGTTGTTCAGCCCTTTCTGGTAAAAATTCTTCAGCAGCATCCGGCTGTTTGTGGCTGCGTACGAGAGCGAAGCAAGCACCCCGGCCTGCATGTAGTTGATGCCGTTCCGGTACGACCAATACACTTTCTGAGTGGCCGGATCGGGCCGGTACCATTCCTTCGAGGTGACGGCATCGCCCGCGTATTTCTGTTCAGACAGGTCGCGCAGGTAAGTATTGGCACCCGCATTGCCGAAGGTTTCGTAAAACCGGCCCACCGCATTGTGGTTGATGGCAATCCAGAGGGCATATCCGGGGTACCAGCCATCGTAGAACGCCCACGTAAAAACGCCCGGCATTCCCTGTGCCGCCAGCGCTGTCATGTCGTGGTTGGCCATCGTTTGCCACTCGCCAATGGTGATGGGGTCGATGGTTTCGTTGTAGGGGCCGGTGCCGGTCGAGATGTAAAGCAGGGGTACGGATTCGTGCAGGTCGAGGCTCGCCGTTGGGTGCCACTCGTAAAAGATTTTGTACATGGCTTTAGTCAGTGCCTGCGATACCTGCAACCCGTCGCGGTTGTTGTCGTGGTATATGTACTTGCCCCAGTAGGGTGGCGATTTAGGAAAACCATCATCAAATTCTTTGCGGAATTTAGTGTAGCGATGGTACCAATCCACCTGCTTATCCCAACCATCGGGTTCCGATACGGGGTTGATGAGCACGATAATATTGTCCCGAATGGTCTTTATGTCGGGCGACTGACTGGTAACCAGCCGGTACGCCAGTTCCATCAACATCTCCGGCGATCCCATTTCGGGTGAGTGCAGTCCCCCGTTCAGGTAGTACACCAGTTTGGTATCGCCCAGAATTTTGTCGAGGTCCTGATTGCCTGCCTTGCGCGGGTCGGCCAGTAACGCGAGTTGCTTTTTGTAATGGTCAAGCCGTTTCATGGCGTCATCATTGCCAATAGCCACCAGTTGAATCGGGCGACCTTCTTCGGTCGTACTCACCTGCTGTATGGTGATGTTGGGCGAAGTCTGCGCCAGTTTCTGGTAGTAGGCATAGATATCCGGCGTCCGATGAATAATACCAGGCGTACCGATAATTTGCCCAAAATGTTTGCGCGGGGATGGTATGGTCGGATGATCGGGTACGTCCAGAACCGATGCCGGCAGAAACCGTTTGTCGGTTGTGTACTCCTTAATCTTATCGTTGTACACCGTATCCAGCGTTCCGGGTGTCTGCGCCCGGAGCGATACGGTGCTGATTAAAAGCCCGATAACAGTAATGGAAAGTCGATTCCTTGTAAAGAAAAGCATGATTTTCAGGGCTAGTCAGGTAGGGTCTGTTTTATACTGGGATGTTACTGCTTCGGTTTCATCAGTTTTCGCCGGAAAAAATCGCCTGTGGCGTTGCCCATTTTCAGCGCGTTGGCATGCTTCATCCAATGGTGGGTGTCATTCACGATAACCAGCGTTTCCATGGGTACGCCCTGTTTATCGAGCCGCCGAACCAAATCCGTACTCTGGCTGAACGCTACATTGCGGTCGTCGTCGCCATGAATAAGCAGAACCGGCGATGTCCAGCCATCAACCGAGGATATGGGCGATGATTCCCAATTGACTTTTGCCGCGGCTTCCAGATCGGGTACTTTTTCGAACCGGCCAGTTGGCGTAAGGGCGGATCGTTGCTGGCTCCAGTCGTGTACGCCGTGGATGTCCACACCAGCTGCGAACAGTTTTGAATCTCTGGCGAGGGCCAGTGCCGTCAGGTAGCCGCCGTACGAACCGCCATAAATACCAATGCGGGCCGGGTCTACCTCCGACTGCCCGGAAAGCCATACCGCTGCCGCCCGTACGTCCTGATATTCAGAAGCGCCCGTTGCGCCACCGTTGGCCGGTTGATGGAAATCGTAGCCGTACCCAATGCCCAGCCGGTAATTGACGGATAGCACCACGAACCCCTGACTCGCCAGATATTGATTCATGGCGTAGGCATTGGCATAGTAATCAGAATAATTCCAGCCCAGCAACATCTGGCGTGGCGGACCACCATGCACATAAATGATAGATGGCTTTTTAGCGGAACTACCGGGTGGTTCAAAAAGCTGACAGTGTACCGTCGTGCCATCCGGTGCTTTGACAATAACCTGTTTGGGGGTAACTAACTGCTTTAGCGGAAAACTGGCAGGAATCAGGTTTTGGGCTAGCACCTTCGGCGTACCCTTCGTAAATGCCATTACGGTTGGTAAAGGTGGGCGTTGGGCGGTGGCACTAATCATGGCTACGGTAGACCCGTCACCAGTTATCACGGGCGTCCATTCAAGACCGTTACCGGGTGTCAATACCTCCATGTCAGCCTTGTCAACGGGAACCCTAACCACATGCCGACGGTCGATGTCCAGTTTGTCAGGGCCCGTGTTACCGCTGAATACCAGCCATTTCTTATCGTAGCTCAATGTGATGTGTTCGGCCATGAACGAACCGCCAGTGAGTAGCAGGGGTGACCCGCCGGAGGCCGCAATGGAATAAAGGTGCGGCCAGCCATTCTGATACGACAGGAATACAATACGGTTATTGGCTGCCCAGTGCAGGTTGAACCCGCCATGCGTACTGGGTACCGAACCGGCCAGCGTTTTGGGAGCCTGCCAGATCTGAGTCGCTGTACCCGATGCTACATCGGCGGTCCAGACAGACCAGGGCCGGTGCCTCCGTGCGAGAATGGAGTCGGGCGCGCCACCACTTCCGGACGTTCGCGCAAACGTAAGCTGACGCCCATCCGGCGACCAGCGTGGCGATGCGTCTTTCGAGAAGGAGGGGGCAATCCAGGTAATTGGGGTGGTTTCGCTGGTAAAGACACCCACGAAGGCATGGTCTTTCCGGTCGCAGACGAAGGCTAGTTTCGACCCGTCCGGCGACCAGTTCAATTCACCGTTGGTGCCCCGTGCGGTAAAGAATAATTTGGCGGCTGAAGAGGCATCCGTTGGGGCTACCCAGACCTGACCGCCTTTAATGAACGCAACCCGATTGCTTTCGGGCGAAATAACGGGCGCGTCGCCTTCCGCCAGGGCTTTCGGTTCGCCACCGGCAAAAGGTACACTCCACAGCTTCACAGAGGGGGGAACTGGTGCTGACAGCGTGTTAACCGGAACGTCATCATCCCAGTTGGAACCGTGGTCGCCCCCGCGTACGTAGACCACCCATTTGCCATTGTCAGAAATGGACAAACTGGTGATTTCCTGGCCGTCATCGTCAGTGTACTGGGTGAGTTTACGGGGGGTAAAGTCCGGTCCTTCGGCTACGTACACGTTCCGTTTACCCTGCTCGTTGAGTGCCCACGCAATACGGGAACCCGTTGCCGCACTCGTTAATTCGTTGGGGAAGGGATAGCTTTTGACGGCTTCCAGCGGGAATGGCTGTGCCAGTACCAGGCTGGTTTTACTAAGTAGAATGCCCGTGATCAGGCACAGGAATGTAAACGTTTTCATGCGTTACGATGAAGTGAAAATGAGCGTAATTGAGTCAATTGAGAGAGAAATTCAAATAAGCATTTTATTTTCTATTTCCCTTCATCGTACGAATAAAATTCTAAAAATCAGTTCTTTCCAGGTACGATGTAGGGAGGTTATTCTTGTTTTATCTCGTTGTTTGAGATAAAAATAGCCGGTGTGTGAACCGTTTTCTTAAGAAATTGACTAACGTGATTTCCTGAGAAAAACAGTGAACTTGTATGAGGGAATGAACTAAAAAACTGTACGTTACGACTATTTTTTTAGACATTTCAGTTACGAACGGGCACTACACCCGATAGGAATTGATTTGAACTAATCGGGCAAAAAAGGGTTTATGTAGCTGAAAACAAGTTAAACTAATAAACACATTTCACTCATGGCAGCAGGATCACATGCCGTAGAAGCGACCGATGCGAACTTCAGCGAACTCATAAATTCCGATAAACCCGTTTTAGTAGATTTCTGGGCTGAATGGTGCGGTCCCTGTAAAATGATCGGGCCAGTTGTTGAGCAACTCGCCGGTGAATACGAAGGACGTGCCATTGTGGCCAAAATGGACGTTGATCAAAACGCCCAGATTCCAGCCCAATTCGGTATTCGTAGTATCCCAACCTTAATGGTCTTCAAAAACGGACAATTAGTTGATAAAGTAATAGGAGCAGTTCCCAAAAATGTACTGGAGCAAAAGCTACAGGCCGCTATGGAGCCAGCCACCATTTAATTCGTTAGTTTTTTACAAAAAAAGCCGCCCCGATATTCGGAGCGGCTTTTTTGTGGCGCGGACCAGCTGTCTGCGTTATACCAGCATCCGCATTGGGTCTTCGAGCAACTGCTTCACCGTTTGGAGGAACGATGCCCCCGTTGCGCCATCCACTACGCGGTGGTCGCAGGAGAGCGTTACTTTCATGATGTTCGTTGGTTTGGCAACCTGTACGCCATCTACTTCCTCAAATTTCACGGATTGTTTGATCGACCCGATGGCCAGAATGCAGGCATCGGGTGGGTTGATGATAGCCGTGAACTCGTCGATACCGAACATGCCGAGGTTGGAAATCGAGAACGTACTACCCTCCCAATCCTTCGGCTGGAGTTTTTTGTCTTTTGCTTTCCCGGCCAGGTCTTTCACTTCGCCCGAAATGGTGGAGAGCGTTTTCTGGTCGGCGTTGCGAACAACGGGAACCAGCAGTCCTTCGTCTACCGCTACGGCAATGCCGATGTTTACGTACTTGTACTTACGGATTTTATCGCCTAACCACGACGAGTTGACGTTCGGGTGCTGCTTGAGCGCCAGGGCTGCGGCTTTCACCACAAAATCATTGAACGATACCTTCACCGGGCTGATGCCGTTTACGGTGCCGCGCAGTTCGATAGCCTTGTCCATGTTGATTTCCATGGTCAGGTAGAAGTGCGGAGCCGTAAACAGGCTTTCGCTCAACCGGCGGGCAATTGTTTTCCGCATCTGGCTAACCGGAACGTCTTCGTACTCGCCCGATGGTGCCGGTGCCGACGCGGCTGGCTGAGGAGCTGAAGCAGCGGGCTGGGGTGCAGGCGCTGAAGGCTGAGCCGCCGGGGCTGCGGGTTGCGAGGCAGGAGCCGCTTTACCAGGAACAAACGACTCAACATCACTCTTAACAATGCGTCCTTCGGGGCCGGAACCTTTTACCTGCGTCAGGTTGATTCCTTTTTCTTCGGCAATGCGTTTGGCCAGGGGCGACGCTTTCATCCGGCCGTTCGACTCAATAATATCGCCCTTACCACCACCATAGGATAGGTCGGTGTCGGCGTCGGCAGGTAAGTCAGCCTGTGGGTTTTGCTGAACCGTTGCGCTGCCTCCTTCGCCGGTAGCGGCCTCGTTTCCAACCGCAGCCGGTGCTAATGCGGGCTGTCCGCCATCGAGTAGTACTTTGAAGTTGGCACCTTTCTCGCCCACAACGGCAATAACGGCATCAACCGCAACGGACTCGCCTTCTTTTACGCCGATGTACAGCAATGTACCTTCTTCGTACGCTTCGAGGTCCATGGTGGCTTTGTCGGTTTCGACTTCGGCCAGTACATCGCCCGATTTAACGGTATCACCTTCTTTCTTCTGCCAGGATACGATAACCCCTTCGGTCATGGTATCACTCATTTTCGGCATCCGAATCACCGAGGCATTGACGTTTTCGGCCGGAGCCGCCGAAACGGCTTTATCGTCCGGTAATTTAGTTGTGGTTTCGGTACTGTCTGCCCCTTTGGGAGCGGCTGCTTCCGGCTTTGGCTCGGCGGGAGTCTCTTCCTGACTGCCTCCGCTCGATCCGTTCAGTAAGGCTTTATAATCTTCACCTTCGGCGCCAATAACGGCCATTACGCCATCGACGGGTACGGATGCCCCTTTTTCAACACCGATATAGAGTAGTGTACCTTCTTCGTACGACTCCAGGTCCATGGTGGCTTTGTCGGTTTCGACTTCGGCCAGTACATCGCCGGATTTAACTTTATCGCCCACCTTCTTGTGCCACTCCGCAATGACTCCTTCAGTCATGGTGTCGCTCATTTTGGGCATTCGGATTAATTCAGCCATAGTAGCTTACGAGTTTGATGTTTGTGGGTTGGTGATTACGGTTATAAACAGAAACACCAGATTGTACATTAAGTTAATGGAGGAAATACAGCTACGCGTATCGACTGCTATGAATCAACCGGCTATCCACCAGGGTCAGGAGTCAAAATTAAGGGAAAGCTGGCAAAAAAGAAGGATGAATTATAAATGATGCGTTATGGACCAGCCAATCCATAATACATCAATTTATTATTCATCATTCGTAAGTCGTCACTCTACCCACAAAACCAGGCCTTTGAGATAACCGCCTTCCGGGTGGAACAGATTAACGGGATGGTCGGCCGGTTGGCTCAGGTGATGTAAAACGCGTACCTGACGCCCGGCTTCAATGGCCGCTGCCACAATCGTATTATAAAACAGTTCCCGGTCCACTACCTGCGAGCACGAAAACGTAAACAGGATACCGCCCTTCGCCACCCGGCGCAACCCTTCGGCATTGAGTCGTTTGTAGCCCTGTACGGCCCGGTGCCGCGCACTCAGACTCTTGGCAAAAGCAGGTGGGTCGAGTACTACTACATCGTACTGATGGTCATGAGCCTTTAAGTAGTGCATCACATCATCGGTGTAAGCTTCGTGTCTTGTCTCGTCTTCCCCAAAATTAGCCGCCACGTTCTGATTGGTCAGGTCAATCGCTTTCTGCGATACATCGACCGAATGAACCTGCTTTGCCCCCGCTTTAAGTGCGTACACCGAGAAACCGCCCGAATAGCAGAAGGCGTTCAGTACGTTTTTGCCCTGAGCATACCGGGCCAGCAGGGCGCGGTTATCGCGCTGGTCGAGGAAGAAGCCGGTTTTCTGGCCTGTTTGCCAGTTGATTAAAAAGGTATGGCCATTCTCCAGCACCGGGTGCGGCAGGGGCACCTCGCCAAACAGGTACCCGTTGGTCATCGTTTCGCCATACTCCTTGGGAAGGGTGTCCGCACTTTTATCATATACCGCTTTCAGTTCATCACCAAAAACGGCTTTCAGTGCTTCCGTCAGGATTTCCCGCTCCCGGTGCATCCCGATGGAATGTGCCTGCAACACGGCGACTCCATTGTACATATCGATGATTAAGCCGGTACAGCCATCTCCTTCGCCGTGTACGAGTCGGTAACAGTTGGTTTGTTCCTGATTACTGATGATAGCCTGCCGGACGCTGCGGATTTGCGCTAGTTTCTGCGTCCAGAAGGCTAAATCGGGCGTAACGGGACCGCCGGTTGTGGCACCGAAGGAAAAAATACGGACGGTGATGCTGCCATTGTGGTAGTGACCGGTGGCTAGATAACGACTTTTTTGGTCGAATACCTCCACGGTATCGCCGTCATTCAGGTCACCTTCGTATCGGCTAATGGCCCGGGAAAAAACCCAGGGGTGGAACCGACGCACAGCCTCATCGCGCCCGGCCTGTAGAAATAATTTGGAAAATGTCATTCACAGTTTTGAAAAGGCTACAAAGATACGCCGAAGGGAAAGAAGGACGAAATGGAGGAGAACGGGGAGCAGGTCAAAGCAGGCTTTTTAAACCATTCCCCACCGTTTCCATCCAAAACAGGTACATCTTTACGTTTTAAATCCGTTAACTATTCTTTTTACTAACTGAAGTTACGCAAAGTGGTTAAGTGGACAAATTATCTTTGGTAATGCAAACGAACCTTGATTTATATACAGACTATCTGCTCAGTTCATTCGGCCAAACTTCAGCTACCAACATGGCCCGCCTGATGGATGACCAGCTTAGCCATGATGATGTTACTCGATTTTTAAGCCATCCTCATCAACTTGGCCAAACGCTCTGGAAAACGGTTAAGCCATTAGTTCGAAAGCATCAAGTTGAAGACGGCGTGCTGATCGTTGATGACTCGCTGGTCCACAAGCCCCACAGTCAGGAAACAG